>CAZUAS010000005.1:30744-56801 GCA_964618515.1 uncultured Ignavibacteriales bacterium | reverse complement strand
AATTATGGCGGAGAGGCAGGGATTCGAACCCTGGATACCCAAAGGGTATAACGGTTTTCGAGACCGCCGCTTTCGACCACTCAGCCACCTCTCCGTTTTTGAAAAAGTACTGTTAACCGGTCGATACTTTATGCGACAGATAATTTATATAATTTCTAACAACTGTAAAGACAATAATTTCACCCCCATGACCCAGAAAGATAATCCCAAGTGGACACACCAAGACTGCTCTCGCTTTTCGGACTAATCAATGACTTAATAGTTACTGATTTTTTTCAGGCTCAGCCGGTTCGGAATTTCCCCTCTTTAACCAGTTGTTGCTGTCGCTCGATAAGCTTCCTGGTCATTCCATAGCGGGGACGCACCACCTGGAAAACGACAAAAGAAAAAACCACGAACAAAACGCCTTCGGTGAAGCGGCCGGTCAACATCAAATATACATACCCGTAAACGGAAATCAAGGCAATCAGAATAAAAATCGGTTTTGAACGGGCCAGAAATTCGCTGGAGAAGTCGTTTTCGAAGGTTTCGGGCCGGCGAATCATCGGTTGTTTAAACAGCTTCCCTCGCCACCATAGAGCGAACGCCGCATCAAGCAGAGCCAGCACGATAAAGATATAAAACAGCGGATTGGCAAAATCGCCCACCCGATTCTCGATATAATGATTGTTATTAATATAAAAAAAGACCAATAGCAGCCCCACCGGGATGACGATATTGACTAAAAGCCCGAAATAAAGCGGTTTGATTATTATCCGGGCCAGATCCGTTTTATCTTCGAACAATGACGAACTCATGATACCTCTAATAAATTTATAAAAGTTGTAATTTTTTCTTCACGCGGCCATAAGATAAATGACCAGATTATACCGAGCGCATAAAAATATGCCATATCGTATAAGTCATTAGTGATAAGATACACTATCAGACCTAAAACAAAAACAGAGGATACAAAAGAGAGCTGGGTGATTAACACATTTATAAAGAACCGGCCCGGTGCAATTTCGGGGAGTCGCTTGTTGGTAGCCAGCGGACCCGGTTTCGGAGCTGTTTTCTTTGTTTGAAGGTAGCTTTTTACCTGAAATTTTTTGATGAAAATGGATACGATCGGTTCCATAAAAGCGACGATAAAAAGGACATAAAGCATAAAACGTCGCGAACCGTCATCAGGATAAAACCTTTCCGTCCGGGTAAAAAGGGCGACAACCAAAAATACGACCGGCATAATAACCAGAAACATCAGAGCCAGAAGTCGTGCCTGTTTCACCCGCCGGTCGAATTCTTCATGAGGTATCATCAATTCACCTTCCTTTTATTTTGCCGGACCTCCTTAAAGAAGAGCTTCATCAACTGCGTTATTTCCTGTTCGCAAATACCGGAGACAATTTCGATATTATGGTTCAGTTTCTTTTCCTCGGGGATATTCAATATCGAACCACAACCACCGAATTTGGGATCCCGGGCACCATAGACGATGGTTTTAATCCGGGAGTGTACCGCCGCTGCCGCACACATCAGGCAGGGTTCCAGTGTCGAGAACAGAAAACAGTTTTCCAGTCGCCAGTCGTTAAAATAAGCATAAGCCGCGGAAAGAGCGATTATCTCGGCGTGGGCGGTGGCATCATGGAGCGTCTCAATTAAATTATGTCCCCGCCCGACGACTTTGTCATCAAAAACTACGACGGCTCCTACAGGGACCTCGTTCTTCTCGAAAGCCGACTCCGCTTCCCGCAAAGCCAGTGCCATGAAATCAGGGTATTTTTCCGGATTCATAAAATTAAATATAGAATTTTATGACTGCTTAACCAATTGTTTTCTGGTTTAAAAAAAAGTCAGCTTTTACATTTCGGTTGAGAATCATAATAAAAAATGAACTTTTCCAGACGGGTCATTGTTAAGCTTAACATAGTATCGAATTTTAATTAATATTATAAAGAGGTTTCTAAAATGGAACGAAAAAATGTTATTACCATGAAGGGTAACCCGTTGACTCTCATCGGCCCCCAGTTGAAAGTCGGCGACCAGGCTCCCGATTTCACCGTTTTGAACAATGACCTGCAACCGGTCAAACTGTCCGACAGCAAGGGCCGGGTACGGCTTATTTCCGTCGTACCCTCGCTTGACACCCCGGTATGCGATACGCAAACGGTGACTTTCAACAAAAAAGCCGCGGAAATAAACAAGGACGCCACGCTCTATACTATTTCAATGGACCTGCCGTTCGCTCAGAAACGTTATTGCGCCGCCCGGGCGGTTGATAGACTTCAGACACTGTCCGATTACAACATGGCTTCTTTCGGCACCAATTATGGCCTTTTGATTAAGGAACTGCGCCTTCTCGCCCGTGCCGTACTGGTAGTCGATAAAAACGATAAAATTACCTATATGCAGATTGTGCCCGAAGTCACGACCGAGCCTGATTATGACCAGGCTCTGGCCGCCCTTAAAAAAGTTACCGGTTAATTTTTTAACCGGCAGACGGTTTATCGTCCGGCGGGGAATCGGTCTCACTTTCCACTGACGCCGCGCTGGATTCGTCATAGACAGGCTCGCCGGGTTTCGGCCCGGCGGGTCTTTCTTTTTTATCCAGAAGGTTCGAGAGCGGCGTGAATAAAAACAATATCAATACCAGCCCCGGAAGAAAAATCGGAAGGTACCTTATAATAACCGGTATATTCACACTCGCCTCGGCGGGCGCCGGGTCGGTGGGATTACCATGTTTCACCCAGCCCCCACTACCATCGGGCCGCCAGCAATCCTCACCGGAAAGAAATCCGAACGATGGCCCATAAACGGCGGAAAGAATCAGCGCCGGTACCAGGTAAAGCAGGATAATGACAATAAGAAAAATTACATTTTTTCGCATATTTTTCTTTAAACTCCCTCAAAGATAAAAAATCAAGTATATCAATAAATCACAAAATTTTAAATATTGCCAATCTTTTTTACGGCGGGTATAATTTATTATTGCGGATTTACGGGTTTTAAGAAAAATAATTAACCGTATGAGGGTAAATAATATGACCGAGAAGATAGTGATTTTGGACGCCCCGCCATCGCTTATCGGGGATAAGATATATCTTCGCGCCGCCACCGAAAAAGATGTCGCCAACACCTACCACTGGTTTATCTTAAGCGAGCCCTCCTCGCAATCCTGTCACCCGCATCCTTTTTTGTCGGCTGCCGAAGCCGCGGAGGCTTTCAAGAAAAAAGAAAAATCGACCGACCAGCAACGGTTTGTTATCGTACGCCTGACAGACAAAATTCCGGTTGGCATAATAAATTTTTTTAATATGAATTCCCTGAACCGCTCTGTTGAATTCGGCATAATCATCGACCCCGACGAACAGCGTAACGGCTACGCCACCGAAGCCACGCGGTTATTGTGCAATTATCTTTTCAATTATCGCGGCATGAACAAAATTTGGGCTCAGACGGCGTCATTCAATAAGGGAGCCGTGAGACTTCTGGAAAAAGCCGGCTTTAAAAAAGACGGTACCCTCCGTCAACATTACTTTTTCGAGGGTGAGTTCCACGACGCCTTTGTTTATTCCATGTTACGGTTCGAATTTGAATGGTAAGGCTCGTTTTTTGTCCCGCTTGATTATCAAGTCTTAACTTCTCATGAGGTTGGTGTTTCCCCCGACCGCGGCGGGTTAGCTCTGGCGCCATCCTGGCCGACTGCCTGGCTCTCATTGCGCAGTGAACCAACAACGCTGTTCAGCTTTTCGAGTTCCTGCCGTGATTTCTCGGCAAAATCATTATCCGTCGAGGCGTATAGCACCGAGCGTGATACATTGATAACGGCGGTTTTTTTGAAATTATCGGTCCCCGAAAGAACAGCCTTCTCAAGAGCCCCACCTTGGGCGCCGACTCCGGGTATTAAAAGCGGCATGTCTTTGGCGATTTCCCGAATCTCGTCAAGTTGCTCCGGGTGGGTGGCCCCGACCACCAGACCGCAGTTATCTTCCTTATTCCAGTAGGAAACCTTTTCCGCGACAATTTTATAAAGCGGTTTTCCCTCGACCATAAGGAGCTGAAAATCTTTCGAACCGGGATTGGAAGTCAGGCAAAGAATAAAAACCCCTTTATTGCGATACTCAAGGAAAGGCCGCATGGAGTCGTAACCCATATAGGGATTCAAAGTCACCCAGTCGCCTCCAAGTTGCTCGAACATGAACTGGGCATAATGGGCTGCGGTATTGGATATATCCCCCCTTTTGCCGTCAATAATAATCGGGATATTTTCCGGTATGCGCTTGAGGATTAATTTTAAAAGTGACCATCCCTCGGAACCCAGGCTTTCATAAAAGGCCAGATTGGGTTTGTAGGCACAAACCAGATCCTGGGTAGCTTCGATAATACGATTGGTAAAATCAAAAAGTCCCTTTACGGAGGTGTTATAAACCTGGGGTACCCGCTTGACATCAAGGTCCAGCCCCAGGCATATCATCGATTTATTATCCTGCTGTATTTTCTGCAGTTTTTTAAGAGCACCCATTAATATTTCCTAACCTTACCGATAATATCATTAACTGATTTAATCTTTTTTCTTTTCAAATATTCTTTCAAGCCTTCCACAATACGCACCGGCGCGTCAGGGTAAACAAACAGGGCGGTGCCTACCTGAACAGCCCGGGCGCCGCAGAGGAAAAATTCAACCGCATCGCGATAATCATTGATACCGCCAATACCAATCAGAGGCAACGAACACTTATTATATACAGCATCAACCTTGGCCAAAGCAATAGGTTTGATAGCGGGACCGGTCAACCCACCCCGGTTATTGGTCAGACGTGGTCGCCAGGTTTCGATATCAATAGCGGTTCCGAGAACGGAATTAATCAGCGAAAGAACATCCGCCCCCCCCTGTTCAGCCGCCCTGGCAATAGCTACAATATCAGTGACATTGGGTGAAAGTTTGGCAATAAGCGGCTTCTTAAGCACCTTCTTTACTTCGGCTATCGATTTTTCAGTCATTACCGGGTCATTACCAAACTCCATTCCGCCCTCATCAACATTAGGACAGCTGATATTCAGTTCCACCATATCAATGCGTTCGATATCGTTAAGCCGAGCGCATACTTCGACATATTCCCCAATCCGGGAGCCGGCCACGTTGACAATTAGACGTGTTTTCTGACGTTTCAGAAATGGCATGATATCACTGACAAAACGGTCAATCCCCACATTGGCCAGACCGATGGCGTTAAGCATGCCCGAGGCGGTTTCCGCAGTTCGGGGCGGAGGATGACCTGGACGCGGCGCCAGCGTAATCGATTTGGTAACGAGCGCCCCCAGTTTCGACAGAGGAAAAACTTTCGCCAGCTCCTCACCGTAACCGCAACAACCCGACGCTGTCATGATAGGATTTTCAAACTCTACTCCTGCCAGAGTGACTTTTAAATCGGGGGTCATAATAATACCTCACCGATTTCAAAAATGGGACCCTCAGCACATACTCGGGCATGCCCCCCGGCTTTCAGAGGCACCACACAGCCCAGACAGATACCCACTCCGCAGGGCATAGGCGCCTCCAGCGATAACTGTCCCGGCAGGGAGTACTTTAAACCCAGGCTGTCGGTTGCTTTCAACATCGCCTCAGGACCGCAACCATACAGACGTAACCTCTCATCGGGGTGCGCTTTGATATACTCTTCAACTATCCGGGTCACCAGACCCCGATGACCCAGGCTGCCGTCATCGGTGACCGGGTGAAAAATTACCCCCAGTTTCTTTATGCGGGAACGTTCCAGAATATCCGTTGCCGAACGACCGCCGTAAAAGAATTCGATTCTTTTAGGGTCACACCCGTTTCGAACCAGTTCGCCGGCAAAAAACATCAGCGGAGGAAAACCAATTCCACCGGCAATTATAACCGCCCGTTCGTTCTTTCGGGGAGGTGTAAAAGTATTACCCAAAGGACCCAGAATATTAACACGGTCGCTTGGTTTAAAGCGGGACAGTAATTCAGTCCCCCGTCCCATGACTTTAAAAATAATCTCGATTTCCTTATTTTTCTTATTCACCCCCGCCACCGACATAGCCCGTCGGAAATAAATCTGTGTTTCAGGAAGCTGGAGATGAATAAAATTACCAGGATAGCAATGGTGGACCCGGGAATAAGGTCCGAAGGTAAAAGAAAAATAGCCGTTTTTTAAACTCCGTTTTTTTATTAAAACGGTATCTTCACACGAAATAGTTATCATCTTAAAAAGTCAGGCTTTTTGACAAAAAATTTATAAACGAACCAGTGGCCGCGACCCGTCGGGTCTTTGGGTAAGTTCAAATCACCAGCCCTCTTGGAAACGTACAAGGGGTCGAAAGTCATCGTGGCCACACTTCTTGACGCCCGCGTATTTATTTCATCATATTCCGATATGTTTTTCAGTACAAAATCAACCACTTTTCCGGAAAAATCAAGCAAGACTTGAAAATACAGATAAAATCCTTCCTCCTGCATGCCATAAGCTTCGGGCGGAAAAACAAACGGCTCGATTATTTCAGTCGGTTCTTCCTCAAGGAGAGCAGCCGTATCACCGTTGGGTCTGATATAAAGACTCTGCTGATAGTCACTGTAAGCATAAGTTTCGTCAACTGTATCGGGACTTATTGCACCCTGTTCGCTCGGGGTAACTTCGGCGAAAAGGCTATCCTGCCGGGAAACTTCCTTCTTCCCCGGTTCTTTCTTTTGAGGAACATACAGAAGCCGACTTTTGGCTACTGTGGTAAATTCCGAAGCCGGGAAGGAATCAACAAAAGCCTGGTAAGCCAGAATAATCGAAGAATCACCTGGGCTCTTGTAAAGCTCACGGGTTAAAATAGTATTAAACCGGGCATGCAGATAATATTTGGAATCAGGAAAGTTATCCACGATATATTGAAAATAAGCCAGCGCCGAATCGGCATTTTCCTGGTCTACCAGAAAATTCTCGGCTTTCCTGAAATAATAAGCCGCATAACCGGTATCAGCCGCTGTTCCTGTCAGCCCCAGAAGGTTGATTGCTTCAGGTACGAAATCAGAATGAGGATAGCGGTATAAAACACTCTTGAGCAGAGAATCGGCTTTAAGGGTGTCATTATAATATTCTTTGTACATCTGCGATAAGGCAATGACGGCTTTAGGGGCGTCATAGGCATTGGAAAAAGAATCAATCAGGTACTCCAGTTCATAGATAGCCGAATCTGGCTTGTTGAGTTCAAACCAGTAAAGTTCCGCCAGCAGGTATTGAGTGTAAGCTATCTCATCAACAGCTTCCTGGGTGGCTGCTGTATCCACTTTAATAGCTTGGGAAAAAGTCTCCAGTTTCCCGATCGAAGAAGAACGTTGCAGGGCTTCCTGACCGACCTCGGTGGAACGGGCGTTCTCCACCGCTTTGTCATAATAGGCTTTGGCTTCCTTTAGGTCATCGTAATCATACTGATAAATCAGACCCAATTGATAGTACGCCTCACCCACCACTGTTTTTTTACTGACCGTATTTATGATTTTCTCATAGACACCCTGAGCCAGCTCCAGGTCATCGTCGTATTCATAACCCTCGGCCACTTTTAACAGCAAGACCCCCAGTGAGTCATAATAAACCGGGTCGTTGATTAGCTGATTGAGATAATCCAGACCGTCATCAATTCTCTGCATCCGGTAAGAAGCAATAGCCGCCTGATAAAGAGCGTGATATTTATCATTTTTATCCGGTTTCATGCCCAGAACCTGCAAATAACCACCGAGAGCATCTTTAAACTTGAAGGTGTTGAAATTCCCGTCTGCGATATAAATCTGAGCTTTTATTTTTGCCGTCTCATTGCCCAGAGAATCGCGGACAGCCTGGAAATATTTCCTGGCCTCGTCATAGCGGTGATTATTATAGTTATACTCACCCAGAGCCATGGCCGCCTCGGCTTTATAATCCCGACTGTAATCACTATCGAAGATTTCGCCGAATAAAGTCATGCCTTCTTCCAGGTCGCCAAGTTCAAGTTTCGTTTTGGCCAGATACAATTCGGCCTCTTTGCGAAAACCCGACTGAGGATAATCGACCGTTATCTCGCGAAGGCGCCTTTCTGCTTTAAAATAATCCTGGGTGTGAAAATAAGAGACGCCCAGAACGAACAGGGCATCGTCGTAGTATTTGGAATTGGGATAATTTTCAATGACTTTAAGAGCCTTTTCAATCGCTTTCTTGTACTGGGTCGTGTTCAAACGCCCGGTTTTTTTGCGGTCTTTCTCCGCCTCGTTAAAAGCTTTTTTTCCGTTGTAAAAAGTGTTGTAATAAACGCAACCGGAAGACAGGCTGATAAGGATGACTGCAAAAATGAACCAGTATATTTTAATCTTGCCGCTAATTTTCATAAATGAACATTCAACGCTTTCTTATATTATACCAGCCAAATCGAAAGGGGATTATCCTTTCTTTTTTGTCTTATGTTCCTTATTGACAATTTCCACCAGCCGGGGAAGCAACTCGCCGGCCCGGGCAGGGAAATAATAATCCGCCAGGCTGGTTAATGGAGTTTCATCCGGGTTAATTTCAACAAGTTTCGCTCCTTTTTGTTTGGCCAGAACCGGTAACGAAGCCGCCGGATGCACCAGGGCCGAGGTGCCGATTGAAAAAAAGATGTCCGCTTCTTCAGTCTTTTTGAAAGCTTTTTGTAAAACCGCCTGGGGCAACATTTCTCCGAACCAGACCACTCCCGGCCTTAATTTACCGCCGCAGTATTTACACCGGGCAATATTATCCGGGTCGATATCAAGCTCCGCCTTATCGGGAAGGTGACACTCGACACAGATATTAATCTGGATGTTTCCATGCAGTTCGAGAATGTTATCAAGGCCGGCTCGGCGGTGCAAACCATCGACATTCTGTGTAATCAAAGTATAGTCTTCAAACCAGCTTCTGAACTCAACCAACGCATAATGACCGGGATTGGGTTGCACTTTTCTTATCAGTTCCCGCCGCCAGTTGTACCATTCCCAGACAAGTTTCGAATCCGCCCGGAACGCCTCTAGAGTGGCCAGTTCCTCGGCCCGGTACTGTTTCCAGAGGCCGTCCTTACCCCGGAAAGTCGGAACTCCCGATTCGGCGGATATCCCCGCACCGGTTAAAACTACTCCCCGTCGGGCATTTTGTATTAATCTGGCAACCTCTTCGAGCATTGTCTGGAAGATATTATTCCCCTCCCCAAAAAACAAAGGAAATATTTGACAGGATAAGAAGGTATGAATCTTAATAAACCGGGCTCCCGAACAAAGTTATCCGGGAGCCGGTAAGAACTCATCGACTGCTGGATGCCGTCAGAAGGGAATTCCCGAAAAGAACTTCTTCAGGTTTTCCGGCCTGCAAAACCATTTTAATAACGTAGGGTGCCTGTGACAGGGGTACTTCCACCACATAAACCATAGTCGTTCCCTGGTATACTTTTTCAAAACCGCTTTCCGAAAGAGAGACGGTATAGATGGGCAAATGCCAGACAGCGACCGGTATTTCGCTTTCGAGCGCTACCGCCAGATTCAAGTACTGGTCTACCATCGCCAGGCTATGTACCTGCTGATAACTGCCGTAAGAATCAAGATAATAGTTTTCAGGACGGTGGTTATCGATCAGGATGAAGCGGTCTTCGGCATGACCGGCCTGGAAGTTGAAGTTATTTTCTACTCCGAATTTAACTTTAACGCCGCGCGGGTCCGAACTGCTTATTTCATAGGTTACATTGATTTTATTGGTATCCTTCTCGAAAGCAAAACGCTTCACCACCCGTAACGGCAGCGGACCGCCATATCGCCAGAGATGACCGTTGCGCATCATTGACAACTGACAGCCGGAGGCATCAAGTTCGAAAGTAAACGGTTCCAGGATAAAATCGCCGTCCTCGCCATAATGCCCCGACGAAAAAGCCTCAAAATCAATGCCATCACTGAAGAAATGGTCGATAAAACCTCGTTTCAGG
Source organism: uncultured Ignavibacteriales bacterium (assembly GCA_964618515.1). Lineage (GTDB taxonomy): Bacteria > Zixibacteria > MSB-5A5 > GN15 > FEB-12 > JAFGNW01. Next base: position 46,856 of record CAZUAS010000005.1, on the reverse strand, counting down.
TACCAGTCCTTTATCAAATATCTGGACAGGCCGTCTTCCTTGGTCAGATAAATATCGTGAATGGTAGTGGTTTTGTCCTTGGGTTCCGCTTCCTTTTTTACGGCTTTGCTCAATTTTTTATGATACCCTTCAATCCTGCGAGTCATGGTGTCGGTCAGACAGAAACTATATTTGTTCAGGGACAAATCCAGTAGGGTACCCCCTCGGCAAGGCTTGAACACGGCCGTGTAATCGTCATTGGTCATGATGATTTCATCCGCCCCATCGGCATCATAATCACGGATTTCGTAACTTGACCCGGTTTCCCGGTTGAGCTGACGAAGCTCGTTATCGGCTTCGATAAGATTTTTATAAATCGCTGTCCGGATATGAGCCAAATACAAACCACCGAAGACACCATGCCAGTAAGGACAGTTACATTGCCCGGCATAAAGTTTTTCGCGGACTTTTAAAGCCTGAGCGATTTTACCGGGATTTTTCTGTTCATATGCCGCCAGTTTGTCCGAAACCGCCAGCATTTTTTTATGCATCAGGTTAGCCTCTTCGTACTTGGTCAAAAAACCCCGCCAGTGACCACCCCTTACAAATCTTCCGTAACGCTGTTCCTGTCCCTCTTCCTTGAGCCAGTTGACGAAATTCTCATACTCAAGGAAAGCATCGGTCGGCAACGACCAGTGCAGCATCTCGGCATAGGAAGCAGTCGGCAGGTAAGCCCGCCCCGCCGGTTTCAGCGCGGCGGCTTTTCCCAGAGGAATAATTTCGAGCCAGCTGGCGTTTTTCTCCACGACTTCGAAAAATTTATACAACCAGCCTTCTTCAAAACAATGCTTATGCGTATCCGGCCAGACTCCAAATTTTTCCCCGTCATCGGCATAAACCGCCAGACCGTCGGGATTACTCTCCGCCTGCTTTTTCAATTCCGTGATAACTTCCTCCACCGAACCGAAGGGTATCAAATAGCGTAAACGCTTTTGTATCGGTAGAAGAACCACCATCCGACCTTCGTTTTCGGTAACAAAGGGTCCGGTCAGCTGACTGTGTTCAAAACCGGCATAAATAAAGTGGGTATCGTCAATAGGCAAATACCTGACGCCCACTTCCGCTATAACCCTGGGCAGATGAGGTTCCCAGATACGCTCGGTCAGCCAGAGACCGACCGGTTTTACATCGAAATTTTCCTTGAGAAACCGGTTCAGCAACTCAATCTGACCACGGGCATCACGTTCGGGAACCGAAGTCAGAATCGGTTCGTAAAACCCTCCGGTCATAAGTTCCAGCTGCCCTTTTTCCAGCAGCCGGCTGACCAGCTCCAAAAAGTCGGGATGGTTTTTTTTCTGCCAGTCCCAGAGTATCCCCGACTGGTGAAGCGTTATAGACAGCGAAGGGAAAGATTCAACCATTTTCATAAAAGGAGCGTAGGCGTTCCGGTGGGCATCTTCGAAAACCATTTCAAAATTGCCGACCGGCTGATGGTTGTGTATACCGAATGCAAGTTTGAATTTAGCCATCGTTTAAAATAATTCCACTTTCAGGTTTATATATTTACGGGGATTAGCCCGAATGTCATTTATCAAATCATCAAGATTATCGGTCGTGCGGCGAAGGTCGTCGTAGAGACGACGGTCTTCCACCAGCAATTGCAGGGTGCCGTCCTTGGTATCGATGGCCTCGGCAAACCGCCGGGCGGTCATCGCCAGCGTATCCAGTTGCCTGACGAATTCCTCGAGACTGACCGTCACCCTGTCAAAACGCTGCAACGACGAATCCACCACCGACCGGTTCCTGTTTATCAGAGAACTTAAATTCCTGGATGTCTCCAGAAAATTATCGGCCGACTTATCAATTTTACTTTGATTTTTCTCTATCAGGGCGGCCAGAGAAGAAGTTACTTTTTCGAAGTTGCTCAGGGTTCGGTTGATTTTATCCAGTGAGGAATCGGAAGCGACACTCTGCTTGACCGAGTAAACCAGATTTCTCATCTCGGTTATCATTTCTCCCATCAACCCGATTACTTCGGGGATACCGGTATCATTCTGCCCCTCGGCAACCACCGTGTTATCGAACAGAACACTGTCCCGGCCCGGCGCGATGGCGATAAAACGCTCCCCCATGACACCCATGTTTTTAATTACAAAACGGGCATCTCGCTTGAGGACAACATCCTGATAAAGCAGTAATTCCACCAGAACGCCCCGTTCATCGAGTTGAAGGTTATTTACTTTGCCCTTGTAAACACCGGAAACGGTGACCTTGTCCCCGATAGCCAGAGTTCCGACATCGTCAAACCGGATATTTACCCGTTGTGCATTTCTTTCCAGTTTATAGCCCTGAAGCCAGTAAAGAGAAGCTCCCAACAGGATTATGGCCAGAAGGATGATAACCCCGACTTTGAATTCTACGTTGTTTTTATGCACCATATCATTAACTTTATCGGTAAATGACTGCTGTTTCTTAAATTAACCGCAAAAGAGGGCTGTCAGTTCACAGGGATTCGGCAATCGCAATATAATTCTCATAACGAAAACGGCTGATTTTATTCTCATCCAAAGCCTTCTTTACGGCACATCCGGGCTCGTGTATATGAATACAGGATTTAAATCGACACTGTCCCCAATAAGGCTTAAACTCGGGATAAAAATGGGGTAAGTCATCTTTCTGAACATCCCACAAACCCATTACCTTCAGCCCCGGCGAATCGACAACATATCCGCCGGAAGGAAGTTCATAAAGCTCCACCCGGGTGGTGGTATGTTTTCCCCGACTGGAAAAATCCGAAACCTCACGGGTTTTAATATTGACTCCCGGTATCAGCATATTCAATAACGTGGATTTCCCCACCCCGGAATGGCCCACGAATAAAGTTCGATGACCATCAAGCATAGATTTTAAATCTTCCAGCCCTTGACCGGTCTTCGCCGACAAGGTTAAAATGCCGTAACCCGCTGTTCTATAAGCAGATAATATATTCCCTAAATCCCCCGGTAAAGCCAGGTCCATTTTATTTATGATAATTAAAGGTTCCATATGCCCGATTTGCGCGGCAATCAAAAAACGGTCAATTAAACCGGTTTTCAAAGGCGGCGAGGCAACTGATACCACTGCCGCCAGACGGTCAAGATTAGCGGCAATCACCTGTTTATTCTTTTCAATCCCCTTGGCGGGTCGGAAAAAAGCTGTCCGGCGAGGTTGAACTTTCTCAATTACGCCCCTCTGGAGGTCAAGACGCGTGAAAAGAACATCATCACCGACAATCACCGGTGTCATATTATGGGCTTCAACTTTGACCTTCCTGCGTACTTCGCACTTGAAATGCCGGTGATCCTCGGAGCGAACTTCAAAAAGCCGTCCCCGAACAGCAACAACTATTCCCGGTTCGACATTCTTCATATCTCATAAAAATTAATCACTTCCGGTGACGGTATCAAGTTCATTATTTAAAATAGCGGTTTTTATTATATTTTGTTATCTTGGCAACAGGATAAAAAAATTATTGCTCTTGTGAACGAATAGACGCTTTAATACTATAACTGAAATAAAGAGGGAAATTATTTTCCCCTTAAGTGGTCAAAGAAAAATTGAATAATAGAGAATCATGAAAAACTTACTAACTAAAATATTTGGCACCAAACACGAGCGGGATGTAAAAAAACTTCAGCCGCTGGTTGCTGAAATCAACGCTTATTTCGAAAAATTCAAGAACCTGAGCGAAGAAGAGCTCAGAGGAAAAACCGGGGAATTTAAAAGACGGCTGGCGGAAGGCGAAACCACGGATGATATCATGACCGAGGCGTTTGCGGTCGTCAAGGAGGCCTGCCGCCGTCATCTTGGCAAGACCTGGGAGGTGGTCGGCCTGCCCACCGAGTGGAATATGGTTCATTTCGACGTTCAGCTGATGGGAGGAATTGCCCTGCACCAGGGTAAAATCGCCGAGATGGCCACCGGTGAAGGTAAAACGCTCGTGGCCACCCTGCCTACTTACCTTAATGCCCTGACCGGCAAGGGCGTGCATATCGTAACGGTCAACGATTACCTGGCCCGCCGCGACCGGGAATGGATGGGGCGTATTTACGAATATCTCAACCTTACGGTAGGGGTTATTCAAAACCAGATGACCAATGCGGAGCGCCGCGAAATGTACCGCTGCGATATCACTTTCGGCACCGCCAATGAGTTCGGATTCGATTACCTTCGCGATAACATGGCTCAGACCGCCGAGGACCGGGTGCACCGCAATTACTATTACGCCATCATCGACGAGGTCGATTCCATTCTCATCGATGAAGCCCGGACGCCCCTGATTATTTCCGGACAGGTGGAATCAAACCTCCATGACCGTTACCGGCAGATGAAGCCGACGGTGGAAAAACTCGTTCGCAAACAGACCATGCTCATTAACGAAATGGTCTCCCGGGCGGAGCAACTGCTTCAGGAAGGCAAACCGGAGAGCGAATTTGAGGCCGGGTCGCTGCTCCTGGCGGCTAACCGCGGGGCGCCGAAAAATAAACGCCTGATGAAAATCATGAAAGAAACCGGCATCAAAAAGCTGGTTACCGATGTTGAGTCATCCTATATGCGGGAAAAGAAACTCCACGAAATCGACAACCGCCTTTATTACTACATCGATGAGCGTGAGCATACCATTGCCCTGACCGACCTGGGCAATACCCAGTTTACCAAAGAGGAACAGCAACTTTTCGAAATCCCCGACCTGTCCACCATGCTTTCGGAACTGGATGGCGACGAATCACTGTCCCCCGAAGAACGCCAGAAAAAAACCGACGAGCTGTACCGCCTGCACAGTGAACGTTCGGAAAAAGTGCACGCCATCAACCAGCTTTTGCGCGCCTACTCCCTTTATGAAAAAGATGTCGAGTATGTTCTGCAGGATGACAAGGTCATGATTGTCGACGAGTTCACCGGGCGTATCCTGCCGGGACGGCGTTATTCCGACGGTTTGCATCAGGCTATCGAAGCCAAAGAAGGCGTCATGATTGAAGGCGAAAGCCAAACGCTGGCCACTATCACCCTGCAGAACTATTTCCGCATGTATGAAAAGCTGGCCGGCATGACCGGTACGGCGGAAACTGAAGCCGCGGAGTTCTGGGATATTTACAAGCTTGATGTCATGGTTATCCCGACCAATGAACCCTGCATCCGCGAAGACCGTAACGACCAGGTGTACCGCACCCGCCGCGAAAAATACAACGCCATCATCGATGAAATTACGGAGAAACACGAAAAAGGCCAGCCGGTCCTGGTAGGAACGGTATCGGTCGAGGTATCCGAAACCCTCTCGCGCATGCTCAAACGCAAAGGCATACCTCACCATGTCCTGAACGCCAAACATCACCAGAAAGAAGCCGAGATAGTGGCTAACGCCGGTTTGAAAGGGGCGGTCACAATCGCCACCAATATGGCTGGTCGTGGTACCGATATCAAGCTTGGTCCCGGCGTGGTTGAACTCGGCGGCCTGCATATCATCGGCACCGAACGCCACGAGTCCCGCCGCATCGACCGCCAGCTACGCGGCCGGTCGGGCCGCCAGGGCGACCCCGGCTCGTCGCTGTTCTTCCTCTCGCTCGAGGATGACCTGATGCGCCTGTTCGGCGGCGACCGTCTCGGTTCGGTGCTCGACCGTATGGGCGTTAAAGAGGGTGAAGTCATCACCCACGGCATGGTCACCAAGGCTATCGAACGCGCCCAGAAAAAAGTCGAGGCCCAGAATTTCGCCATCCGCAAACATACCCTCGAATACGACGACGTCATGAATGTCCAGCGCAAGTGGATTTACGAACGCCGCTTGGCCGCCCTCGAACGCGAATCCATCAAGGACGAAGTGGTGGACCTGTTCGGCGAAGTCCTCGACCGCCTTATCGAGATACACTGCCCCGAAAAGCAGTACGCCGAAAACTGGAACCTCAACGCTTTTACCGAAGACTTACGCAAAACCTTTCTTATCAATCTTAAATTCAAAGATGAAGACATCCCCGCCCTGACGCCGGAAAAACTCCGGGAAGGCGTCCTGCGGACCATCATGGCTCTCTATAACCAGAAAGAGACCGCCTACGGTGCACCCATCATGCGCCAGCTGGAGCGTTTCGCCGTGCTATCCACCATTGACCGGCACTGGCGCGACCACCTGGCCGAGCTGGATGAACTGCGCACCGGTATCGGCCTGCGCGCTTACCACGGCGGCATGGGCAAAACGATTGATATCTACAAAAGGGAAGCTTTCGGAGCCTTCGAGCGGATGGTCAACACCATCGACCGCGAAATTGTCAACCTCGTTTTTAAACTACAGGTAAATATCCCCGAAGCCTCCCGGGCCGAGCGCCGCCGACAACCGGAACTGGTGACACAGCACCGTGACTCAACCGGTATGGGCCTGGCTCAGGGAGCCATCATGCCCGAGGGACAGCTGGAGAAAAACCCGATGGCGGAAGCCTCGCAGGCCGGCCGGCAGGACCGCACTATCCGTAGGGACATGCCCAAAGTCGGCCGCAACGACCCCTGCCCCTGCGGCTCCGGCAAGAAATTCAAACACTGCCACGGGAAAGTGTAAATTGAGAAGTCTATTGGGTAATAATTCGCTTTTAAGTTAGCAGACATAAAATAATCCGGTTAGGGTAGCCCACAGCTTGCTGTGGGATCTTATATATATAAACCTTATCTTTATAATTCAACTCTATCAACTATTAACGGAACATCACTTTTCCCTTGATAATAGTAAAAGCAGGTCAGGAACCCCGTGCTCCTGACAATTTTTCTTATTCTCCAAAGTCACCCTCAATTACTAAATCCTCCCTTTGACCCCAATCCGGTTAGAGTACCCCACAGCTTGGGGCTACCAACAAGGTCGGTCAGGGATTCGGGGCCGTTTGAGCCGACGATGACGAGCTTAATTTTGTTTTCAGCCATATTTCCTGTTTTTCCGGCATTTGCATGCGCCCTCCGCCAGGGCCGCCGCCAGGCATGCCTCCGGGTGGAGGACCACCGCTCATCGGACCGCCGCCTATCCCCCCGGACATAGGCCCTCTGCCTTCCCCACGACGTCCTTTGAACTGTTCCATTTCCCCCCATATCAAACCGATGCTTATTTTATCCCCCGCAGCGACCCCGGCGCCGTAATAGTTCAATTCGCTTTTCTTCAGGGGAATTTTGAATTCGTAAGTATAAAAGTCCTGCGTTATACCGCAGGAAACCTGCGGTCCCTCGGAACCGTCCATGGGAATTATTTTTTCCACCATCCGGGCCTTGTCGATAACAAGCAACTGGTTCTCGGGCATCTCACCCCGGCGGTCGTCAGGTAACCGCTGACTTTCGGGCATATTTTTCCTCGGCGCCATCTGGGCCGAATCGGCTTTCGGTCCGCCGCTGAATTTAAGACCGAAATCTTTTTTCTTCTTCGCCTGATTATCCACCCAGACCGACAGCCCCCCCATTCGTATCAAGCGTGCCCATTGTCGGTCGGTAAAACGAAAAAGAATATATAAATGGACCGAATCATTGGCCACGCCCACGGAAACTTTCTCATCTTTGAAAAAAGTTACCGGGACATCAATCCAGTCGTTAAACTGACCGTCCGTCACAATCAACCCCCCTCCCCAGTAACTGTCAATATCTTGCTCCTTGCCGTGAGCGGAGGAAATAAAAACCAGCAAAAACATAAAGACAGCCGGTGTCAGGTTCTTTAAAACATCCAGAAACTTCACAATTCACCTCGTCAGAAAATTTTTTCGATTCATATAACTGGGACAGTCAACTCACGAAAAAGATTAATAGTTATTCGCATGGGATAAGTCTTACCCCTTAGCGGTTCAAAAGGAAATTGTACTTATGATAAGCAATATATTAATTGCCAGCATGGCAAGCGGGTTACAGCCGGCCTGACCGCTCGTGGAAGATATACTCGATTTCGGTTATGTTTAAAAACTACCAGGATTTATCACTACGATTTTTAAATTTGTTTTTCTTGGAAAAACCATGGTCTTTCCGGTCATAATCATCTTTAAATTTCTCTCTCATCTTCGGGGGGCGAGGCTCTTTGAAACTCTTGTTATGGAGTTCAAAAACTTCATCGCAATCCTCGCATATTACCACCAGACGGTCCTTACCTTCCTCCTCTTCAACCTGTAAATTGCGACTCCCGCAACGAGGACAGACCTTTAAAGATATGTTTTTCGACATTGCCTTTACTCCGCAAAGAAATCCTTTAATTTAATATTGTTATGCTTTTATTCGTTCAAGTTTTTAAACGGTCTAAACCAGTAAGAACCAACCTCCGGATTTTATTTCGAAGTCGGGTTATGCCCCTTTAACTAAACTGCCTATTATAAAAAAATTTAAACCTTTAAATCAAGATAAATCCTTATTCACCAAGCATCTGAAAGACCCGGGGAAGATAGTCAATAATATCCCCGGCTTTCATAGCCCGTTCCGTCAGAGCCTCTGCGGCCAGATCCCCGGCCAGTCCATGGATAAAAACACCGGCCAGAGAGGCTTCCCGGGTTTTCATTCCCTGGGCCAGAAAAGAACCAATTATCCCCGAGAGAACATCCCCTGACCCGCCGGTTGCCATACCGGAATTGCCGGTCTGGTTAAAATAACATAAATTATCAGGCGCCGCCACCAGCGTAGGACTGCCTTTGAGGACAATGACCACACCCCATAAAGCGCTGTATTTTCTGACCAGGTCGGCTTTTTCAAGATAGTCATCGGGCACCGCCTCTCCCGTCAGATTTTTAAATTCACCCGGATGAGGCGTCAACACCAGCGGCGCCGGGCAGTTTTTTATTAACTCCAAATGTCCGGCCAAGGCATTCAAACCGTCAGCATCGATTATCGCCGGTGTCTCCAGTCGGCTTAAAATCCGGCGCACCAGCTCGAAGGTTTCATGGTGACGACCAAGACCCGGACCGATTATTATGGCGTCATGTTCTTCAATATATTGGCGAATTTCTCCCAGTCCCCGAAGAGCCAGGGCTCCTTTTTTGGCGACATCGGGCAATGGAACGGTCATCACCTCGGTTAGTTTTATCGCTAAGACCGGCTGGATGGTTTTAGGGCACCCGACTTTAACCAGCCCCGCACCGCTTCGTACCGCACTCTCCCCGGCCATCGCCGCCGCCCCGGTCAAACCGGTAGAACCGGCCAAAATAAAGAGCTTGCCGAAATCACCCTTGTGTCCATCAGGCTTGCGTTCCGGTAGCAATTCGACGACATCATCGGGAGTTATCAGTTCATTCACCAGATTAAATTTTTCCACAACCATATCCGGCACCCCGATGGGTACAATTTCGACAACCCCGGACAGCTCCCTGCCGGGTGAAAGGTACAAACCGTATTTGGGAAGAGCCATCGTAAAAGTAAAGTCAGCCTCGATTACCGCGCCTTCATACCGGCCGTTGTCGGCGTTAAGACCGGAGGGTATATCCACGGCCACAATAGTCGCCTCCTGCCGGTTGATATATTCGATTATTTCCCCCGCCAGCCCTCGCGGAGCACCTTCAAAACCGGTACCGAACAGAGCGTCAACGATGATATCGCAATCGAGATTTTCAGGAAGGTCCGCTATTGTTTTCACCTCGAACATATCCAGACCGCACTTTTGGGCGCTTTCGAAATTTAGTTTTGCGTCGGGAGATAAATTCTCCGGTGTCCCAAGGTAGAAAATAACAACGTTGACCCCCTCCTGGTGAAGATAACGGCCCGCGACAAAACCATCGCCGCCGTTATTCCCCTTGCCGCAAAAGATAACTACGGTCGTTTCTTCGAGATTATCGTCAAGCAATTTGAGAATGCCCTGGGCGGTGCCTTTTCCGGCATTTTCCATCAGCTCGGGTCCGGGTATGCCTTGATTGACGATAGTTTCGTGGTCCACTGCACGCATCTGAGCCGACGTGACCAGTTTCATAATAAAAATCCTGATTTATGAAACCTTTTCTTAAGTATCCGTCTTGAGTTTCTGGTCGGTTTTTCCTTTCCGGGATTTATCCCCGGGGGAAACATCCAGAGCAAATTTAACAGCTTGCAGGGCATCGGAAAAGAATTTAATTTTCAATTTCTTTTTTATTTCACTTGGGATATCGCTTAAATCTTTGCGGTTGTCTTCGGGCAGGATGACCATTTTCACCCCCAGCCTGACCGAAGCCAGGAGTTTTTCCTTGAGACCGCCGATTGGCAGAAGCTCCCCGCGAAGGGTAATTTCACCGGTCATGGCCAGACAGGACTTGACCGGCCTCTGAGTAAGCAGTGAAGCCAGCGCCACGGCAATGGTTATCCCCGCCGAGGGACCGTCTTTGGGTGTGGCGCCCGAGGGAACATGAATATGAATTTCCTGATTTTCAAAAAGGTCCGGATTGAGATTGAACTCGGTACAGTTGGAACGGATGAACGACAGCGCCGCCTGGGCCGATTCTTTCATGACATCGCCGAGGTGACCGGTCAACATCAAATTTTTCTTGCCGGGCATCGAAGTGGCTTCAACAAAAATCACTTCCCCTCCTACCGAAGTATAAGCCAGGCCGGGGACAACCCCCACCCGTCCCTGGCGGGACAGGACTTCCCGGGAGAATTTAACAGGACCAAGCAGTTTTGAAATATCCTTATCCTTGAGAATTGTCCTCTTTTTACTGCCCGAAGCCACCTGTCGGGCGATTTTCCGGGAAACCGAAGCAATTTCTCTTTCCAAATTACGCAAACCGGCTTCGCGAGTATAACCGTCAATCAGCATTTTAATGGCACTGTCCTGAAACACCAGGGTTTCATCGCTCAGACCATGATTGGCCAGTTGCTTGGGAATAAGATGCCTCTTGGCGATAAAAAGCTTTTCGATATCGGTATAACCAGGAAGTTCGATCACTTCCATCCGGTCGCGAAGGACATGAGGAATCGGCTCCATCCAGTTGGCCGTGGTGATAAACATCACCCGCGACAGGTCAAAAGGCAGGTCCAGATAATGGTCGGTAAAGGAATCGTTCTGCTCGGGGTCCAGTACTTCCAAAAGAGCCGAAGCCGGGTCACCTCTGAAATCAGAACCGATTTTATCGACTTCATCGAGCATTATTACCGGATTGTTATAACCGCAGCGTTTGATATTCTGGATAATCCGACCCGGAATGGAACCGATATAAGTGCGGCGATGGCCGCGTATCTCGGCTTCGTCATGCATTCCGCCGAGGGAAATACGGGCAAACTCCCGCCCCATGGCACGAGCAATGGAACGTCCCAGCGAGGTTTTGCCCACCCCGGGAGGTCCCACGAAACAGAGAATGGGTCCTTTTATATCTTTCTTGAGCTTGCGAACCGCCAGATGCTCCAGGATGCGGTCCTTGACCTTCGTTAAATCGTAATGGTCCTCATCAAGTACTTTCTTGGCTTTTTTCAAATCCAGGATGTCCTCGGTGGCATTACTCCAGGGCAGGGCTACCAGCCAGTCCAGGTAGGTTCTGGAAACCGTGTATTCCGCCGACGAGGGATTCATACTCGTCAACCGGTCCAGTTCCTTGTAAGCCGCCTGCTCGGCATAATCGGGCATTTTAGCTTCCTTGATTTTCTTCTCGAATTCAGCCGCATCGCCTTTCTCATCCAGGTCGCCCAGCTCCCGTTTGATAGCCTTAAGCTGTTCGCGAAGGATATAGTCACGTTGCGATTTGCCCAGTTCGTTGGCTGCCTGAGCCTGTATCTTTTGCGACAGTTCCAGAACCTCTACCTCTTTGTTGATAAACTGGTAGAGCATCTGCATCCGCTTAAAAATATTGACTTCCTCCAGAATCTGTTGTTTTTGCTGGAGGGAGACATTCAGATTAGAAGCTACAAAATCGACAAGCTTAGAGGAAGTATCCTGGTTTATAGCGGTTACGTAAAACTCCTCGTTAAGATACGGCGCCAGTTCCATCAGACGTTTTATCTGTTCGTTGATATTACGCTGAAGCGCTTCCATTTTGATGGTGTTGGTGGTGACCTCCTCCAAAAGTTCCACCTCCGCTTGAAGATGCGGACTGCCGCTAATAAACCGGCGGATTCGAATACGACTTAGTCCCTGAATTAGAAACCGTACCGTACCGTCGGGAAAACGCAACATTTTCAGAATGCTGCCCGAGGTACCAACCTGATAGAGGTCATCCGGACCCGGGTTTTCAATCTTGGCGTCTTTCTGCAGAAAAAGGCCTATGCGCGACCCCCGCATCAGGGCGTCATCAACCAGGCGTGCCTGCTCCGACTGCTGAATCATTAACGGTACTACCAGAAAAGGATAGACAATCGTCCCTTTCAACGGCAACACCGGTAAAATTTGTATCTCACTCTGTTTTTCTTTTTCTTCAATTTCCGTTTTGATATCTTCCATAATCCCTTATACCCATTTTACCTTAACCGACTTCGGCTATTACTTTATCGGCCGAAATGAGCAAAAATTGAACACCTCATTATTTTAAACAGGAAGACCCCGTGGCGGTTCCGTTTTCCTAAACATTAAACCGGAATAAAATAACATCACCATCCTGAACAATATAATCCTTACCCTCAAGTCTCATCTTACCTGCGGCTTTTATGGCCGCTGGGGTTTTTAATTCGATGAAATCCTCGTAGCGGATGACCTCGGCCCGGATGAAACCCCGCTCGATGTCGGAATGAATCACCCCCGCCGCTTTAAGGGCACTGGTGCCCTTTTTTATGGTCCAGGCACGAGCCTCGGGCGGCCCAGTCGTCAAAAAAGAAATCAATCCCAGAAGTTCATAAGATTTTTGTATAAATCGGTCAACGGCCAGCCCGGAAATACCCAGTTCCTTGAGAAAAATTTGCTTCTCGGAATCTTCCAACCCCACCAGTTCCATCTGAATCTTTCCGCATATAACCATTAATTCCTGTCTGCCGGGTACGATAAAATGACTGAAATCTTTTTGAATCCGGGCCGCCTCAGGTAATTTATCTTCGGAAATATTCAGCACGATGAGAAACGGTTTACGGGTTAAAAACATGTATCCGCGCAACAGTTTGTCGTCATCCTCAGTAAACGCCAGTTCTATCAGCGGCTTTTCCTGTTCAAGATGCGCCCGACAGCGGTTTAAAAGTTCCAGCTCATGGGCTCCGGTTTTGTCGCCGCTTAATTTGATTTTACGGGTTTTTTTCTCGATGTTATTTTCGACCAAAACCTGGTCGGAAAGAATCATCTCGTCAATCAGGTTTCTTATATCATGTTCGGGGTCAGCCTGTTCGGAAAAGTAGTCCATCACCAGAATCAAAGCATCCATAAGGCGGATTTCCGGATTTATTTCACTTCCACCGGCTTCCCGGCCTTTCCCGGTAAAACCGGGAGCATCCAGGAATTCAATCTCGGCAAAAGAAATTTTATCCGGTTTGGTTATCTCGGCAATTTTCTCCACCCTTTTATCGGGTACTTTAATTATGGCCCGGTGCAGGCTCTGGCTGAAATCACCTACAGCCTCCTGTTGTTGCGAGGCGGCATTAAAAATCGTGGTTTTTCCGCATTGCGGTTTACCGATAATTCCCAGTTTCATAGGCCATTAAAGTAAACCAGAACGAAGGTAGATGCAAGTAAAAGTGAAGACCCGGGCGTTTATTATCTGAATTCCTTTCACTTTACCACCAGCGAACGCAGAACCTTTAAATTTTCAATGTCTTCCCGCAGGTCTTCTCCCTTGGGAGTTTCCAGAATCATGGGGATTTTTTTCAAACGGCGGTCGTTGACCAGATGACGAAAACCCTCCAGGCCGATTTGCCCCTGACCGATATGTTCATGCCGGTCGCGCCGGGAAGCGAGTTCCTTTAAAGAATCATTGACATGAATTACTTTCAGTTTATTAAAACCAATAATGGCGTCAAATGCCTTCATGGTTTGCTTATATGCCTCTTTTTTCTGCAACGGATATCCGGCGGAAAAAATATGACAGGTATCCAGGCATACACCCACCCGAGCTTTATCTTCAACCTTGTCAATAATGGCAGCCAGCTGTTCAAATTTATAACCCAGGTTACTTCCCTGGCCGGAGGTGGTTTCAAGACACAGCACTACCGGGTGGTTGGGTAATTCATCGAAAAGTCGATTCAAGTTTTCAATTATTTTATCCAGACCGGCTTTTTCACCAGCCCCGACATGGGCACCCGGATGCATAACCAAGTTGGGAATATGGAGAATCCGGCAGCGCTCCATTTCTTCTTTAAGGGACCGGTATGATTTTTCATTGAGTTTAGTTTCCGGAGAGGCAATATTAATAAGATAGCTGGTGTGCGAACAGGCCACCGTCACCCGGGTTTCCGCGATAGCCTTAAAATATCTCTCGATTTCATTATCGGCAAATTTCTTGGCACGCCACTGGTTATTGGCCTTATTGAACATCTGAATGGTGTCGCAGGTGGCCTGTTGTCCCCGATAAACAGCATTATAAACACCGCCGGCAATCGACTGGTGTGCTCCGAAAAGCATGGTACCTCGCCACGTTACAGATATACTTCTTGAACTAAAATATTTTTTTGAATGAAAATCAATCAGTTTTCGTAGATAATAATCACCGGTTATTTCTTCTTACACGTATTTATACCCAGAAGAGGATAAAGCCCGCAAAAACCAACCACGGCCGTACCCAGCGGAATGACGGCAAGAAGACCCCACCAGCTCCGGTAATATATTCCCAGTGCAATAATAATTATACCAACGATTAACCTGATGATTTTATCTGCGGTTCCGATGTTCCTGTTCATAATATCTTTCTTCCTCTGTTTTTATTTGTTAAAACACCATCTTTAGCCGCTCGGTTCCATAGTTTAAAAAAGGATTTTTGTGAAACAAAAAACACCGAAAAATATTTCCGCCTTATTTGTACCTGCCATTACAGTCATTATTATTTTATGGGTTATTCCCCATATTCTATTGGTCATTAAATATTGTCAGGGTTGTAATTGATTTAAATAAACCGGCATAATGATTTTTAAAAAGCATCTAAATGAAATTATCTTGTTGCCGTTCATGCTGATATCAGCCCGATAGACGACCAAATAAGTTTTCTTTTCCGATGGCACGGCATTTACTTAATAAATCGAAAAAATAAGGGTTATAATTATGAAGATATCAAATTTATCCAACACAAAAGGCATTACCATTCTCGAGGTCCTTATCGCCATGATTATTCTGAGCATGGCGTTGTTACTGCTTTTGAATATGGCCATGGTTGCCCTGGATGGTAATGACTGGTCCAATAAAACGACTATTGCCACGAACCTGCTTCAGGAAAAAATCGAGCAGTTTCGAGGGATGAGTAGTTTACCGGCCGGTAGCGGCACCGACACTGTTGGTGAGATAGTCCGCAACTGGACTATTACCAACGCCGGCAGTCATCTTCGTCAGGTCGATGTTCAGGTTGTCTGGGAAGACATTAAAGCGCAGACCAAAACCAATTCCATGACGACTTTCATCAGAACGGATTCATTATAGGGGAGATATTATGAAGTTAAGGAAGCTTCTGGGGCAAACAGGTGTAACGATTCTGGAAGTTTTGATTACTTTGGGGATTGCCGGAATAATAACGACAGCGGTATTCAAAGCTTATTTAACACAACACGAAAATTACATGACTCAGGATGCTGTTACCAATATTCAGCAGAATTCCCGGGTGGTCATTGACGAATTATCGCGCCAGATACGGATGGCCGGTAATAATTTGCCCTTGAGCATTCCGGCTATCATACCTGCCAATACCAATCCGGATACCATCACCCTTTCTTACCGGGTGGGCAACTGTGAAACCGGCCTTCTTACCTCGATGAGCAGCAGCAGTTCGGTCATTCAATGCGGCAGTGATATTTCGTGCTTTCATGACAATCAGTGGGCTTATATTTATGAACCGGATTCCGGGGGCGGGGAGATGTTCCTTATCAGCAACGTGGACAACGGCTCCCGTTACCTTTACCACGGAACAATGGCTCTTTCAAAAGCCTATACCAACAATGCCCTGGTCGTGGTCGTCCAGCAGCTGAAATATTATATCGACAACGTTACCGACCCGGACCATCCCCGCCTAATGTTACAAGTACTGGGGCAACCACCGCAGATTTTTGCCGAGGATATTTCCGACTTCCAGCTCAGATATATCCTTAAG
>CAZUAS010000005.1:0-30734 GCA_964618515.1 uncultured Ignavibacteriales bacterium | reverse complement strand
AATAACCTCGTAACCGACCAGCCGGTTCTGGCCAGCGATATACGGGAAGTTAAGATAAGTATTACGGGAAGCTCCGGGGATACATCCGGTACGAAATCTTTCAGTACGCCTTCCCGTATTTATACCTCGTCGGTCAATGTCAGAAACCTTTAAATAGATATTATGGAAGAAAAAAGATGTTTTCAAAGCAGGTGATATTATGAAAGAAATCTTAAGAAAAATAAGACAACCTGACGGTTTTTCCTTATTAGAGGTATTGATCGCCCTGACGGTCACGAGTATCATAACGCTAGCGGTCTTTCGCGCCTATGTTACCCAGCACAAAAACTACATGACCCAGGATGATATTACGGAAATACAACAGAACGCCCGCGTGGTTATAGACGAGTTGACCCGGCATATCAGAATGGCCGGAAACCAGCTGCCTCAGGGTCTGCAGGGTATTACCCCTGCCAACACCAATCCGGACACGATTACCCTGACATACCGGACCAACAACTGCGACTCCTATCTGTCGGCGGCCATGCCCCTGCCGTCTGCAGAGTTGAAATGTGGAGCTGATGTTTCCTGTTTCCACGATGACCAGTGGGCGTATATTTTCGAACCCGACTCCGGCGGCGGCGAATGGTTTTTGATTTCCCATGTCCAGACAGGTTCCAAGCATATCCAGCACAACACCATGCCCCTGTCGAAATGCTACGGCGCCGATGCCATTATCCTGTCTATGAACCAGATCAAATTTTTCGTGGACCATACCACTGACCCGCAACATCCGACTTTGATGATGCAGCTGCCAGGGCAGGCGCCGCAGATTTTCGCCGACAACATCATTGATTTACAATTCCAGTACAAGCTTAAAAACGGAACCATCGTCGACCAGCCGGTTTTAATTAACGACGTTACCGAGGTTTTAATCTCGGTGACCGGACGTTCCCGCAATCCCGACTATGAAGCTACGGTTGTGGCGGAAGATCCCAACAGCGGTTACCGCCTGAGAACTTATACGTCCACGGTTAACCTTAGAAATATTTAAGGAGAAGGTGGGTAAATATGAAACTGAAATATCTGAAAACACAACGGGGTTTTGTTACCCTTATAGCCTTGATTATGGTGGGTATGCTGACCCTGATAGGCCTGGCGGCACTGTCGACTTCCGATGACGAAGTCTCCATTGCCGGCAACGAACTTCAGGATATGAGGGCTTTTTATGCCGCCGAAGCCGGGCTTGACAAGGCGGCTGCAGTTTTACAAAACCAGTATGAAAGCACCGGTGTGCCGCCAACCACCATGCCCTCCGGCTCGGAAAATATCAATAACTGCCAGGTCACTTATGCGACGGTTGATAACGGCCCGGCAACCCAGCGGACTCTTACCACCGGGACTCTGGCCGGACTGCACGCTCTGGTGAAATCGTTTACCATCAATTCAAGCGCGCAGAGCCAGCAGGAAAATGCCAAACTGATAATGTCCCAGTCGTTTGAAACCGCTCTGGTGCCCATATTCCAGTTCGCCGTTTTCTACGGAACCGACCTGGAAATCGCCCCCGGCCCGGACATGACTCTTATCGGCCGGGTTCACTCCAACGGCAACCTCTATCTGCAGGCAAACAGCTCCCTGAAGATGGACAGTTACGTAACCGCTTCGGGTAATATAATTCACGGCCGTAAAGGTCCCGGCAGTGTGGGTACCGGTGATGTTCTTATTAAAGATGCCGCCGGTAACTATCAGTCTATGAAACAGGGCGCCGGCTGGCTGGATTCCTATGACAGTTACTGGTATGATACTTCGGTCTATCGCTGGCAGGGCCGCGTCCAAGACGCCGCTCACGGCCAGGAAGAACTGAATTTACCTTTGGCTAACGCTGGCGACCCGCATAAGATTATCGAGCGGGCAACGGGTAACCCTGATTCCTATGAAAACCTGGCTACCTTGAAATTTATCAACGGTCAGGCCTATCAGAAGGTCGGCGGGGTCTGGAACAATGTCACCGCCGATATGGTTTCCAAGGGCATCATCACCCAGACCACTAATAAATTTTATGACCAGCGGGAACTCCAATGGGTCGATTGTTGTGAACTGGATATTGGAAAACTCTACGATGAAGGTTACGAACCCGATAACGGAGTGGTATACTTCTCCGATGATATCGCCAGTTCCTCCGAATGGCCGGCTCTACGTATCAATAACGGTGCCGAGCTCGATGCCGGTCTGACTATTGTCAGTGAAAACCCCGTCTATTTCAACGGCAATTTTAATTCGACCGATAAGAAGCCGGCCTCGGTAATGGCGGATGCCGTTACCTTCCTGTCTAACAACTGGAGTGCCGCCGGTTACGATGCCAAGAGCAGCATGGACAAATCCTATCGAACGGCAGCCAATACCACCGTGAATATTTCTTATGTCACCGGAAATATCGAGACGACCGCGTCCGATTACAGCGGCGGTTTCGAAAACCTGCCTCGCTTCCTTGAAAACTGGAGCGGTAAGGATTTCAACTGGTGCGGCTCGGCTGTCAATCTCTGGAACTCGGTGCAGGCGGACGGTACCTGGAACGGCTCCTACTACAATCCGCCTAACCGTAAATGGGCATACGATACCGACCTTGATGACCCGAATAAACTGCCTCCGGAAGCCCCCGTGGTGCGGATTTTCCAGCGTACCAGCTGGCAACAGCAGTTCGTTGGCTACGAGGAATGATATATCCTGCGGATTAATATCCTGATAAATGGACAAGGGAGGAATTAAGAATTATGTTGTCAGTTGTGAACGTTAATGAAAGAGGTTTCGTCACGTTAATCGCTCTTCTGATGGTGGGCATGCTGACCCTGATTGGACTGGCGGCACTGTCCACCTCAGATGACGAGGTCTCTATTGCAGGTAATGAATTTCAGGACATGAGAGCTTTTTATGCCGCGGAAGCCGGGCTTGACAAAGCCGCCGCTGACATCCAGTACAAGTATGAAACCACCGGAGCACCTCCGACCACCCTGCCTTCGGGAACCGTAAATATAAACAATTGTAATGTCGTGTATGTAACCGTCGACGATGGTCCGGCCACTCAGCGGGTTCTGGCAACCGGTTCTCTGGCCGGACTTCACGCCTTGGTGAAAACCTTCAGTATCAATTCGACAGCTCAGAGCGAAGTTGAGAATGCCAAACTGACCATGTCTCAGACCTTTGAAACCGCCCTGGTGCCAATCTTCCAGTTCGCGGTCTTCTATGAAAATGACCTCTGGACCACCCCGGCCAATGACATGGTGGTCACCGGGCGGGTGCATGTTAACGGCAACATGTATCTCCAGGCAAGCACCAACCTTTCATTCGACGGCCGCGTTACCGCCTCCGGCAGTATTCATCACGGCTTCCCTTCCGGATATGGTATCTCGGTGGTCAACGGCAATGTCCGTTTCAAAGATAACAACGGCAACTACCAGCAGATGTATAAAGACGGTTACTGGCTCGACGCCAAACGCTCCGACTGGTATGAAAAAGCCTCAGCCCGATGGGGCGGAAATGTCCGCGATAATGCTTTCGGGCAGGAAGAGCTCAACCTCCCTCTGACCAACTGCAGCGGTGATACCCATAAAATCATCGAAAGAGCGAGCGGCAACCCGGATTCCTATGAATTAAAAGCAACCTTCAAAATAATCGACGGTGTTCCGTTTGCCCTGTCGTCCTATACCGGTACCCCCGGTGTCTGGACGAACGTGTCCACCCTGTTACCGACAGGAACCATCACCACCACCTCGTTCTACGACGACTGTGAAGACAAGTGGGTCAATTCAACCGATATCGACATGGCCAAGCTGGCCGCCAGCGGTTATTTCCCCGCCAACGGCGTGCTCTATGCCTCCGACCATCGAACCGGTTTCAACGCCACCCGCCTGGTTAATGGCGTCGATATCGGCAACCCTCTCTCGGTTTATTGCGAAAACCCGGTATATGTCAAAGGTGATTATAACACCAGTGCGACCAACAAACAACCGGCGGCTATTATCGCCGACGCCGTAACCTTTCTTTCCAACAACTGGAACGATGCCAATTCTTCCGGTTCGATGACCAGTCGCACGGTCAGTCCCACCCAGGTCAATGTTTCCATCATCACCGGCGACCGAACCCCGCAGAGCACCAGTTACGGTGGGGGACTGGCCAACCTGCCGCGTTTCCTTGAACACTGGAACACCACCAAATTTACCATTCAGGGTTCGATGGTCTGTCTGTGGCGTTCTGTGCAGGCTACGGGAATATGGAAATACGGGACATGGGACGCCTATTACACCGCCCCGACCCGCGATTATCGCTTTGACAATGACCTGAACGACCCGAACAAATTACCCCCGGAAACACCCATGGTGCGGTCTTTCCAGCGTATCGCCTGGCAACAGGAGTACGTTAATTACGAATAACCAACTCATAAAAAAACCCGCCCGAGGGCGGGTTTTTTTGTGTCCGCAGTTTTATTCTATAGTTATATCAAAGGGCAGACGCGTATAATACTCCCCGGCTTCGACCAATCCCAGCGCCTGTTCCGGATTTTTCTCACCACTTTCATCAGCCGTAAAAATACTGGCTATGGCTTTCATCAGGAAACCGCCAGGAAGTACGAACAGGGGACGCTGGACGGGATATATCGCAATGTTATAGCGGTCAATCTCCAGCTGGTCAGCCATATAGTCAAGAGCGGTTTTCACCCCCCCCAGTTCATCCACCAGGCCGTTTTGCCGGGCTTCCCGTCCGGTCCAGACCCTTCCCTGGCTTAAATGGTCGATGGAATCAATCGGCAACGACCTGTTCTCCGCCACCAGCTTAAGAAAATGGTCATAAAAGGCTTTCATATGACTGAAATATTTTTCCCGTTCGGCCTCGGAAAAGGGCCGGGAATAACTCAACATGCCGGCAAACCGCCCCCGGGTATAAAGTTCCTTTCGCAGAGCCAGCTTGTCATACAAACCGCTTAAATCAACTTTGCCGCCATAGATACCGATGGAACCGGTAACGGTAGCCGGATTGGCAAAAATTTTTTTTGCCGGCATAGCGATATAATAACCTCCCGAAGCGGCCACGTCAGCCATCGAAACCAAAAGCGGTTTTCTCTCAGCGGCTTTCGCAACCGCCCGATAAATATCTTCACCGGCCAAAGCATAGCCGCCGGGGGAATTAATGCGGAAAACAATCCCCTTTACATGGTCATCACCGGTAACCTGATTTAAAGCCCGGTTCAAAAGAGCGGGCGTGGCCATTTTATTTCCCTGCAACTGCGAAATGACATCCCCACCGTAAGTAATATCGCCTTCGGCAACAACCACCGCCAGAACCGGCGGCCGGCGCCAGTCATCATCTAGTAACGTGTCTTCCAGGTAGCGATAAAAAGTAATCTCCGGCAAACCGGAAAGATATTTTTCACTCAGCTCTTCCCGGTACACCAGGCCATCGACCAGTCCCAGCCGCAAGGCTTCTTCCGACGTAAAGGGTCCGTTATCAATAATATTTTTTATCGAATCCCCGGTCATCCGACGACCTTCGGCCAGGGCGGCGACAAATTGCTCAAAAGTGTCATCTAAAACCCGGTTTACCTGATGGCGATTCGCTTCACTGGCGGCTGTGTCAGTAAATCTTTCAGGAGCTGTTTTATATTCGCCGATTTGCATCAAGTCGGCTTTGATCCCTAGTTTTTCCATGGTCCCGGCGTAAAAAGTCAACTCCGCCCGCAATCCCACCAGATTTAACTGACTCACAGGAGAAATATAAATACGGTCGGCCGCCGTCGCAATAAAATAGGCGATATTACGGGGTGAAACAAGGTAACAGGTTACCTGTTTACCACTGCCTCTAAAATAAACCAGGGCATCCCGAAGTTCCTGTGCCTGGCCGAAACCCATCACCGGGCCGTACAGGTCAAGAACCGCTTCCTTGATAGTCGGGTCATCAGCCGCCCGATAAAGCTGACTTATTAAAACTGCAAATGGCGTACGACTACGTCCGAAAACCGGTCGCGGCGGATTTTCCTGAACCTGCCCGGAAACACTCAAAGCCAGACGTTTCGAGGTTTCCCTGATAAGGGATGGTTGTCTTAAAGCGGTTGCCCCAAAAAAAGCGGTGGTGCCGCGGTGGTCACCGTCCTTGTTGAAACCACCCCTGGCACCGATAAAATATTTCAACAGGTTAACTCTGAAACCAAATTCAAAATTTTTTTCCGAATCGATAAAACCGTTTACATAAAGCCCCGGACGGGGGGTATATTCGACATGGTATATAAAATCAGCTTCCTTGATGCTGTTCTGCGTCGACAGAAACATATCCGCCGACAGAGTAATCTTCGGACCGTAAGGTCGGTAGGACAGACCGTAGCGTTGCTCCATCGACGTTCGTTCGCCTTCGATTTTCCCCCGGTTGATATTTGACCAGAGGGCCGCAAAACCGAATACACCTTTACCCCGGGTAAGAAAACCGATATTCCAGAAATGGCGGTTGTTATAAATTCCAGGCCCATCATTGAAATATCGATAAGACAGACCCAGCGAGGTCTCACCGACGATGGGAACGCCGCCGGCCAGGATAAATTCCTTGTACCGGTCATCGTCGAGGACCAGTCTCCGGAAGGCGACCGCCAAACGGTCCCGGCAGACTCCCGCCCCCCAGCTGTCAGCAAAGGCGCCATCGCGATGGTCCGCCATTAACTGAAAACCGCCGGGATAGTAACTGCCAAAAGCGGCAGGATTGACCCAGGCGGCTTCCAATCCCAGGACCGATGCGGAAGGCTGATAATAAAAAACACCTGCCGGCAGGTAAATCCGTTCGCCCGATACAAGACCGGCCGAGAAAATGACCAGAATAAATATCAAACCATATAATGTATTTTTTTTTGTTCGCAAATTTAATCTCCTTCTGTGCCGCGGATATAAATATTACCCTTACCCCTTATAGAAGCGCTGATTTCAACCTCACCCCCGCCCGAAGTCAGGTTAAGACGATTGCGCCGTACAAGGTCGGCGGTAAAGGGAAAATTGTTGACTTCAATCGTGCCTTCCTCATCGACCACCAGGGCATAGAACGCTGAAAGGTTATTCGGCACCGTTATATCGATATCTTCATAACGGTTGGTGACGACCAGTTGCCCGACAGTCATGTCCTTGATATCCAGAACAACCGGACCGGAAAAACCCCGGATATAATTGCCCTGGCCGGTGGGTATGAAATCGGATATCCTTATCTGACCGAAATTATTTTTGACGTTTATCTCTCCGGTAAAACCATCAATCTTGATATCTCCACCGTCGTTGCGGAAAACGGCCTGGCCGACGACATTTTTAATATCCCCGACCACCATGGGCGCGTTAGTCGTAGCTACCACTATCTCACCGCCGATATCGTTGATGTTCACCCGCCGATTGGCAGTCGAAATCTTCAACACATCGGTGACCGTGGTGATGTCATGACGACCCAGGGAATTTTCATCCACTATTCCTCGAAACGGCCCGACCGCCATCAGGTCGAAATAAGTAGCGTCAATCTCGACCATTAAACCCGGGGGTACTATCAGCTCAACCTCGACAATCCCCGATTCTGCTTCATTTTTCCATGGCGCTGGGTTTGGTGCCCGCATCTCCAGCCGTATCCCCTCGGGTACTTTTTCCAAAGCGACACTGATAAGGTCGATATAGTCCATCGCCTTCGACCAGGTTGCCGTGCGCGCCTGTTTCGTATACACCAGGTTTATCACCTTCTGGTTGGCAGCTTTCAGATTAATACGGCCATTCAGGTTAACAGAGGCTCTGATGACCAGTTTTTTATTCACCCCCGGGTCAATCTGTAGTTCCAGTTCACGGGTTGAATATAAGCCCTTTTCGACTTCAAATATGTCCTGGGCGGCAACATTGCCTACGCCGACCATCAGCCCTAGAGCCAAAAATAAAATTTTCAATTTTGTCATATTATTCTCTATTTAAAATATCGTAAACCTGTTTCATAACGATTGACCCGGCAACGGCGACATTCAACGACTCCACCCGGTTTTCGTGAGCGATGCGAACGACCCGGTTGCAATTTGTCAGCAACGCCTCGGACAGCCCGTCCGCTTCCGAGCCCACCGCCAGTAAAAAGCGGCGTTTTTCAAGAAGACCTTTCAGCCTGCCCATATCCTCAACGCCGGACGGACTTGTGCCAATTATATAAATTTCTTCTTTTTTGACCAATGTTAAAAGTTCCTCCAGCGGCACTTTTAAAATTTTCATGCTGAAAATCGCCCCGGCCGAAGAACGCACCACTTTGGAATTATACGGCTCCGCGGTTTCTCCACTCAGTACCACCAGGTCAAAGGCAAAAGCCGCTGCGGAACGAATGAGTGTCCCTAGATTACCCGGGTCGGAAATATTTTCACACAATAATAACTTACGATTTCCAGCGAGCAAAAGTTCGGTTGGCTCTATTGCCGGAAGACTGAAAACCCCGATAAGACCCTGTGGTGTCTGGGTCTGGCTGAGATATTCCAGTTGTTTTTCCGTCAGAGCCCGGCTTATCACCTGGTGGCTTTCAAATTTTTGCAAAAGTTTTCTTTCGCGAGCCGTCAGCCGGTTTTGGCAGTAGTAGATTTTTTCGGGGAAAACACGCTGGCGCAGAGCTTCTTCCAAAAGGCGCACACCTTCCGCCGGATACGACCGGTTTTCTCGGCGCCCTTTTTTACTCCACAACGACTTTAAATTTTTTAGTTCCGTTTTAGTTACCGGCATCTTTAATTACTTCCTGACTGCTGGTGAATTTAATGAACAAATTATTGGCGCAGATTAGCAAGTGAAAATTGTAATATATGTTACAACCCTGATTCTGTTTTTTATTGGCACCGGTTTAACCTCTGCTGAACCCGACCGGATTATAATCGGCGGTCTCGATGGCCTCGACCCGAACGACAATGAAGAAGGTTACCCGGTTCTGCTGGCTCTTTCGGGCGGCGGTGCCCGGGGCATCAGTACCATCGGTATCCTGAAAGCTTTCGAGGAAAAAAATATCAAGGTCTCTGCGGTCGCGGGAACCTCCATCGGGAGCGTAGTCGGCGGGCTATATGCCTGCGGCTACTCACCGGACCAGCTGATACAAATAATGGACAGTATCGACTTCAAAGAACTCTTCAGCAACCAGCCCAACCGTCTGACCATGTTCTTGACACAACGCCAGGACCGCGACCGGCACCTGTTATCGGTTCGTTTCGACAAATTCAAGCCCTATATCCCGCAGGCTCTCACCGCCGGTCAGAAATTAACTTCCCTGCTTACCGCTCTTACTATCAGGTACGATTACCTTACCGGCGGAAACTTTCTTAACCTCCAGATCCCCTTTAAAGCCATCTGTACCGATATCATCACCGGTCGCGAAGAAATCATCGATTCCGGTTCTCTGGCGGAAGCCATGCGGGCTTCGATGGCTTTCCCTCTGGCTTTTACCGGCATCGACCGCGAGGAGAAACTGCTCATGGACGGTGGCATGATGATACCCATACCGGTCGAAATCGTCAGAAAAATGAGCGATAGCGTCGATTTCGTCGTCGCCGTTAACACCACCAGTCCGCTTCTTAACAAGAAACAACTGAAAACACCAATCGATATCGCCAACCAGGTGACTTCCATCATGACCGCCGACCAGCTCGAAAATCAGCTCGCCCGGGCTGATTTCGTCATTGCCCCGATACATGAAGAATATACCGCCGCCGACTTCGAAGCCACCGACAGCCTGATTGCCATCGGCTATCGGACCGGGTTGAAAGCCGCCGAGGAAATTATCCGGAAAATAAAAGAACGCAATGTCAGCCGGACATATTTCATCAATAATATCAGGGTCGCTCCTCCCTTTACACCCCTCGAAAATGAACTGAGTCCCCGATGGCTTAACCGGATTGTAAACCGCAAAGACATTATTAATGACCTTAAGGAACTGGCTGTCCGCTTTGACCTGTTTAAAATTGAAGCGGCTATTACCACTGATTCCACTTCCGGACCTGACCACACTTTTTCACCTTTACATCGTATAACCCTTAAAATCACACCGGCTTTTTTGTGCTCTCAAATTACTTTCAATTTTACCGGTAATCACATTTTCAACAGCGACACTCTCCAGGCTCAATTTCTTTTTGTCGATTCGGTTTTTCGTCGGCGGGAATTCGCAGACGGTTTGGAAAATATCAGGAAACTCTACCGGTCGCGGGGATATGACCTCGCCGGCATCCGCCGGGTTACCTGGAATGACGACTATCGCTTTCTGAATATCGACATTGACGAGGCCATCATAAAAAAAATAATCACGGGCAATAATATCCGCACCAAAAGCTGGCTAATCACATCGAATTTCCCTCTCAAAACCGGCGAACCGTATTCCTCCCGGCTGGCGACTCGGGGTATTGCTCATATTTACGCCACTGACCTTTTCGACCGCGTTATGCTGGACCTCGTCCCCTATGACAGCGGCGCCCTTATTAAAATCAGCGTGGTGGAAAAAAAATTCACCCAGTTGCGCCTTGGCTGGCACTGGGACGATGAATATCAATCCGAAGAATTCGTGGAACTTCGCGACGGCAACGTGCTTGGAATCGGCATGGAACACCTGTTGCATTTCCGCTATGGCCGCGACCGCCAGGAATACTTCACCCAGCTCAAGGTAAACCGGATCTTCTCGACTTACCTTACCGCCCGTACGAAAATTTACCACCACCGACTCGACCGCACTATCTGGATAAACAACCTGCCTATAGGTGTCCGGGAGGAAAACAAAACCGGTGGCACCATCACGGTCGGCCAGCAAATCTCCCGGCTGGGCACGGTGACCGGCGGTCTGACGTTTGAACATATCGAATATATCGACCAGCGGATTGACAGTCGTTCTTCTTTTTACCTCAACAGCCTCAACCTGGCATCACTGGTGGAAAACTTTAATCGTATCCCCTTTCCAGAAACCGGAAAAAAACATCTCTTTGAATTGCAACTGGCCGGTAAATATCTCGGCAGCGAGGTAGAATTCACTCGCTATTTTTCTTCCATCGAATCCTATTTCCCGCTGAGCCGATATGTCAATTACCACCCCAAAATCTCCATCGGTCTATCTAAAACCGGCCTGCCGCCTTCGGAAAAATTCTACATGGGTGGCATGTATTCCTTCTCCGGTTTCCGCACTCATGAACTTAGCGGAGATAAAATATTTCTGCTGAACCAGGAATTACGCTTTAAACTGCCTCTACGTTTCTATCTTACCTTGCGTTATGATATTGGTGACGTTTACGGCAATGCCGATGAAATCAAACTAAAAAACCTTTACCATGGCTTCGGAGTCTCCCTGGCGTTCGATTCCCCTATCGGTCCTTTCGATTTCGGTTACGGTATCACCGATACGGACGACGACCGGTTTTATTTCAACGCCGGTTTCACTTTCTGAAAACTTTTCCGGTGCCAACATGACAATCAACTTGACAAAAACAAACCCGTATTATATACTTAATACAGATAAAAGAAAAACCTCATCTCGGATACCCAACCATCACAGGCACCTTATCCGGTTATTGAATAACCTTCCTCTCTTATCCTCACCGCTATAGTTATTAACTTTTAACTATGGAGGAAAACACTATGGATAGTCCTTTCCATGAGTGACATCGGCTTCCTTAATCGTCATTCATGGGAAACATGACAAGGAGTTATGTACAAACAAGACCTACATGATCCCCTCAGCTCAGGTTTGGAATCGGTTTATGAGCGGGGAATCATCCTTCCCAAATAATCCGAACAGGATTGTTCCGCTTTATTACCAATCATCCAGCGGAAAACAACAAACCGATTCAACTAATATTCAGACAACAGGTCTAAACATAATACACACGCGCGACGTTTCCCGGTGGCGATAACTCGCCACCGGGTTTTAGCTTATCCCATAAGGTATGGAGCTACGCCCATAAAAATGCACTAATCCCCAAAAGGAAAAATCTTCCCGCCTGCTCAAAATCACTACTATCTTGAATATAAGATATTGTTAAACAATAACTTACGTTGAGACCTAAAACTCCTGAAGTGTCGGGCATCCCCCTTGCAATTATCTCCTTTGAAAAATAACAAATACTTCATAAGGGCGGATGAGCGATGAAAGTTAAATTTGTTTTAACAATGGATGACGCCGTGGTTGACGACCAGTTAATTGACCAGATTATTCTTGACTGGGAATCCGATGTTGCGCAGGAAGAAATACTGGATGTCTCTCACAAATGGATTACCACTCAGAACTTTCTTACTCAGCGGATGGTTGGTTTGACCCGGGTGGGCGAATCCTCGTTGACCATCGAACCTTTGGAAGAGGCTGAAAATGATATCTTTTGATTTACTGACCAAAATATCCAATATTCTGGATAAAACCTCCGGCAAAGCCTCGGAATATTCCGGTTTAATATGTTCCGTTAAGGGTTATATCCTTGAACATTTCGGTTCCAACGGTCTTTATGCCGCTTATATCGTTCTTATTATCCTTGCCATTATTATCATTTCCCGGCTGGTCAAGATAACTTTTGCCGCCCTTAAATACCTGGTCATACCAGCGGTAACACTGGCCTTTCTGGGTACTTTCTTTTTACCCTACTCTTTCATCACCATGCTTCCGGTAACAGCAACCTTCTGCTCTCTTTTCCTTCTTTTTAAAACCTGAAGCCGTTAACCCGCAATTTATAGCCCTCTTTCCCTCAAAAACCATTTCTTTTTCATTTTACAAATCATATTTGAAACATTGTATCTATATACCATTCATGCTGTTATCATAAGCCCGGCTGTTTGGCAGTCCCCTTGCTTTATAATCACGTGAAACTATTGGAATATTACAAGCTGCTCATCGCAGGGAGTTAGCGGTTCGAATAACAACTTCAAAAGATAAAGATAAAGAAAAGTACCAACATGAAGGACCATCCTCAAAAGACCAGTAACAAACTCCCGACCCAGCCATCACCGGAACCGGCTGAGCGGGAAAATAATGCCAGTAACGAAGTACCTCAAAAAAAATGTATAAATTGTAACCGTCCGTTGGTGAAAAAGAATAATGCCTGGCTCTGTCCCCAATGCAACCCGGACAGTCATGAGCTCGATGATATTTTCAAAGACCCGACTGATGAAAATGAATATATTTTCATCGAATGTCCCGGCGCCACCCTGTATGAACCCGGCACCGATAAAGTAATAGCCGGCGTTAAGTTTCTCGATGATAATGACCCTTCAGCGGGTTTTGAGATTATTCGAGAACCGATTTACGCCCCAACCCACACCCGCCGCCGCCGTATAAAAAAGGATGCCCGGGGTAAAATTCGCCGTTGCCAGGGTTGTCAGGATTTTACGGTGCGGATGAGACGAAGAGAAGGACCGGATTTCTTTATTCCTTCCCCCAAACATCCCCATCGGAAAAAACTCAAGTCGGTAACACCTCAAAATACGCCTTAAGCCTCAATCATAATTCAACTTGACTGAAATAAAAAATATAATGTCCTTTCATGCTATGTTGATGCGAAAAAGTATATCAACCCTTATTTCGGTGCTCATAATTGGCCTGCTCCTTTTTATTCTTGAGCACCTGGAACCACCGGCCAATACCTTTCTCTGGCGGGAACTTTTTAATATCGGGCATGTCCCCCTGTTCGGAGTCCTTTCTCTCCTTTTCCTTAATCTTTCCATTAATATTCTGGGACGTTTCCTGAGCCCTTATTACTGGCATTATCTGGTCGCCCTGGCTGTTACCACAGCCACCGGCGTTGCTTCTGAATTTATCCAGATATTCGGTTCCCGTGACGCCGATATCGGCGACTTGACCCGCGATCTGGTCGGAGCCATAGTCTTTCTGGGACTGACAGCCACTTTCGACCTGAAAATAAAAACATCCTTAAAACAAAAGATTTTCCTCCATATACCGGCTTTCCGTATTTTTCTGTTACTGCTTTTTATAAGTACTTTCGTGCCGGTTTTTCTCTGGTTCGGGGCATACTGGCATCGTGACCGTATTTTCCCTACTCTTTTCAATTTCGATTCCATCTGGCAGAAGGCTTTTATTCAAACCCATCACGCCCGTTTGTCTTTTGTCCTTCCGCCGCCGGAATGGCCGGAAACTTCAAACGGCAAAATCGCTCGGATTACCTATACTCCGGCAACCTGGCCGGACCTGGAAATGAATGAACCCTACCCCGACTGGAGCAGGTATGATTCCCTGGTTTTTTCGATTTTATCAACTGTGGATACCACCGCCCGGATGTCCATCCGAATTGAGGATATTCATCACAACCACCGTTTTGAAGACCGCTATACACTCTCTTTTTACGTAAAAAAGGGACTTAACCGGATAAGCCTGCCTTTGAGTGATGTCGCCAGCGCCCCGGCTTCCCGTAAAATGGATATGACGGCTATACACGCCATGCATCTCTATGTCTATAAAATACCAGACTCTCTGACATTCTATATAGACAGATTTTTCTTAAAATAAATAAATTCCTGGCATTAACGGTTTTCTCCAGCACCTTTGAAACACAGCTCAGTTATTTTCGTAAGCTTATTAAAAGCTTATACCCTTGAAGGAGTTTGAACATGTTTAGAAATTATTCAAAGTTTAGCCTGATTATTTTGACAGCCGTTTTACTGACCGGTCAATCGCTTTTAGCCGGAGATTTTTTTAAGGGCCTTTTTAAAAATCGTTCTAGTATTGAAGGTTCCGGGAATATAATTACCGAGACAAGAATCCTGGATTCTTTTGACGAGATCGAAACTTCCGGTGCCTTTGAGCTTTATATCGAAGTCGGTAAGGAACCAGGCTTGAAAATTACTTTCGACGACAACCTTATTGATATTATCGAAACCAAAGTCCGGGGTAAAACCCTTAAGATTGACAGTGAAGAAAGCTATTCCTCCGACCATCCCTGTAAAATTGATATCACCGTTCCCAGCCTTGAAGCCCTGGCACTCTACGGCTCCGGCGACGTGGAGATTGTGAATCTCAACGGCGACATCTTCGAAGGCACTATCGCCGGGTCCGGCAATCTCATCATCCAGGGTAAAGTAAGAGAAGTGGAACTTCAAATCTCAGGTTCCGGCGAAATTGACGCTCAGTCCTTGATTGCTGAGGAAGCCTTTGTTAAAATCAGCGGCTCCGGCGACGTTAAAGTATACGCCGAAGAAAATTTCGACGGCCGTGTCAGTGGCAGCGGCTCCATCTATTACTATGGAGAACCAAAATCACTCTCGACTAATGTCTCCGGCTCGGGACGCATCAAAAAAAGATAAGCCGTTTTTAAAAAATTAAATAGAACTGCTTAAAATAAACCTGTTTATTTGCGGGGTCTTTTATAACGGAGAGAAAAGACCCCAATTTGACCAGCGAGTCATTGCCTGCTCATTAATAGTATTTTTAATTTATTTACTGTCTTTAATAGCCGTAACTTATTTTATACAAATAAGATACAATAATTTTTTTACTTGCCATTTTATTAAAAAATGTTATTTTTAAGGCTATAAAAGGAAGTTATCATTGGCTCGGTTAAACCAAAATATGAAGAACCCGACTCCGATTTCCGGCGTTATAGAAACTGTTATAAATTCACTGGGCTTAACCGGAAAATATTACGGCTGGTGGGTGGTAACCAACTGGTCGTCAATTGTCGGAGAACATATCGCAAGAGTATCACACGCCTTCCGTTATGATGACGGGACGTTATTTGTGGCTGTCCGGGATGCATCCTGGCGGCAGAACCTGGCAATGGAAATTGAAAATATACTGGCCAAAATCAGAACTTACCCTTACGGCCGCACCATCAAACAGATACGGCTGGTAAGCGGGGAGAAAGGATATTCAGAGTAAATGGCTACTGAAGTAAAAGAGGTCAAGAGAAAAGAAATGAAAACAAAACCGGTTAACGGCAACGGCAATGGTTACGGCAACGGCACCTACGACGCCAATAATATCCACGTACTCAAAGGGCTTGAAGCCGTACGCCGCCGTCCGGCCATGTACATCGGTGATACCGGACAGCGCGGTTTGCACCACATGGTCTACGAGGTGGTTGATAATTCCGTCGACGAGGCGATGGCCGGTTTTTGTGACAATATTATAGTCGAAATCAATCAGGACAATTCCATCACCGTCACCGATAACGGCCGGGGTATCCCCACCGAGGAACATCCCGATGAAAAGAAATCGGCCCTCGAGGTGGTAATGACTACTCTGCATGCGGGCGGCAAGTTCGACCACGATAGTTATAAGGTATCCGGCGGTCTGCATGGTGTCGGCGTTTCGGTGGTGAACGCCCTTTCGGAATGGTGCTGGGTGGAAGTATGCCGTGACGGCAATATATACCGGCAGGAATATAAGCGCGGCGAAGCCGTCAACCCCGTGAAAAAAGTCAGAACTGGCAAGAAAACCGGCACCAAAACATCTTTTTACCCGGACCCCGATATCTTCAACAAAATCGAATTCAAATTCGACATCATTGCCTCGCGCATGCGCGAACTGGCTTTTCTCAACCAGGGCCTGTCGATTGACCTGATCGACCATCGCACCCGGAAAGAAGTTAACTTTAAATACAAGGGCGGCTTATCATCGTTCATAGAATATCTCAATGAAAACAACACCGTCCTGTTCAAAAAACCGATTCATTTTCAGAAGACGCGTGACGATATCGAGGTCGAAGTGGCTATTCAGTATAACGACGGCTACTCCGAATCGGTGCATTCCTACGTCAACAATATCAATACCATCGAAGGCGGTACGCACCTGACTGGTTTCAGAACCGCCCTGACCAGGACAATCAACAACTACGTGGCCAAGAACAACCTGCTCAAAAAAGAAAACATCACTTTTATCGGTGAAGACAGCCGGGAGGGTCTGACCGCGGTCGTCTCGGTAAAAGTCCGCGACCCGCAATTCGAAGGTCAGACCAAGACCAAGCTGGGCAACTCGGAGGTGAAAGGCGTGGTCGAATCGATCACCAACGAATACCTGGGTGCGTACCTTGAGGAAAACCCGGCGGTCGGGAAAAAGATAGTCGAGAAACTGGCCAATGCCGCGGCGGCGCGCGAAGCCGCCCGCAAAGCCAAGGAACTTACCCGGCGTAAGACCGCCCTGGACAGTGCTTCCCTGCCCGGTAAGCTGGCTGACTGCAGTATGAGTGAACCGGAGCTCTGCGAAATATATATCGTCGAGGGCGATTCGGCCGGCGGCTCGGCCAAACAGGGCCGTGACCGCCGCTACCAGGCAATTCTGCCGCTCAAAGGTAAAATCCTCAATGTCGAAAAAGCCCGCATCGACAAAATCCTGAGCAATACCGAAGTCCGCACCCTCATCACCGCTCTTGGCTGCGGCATCAAAGACGAATTCGACCCGGCCAAAATCCGCTACCATAAAGTCATTATCATGACCGATGCCGATATTGACGGCTCCCATATCCGCACTCTTCTTCTGACCTTTTTCTTCCGCTATATGAGTGCTCTTTTTGACCTGGGCTATATCTATATCGCCCAGCCGCCGCTGTACCGAATCCGCTACGGTAAAAATGAAAGCTACGCCTATTCCGATGATGAAAAGGACAAGATTCTCAAGACCCTGCCGAATACCGGAATCTCCATCCAGCGGTACAAGGGCTTGGGGGAAATGAACCCGGAACAGCTCTGGCGAACGACGATGGACCCGGAAACGAGAACTCTTCTCAAAGTTACGTTAAGCGACGGCGCCGAGGCGGACCACCTGTTTTCACAGCTGATGGGCAATGAAATCGGCCCGCGCCGGGAGTTTATCGAGCAAAACGCCCAGTATGTCAGAAACCTGGATATATAACGCTGCTTTATTAATTTACCCGAAATAAAAAGGACAGCACCCCCTAACGCCTGTCCTTTTTATTTGTTTCGCTATTGTCGATTTCGGGGGGATTTAGAATTTCCGGAGGAATTTGCACCCGGGGACAAAACAAACCCAGCCAGCGCTGGTACCATTTCCACTTCTTTTTTTCCTGTTTCATAAAAGTTTTGATACGTTTTTCCCGGTCGTAAGCAGTCGCATCATAAGCTTCAATTTTGCGGATTAGAATTTCCAGGGTTTCCCTTTTTTCCAAAGCCAGACGAAGGGTATTGTAATCCTTGAAATTAAAAATGGTCTGGACAATCGGTTCGAAAAACACCATCGCCTGAGAACCGATATAATTCAAAGGCTTGACGGATTCCAGGAACATGATAGCCGGAACCGTCATCCGCTTTTCGACGGTCTTGCGGGCCAGTTTTTCCAACACTGCTTCTTCT
This sequence comes from uncultured Ignavibacteriales bacterium, assembly GCA_964618515.1. Lineage (GTDB taxonomy): Bacteria > Zixibacteria > MSB-5A5 > GN15 > FEB-12 > JAFGNW01. Next base: position 12,462 of record CAZUAS010000005.1, on the reverse strand, counting down.
TCTTCCGGAAGCGGCTTCATCCCCGGGTCCGGTACTTCCATACCGCCTTTAAAAATACTCATGCATTAATCTCCCGATGAAGCCGCGTTGCGTTCCTTGTCACCGTCACTACTTTTTAAGGCCGGCAACGTTGTTCGACCAAGGCGTTCTTTGACGAAAGCCGTGACCTCGTCACGATTGTTTTCGAACATTATGTACAAACCCCGAAAATTTTCCAGCCGCGAGGGACGGGCAAAGGGTGACAGCAGAATGCCGTTCTTGTCGGGATAAAAACTCCGATACATCGCCCAATCCTTCACCAGCGTCTGGGTGGTGGTTTTAATTTTTATATTTTTGTCCGAGAGCCGGTACTCGGTGGGAAAATAAAACTTGGCCAGAGAAGCCATAAGAATCACCAGCGCTAAAACCGTAAATGCCCGGGAACCGGTAGCGTAAAAAACCAAAAACGAGATTAACAATACGAATAATGTCACAGCCAGCGACACCCAGGGTCTTCGTTTCACCGGGTGACAACGCCATGCCAGCACCTGGCCCTCGGTATCGCTTTCTTCCGGTTGCGGCTGGTTTTTTTTATCGTCTTCTTCTCGGTTCATGAGCGGTTATTTCCCGGCATCGTCGGGATGCCGGTATCTTTCTTTCTTTACTTTTTCCATCATATCCAGAAGTTCTTTAGGTTCAAAAAACTTTTTTTCAATCAACAGTCTCACCAGAGCTTCCTGGGCAAGGTTATTCGACAGAGCCAAATCCTCGAAACTGATATCCCGGACCTGACCATCGATGACCATCTTCAGAGCGACTTTCTTCTCTTCCATTACACGGCTCCCGCTATATAAAATGAATATATTTCAAAAGCTTAATATAAAGAATAAGGATTGAATAAAAAAGGAAAGGATAAGATTTTTTTGACAGTTTATTCGTTTCCGTTGAAGGCGCTGCCGATACCGATGAAAACCGCCTGACCGCCTTCAACTTTAAAAACCGGCATTGCAATATTTTCCCGATTCTCGCCGAAAGTAACCCGGCCGGCCACACCGGCATAGTCTTTGACCTGAGCCAGCTCCCGTACCAGGTTATCACGGTTTGCCCCGGCTTTAACCGCCGCCCGGGTGACTACCCGCAGAGCGTCATAACCCAGAGCGGCCAAACGAGGTGGTTGTTTTCCGTAACGGGTGTCATAAGCCCCCGAAAATTTCAGGGTTTCATCCGAACTCTGAGCCGGGATAAAAGGAGAAGGGAAAACCGCCCCTTTGGTTATATCATCCCCCAACCGGTAAATTTCATTTTCGCCCCAGCCATCGGTACCCAGATAAGCGGCGTTCAAGTTATAAAAATTTATTTGTGCCAGAAGCAGACGCAACTGAGAAGCATTACCTGGAAGGAAAAGACAGTCTATATAAACCGGGAGACCATCGGCATCGAGCGTGTCCCCGCGCTCGTTAATGAAAAAGGTCGAATCAGGATATTTTTTCAGCAACATCGCTTTGATGTCTTTAATGTAAGTTCCAAAATCCTTATCACGAGGTCGATAGTATTCGACCGCAATAATTTTACCGCCCAGTTGTTCAAAGCGTTCGGTAAAAGCCTTGACAATACGCATTTCATCGGTACTGGTGGGAGCGATAACAGCGGCTGAGTCGGCTTTTAGATGCAGAACGGCATAATCAGCCATTTGAACTCCCTGCAGTTCGATATTGGGCGACAGCTGAAACGAGGTTTCATTTAAATACGTCAATCCGGCCTGGGTGGCGGCCGGTGCCACCAGAGGAAGGTTGCTGCAATTCAAAGTGGCCGAGGCAACCGCCGCCTCCTCGCTGGTCAACGGCCCGATGATGACATCTATCGCCGAATTCGCCAAATTGCGTACTATGCGGGCGGCACCAATCGGATCTCCCTTGGTATCAAAGGAGCTAAGTTTAATCTTTCGCCCGGTCTCCTGGCGGTAAAAATCAGCGGCTATTACCGCTCCGTTGTAAATATCTTCACCGAAACTCTGTAACTCGCCCGACAGCGGCAAAACCAGAGCGACTTCCAGAATGTCACTCATAAGATGGGCCTGGTAAGTTCCCCCCGTGGCTAAATCCGTTTTTTCACCGCAGTGCTCGAGCAGGTCACGGGCAATGATGTACTCCTGGCGGTCATTTAAAACCGGGGCCAGGTGCTTGATTAACTTACATTTTTTATCAACCGGGAGATTTTCGAAATCATCCGGATGCAACATCACCGAACCGGCATTGCGAACGGCTCCTTCGAGTGCCTCATGAAGAAGATTCATCAGCCGGGAATCCTCGGCAAGACCATAAGACCGGATATAATTGCTGACGGCTTTATCAATATCCCCCCGCATATAATAAATATTACCCATGAAAAAATATACATGAGGAGTATATGGGGATTTGGCACAACGGGCCAAAAAATTATTGAACCCGGCCAGGGCTTTATTATGATTGCCAAAATAATAATCTGCCTTGGCTCGATTTATAATAAACAAATCCAGATTGGGAGATTCCGGGAATCGACCGGCCAGTTCTTCGAAAAGACGGGCGGCATCAAGCCAGTTGCCTTCCCGAAGCAGCCGTTTGCCTTTATTGTATAAAGTTACTACTTCCGGCTGGTCATCGATATTATCAGCTGATATCTCTGCAGTTAACCCGATAACCAGCAACCCGAGGACTGTCAATACTGTTAACTTAAAATTCACTTATAACGAATATTTTCCGAAATCTTCGGGATTTATCTTTCTCAGTCTCTCCCGGAGTGATTCCGGGTCGGTGGGCATATTGAAATCCTGTGCCGAAGCACCCTTGCCGACTTCGAACAGTTCTTCATTGACATAAATCTTCGAGCCGGTTTTCAATGCCAAGGCAATGGAATCCGAGGGCCGGGCGTCAATTTTCCAGGTCTGATTATCATTCACCAGATGAATCAGGGCGAAGAAAGTTTGTTCGCGAAGCTCCGTTATCTCCACCCGGTCAACCCGGGCGTTAAAAGCGGTTATTACTTTCTTGATCAGGTCATGCGTCAGAGGTCTCTTGGAACTGACCCCGGAAAGTTCCATGGCAATCACCCAGGCTTCGGCATGCCCGATCCAGATCGGCAGAACCTTATCGATACCCTCCGGCGACAGTATGACTACCGGTGTGTTGGTAGTCATATCCAGCGCCAGACCCTCAATTTTTACTTCGACCATTTTCATTGAATATCAGGTTTTCTTTATGACCCAAACTTTCAAATTCGCCACCACATCCTTATCGACCTTGACCGGGACGGTATAAACTCCCAGCGATTTCAAAGGTTCCTCGAGCTGAATCATCCGCCGGTCAACTTTGATACCATCTTTCTCTATAAGCTCCGCCAGGTCGTGGCTGGTAACAGACCCGAAGATTTTATCGTCTTCACCCACCAGCATCGGCACCGAGATGGACAACTGTTCGATTTTGTCTTTTATTATCTCGGCTTCCCGGCGCTGCTTTTTCTCCCTGATGGTTTTCTGCTTCTTTACTTCGTCGATAGCCCTGACATTGGCTTCGGTAGCCGCTATAGCCAGGTTGCGGGGAATCAAAAAATTTCGACCGTATCCCGACTTGACTTCCACCACCTGTCCGGCTTGACCGACGTCTTTAACGTCCTCACGCAGGATTACTTTCATTTTAACCTCTTTTCATATTAATGCAACAAAATTATTTCTAACTCATTTTCCCGGCCGGGGCTTTTCGCCAGTCTTTGAAGCTGTCGATAAAACCCAGCAACACCATCATTAAAAAACCATATAAGTTACTCAAAATCAATAAAATGTAATAAAGAATCCGAACGGTTAAAGATACCTTGAATTTATTAATATAATATTCACCCAGAGCCAGTCCAGTCAAACAGTAATATACCGCCAGTATTAAAAGAATATTGTCGGCAATCAATTTCAGGGTATCTCCACCCATAAGTCTTAACAAAATAGCGACAATAACCACCGGCATAAAACCGAAAGGCATTTTCCAAAAATAAAAAGGTACCGGCTTATCCCGGTCGGTATTTATTTCTTTAATCCTGGCAAAAAACATCAAAAAACCGATACTGTACTGAACGATAACACCCATAATCATGGAGGCAGGAATCAACCGGGTAAGAATATCCAGCATCTTCTGCATATTAAAAGCGGAATCCTCCACCAGCGAGCGTTCAAAGCCGCCGGCGAGCAGGGTTGTCCTGAAATCAGCTACCATTTTCACCGTTGTATCAGCCATCATCTTCATCATTCCCGGCCAGTACGGTAAATAAAGCACTAGGGTAAAAAAAAGTATTATTGCCAGACCGGTCAGATATATTTTCAAGGACCGATAACCTGCATAAGTCATATAACCGGTGACGGAACCGGCCAGCAGAATCATCACCCAAGTAATTAAGAAATTCCACGCGCTATCAAAATTGTTTACAACCAGGCCGATAACCGCCAACACCAGGCCGCTTAACCACAAAAACCGGTTTTTATTCCGATAGCTTAACACCGCCACGCCATAGTATAGATAAACCGAAAGAAAATAAGTTATGGCGGCCGCAATCACTCCAATCAGAAGGTTGTTGGTTCGTGACGCCAGGATTTGACCGAAAAGGACATACAGAAACATCACCAGCACAACTATTTTGGCAGCGGCTTCATACTGCCGCGAAGGTGCCGGGGTCTGCGGTTTTTCAGCTTGCAATTCTTTAACGATACGACTCACTTTCAAAAGCCATGATTGCCATATGCCGTCCCCGCTTGATGGCTTTTGTCAGTTTTCTCTGATGTATGGCGCAGTTGCCCGAAATACGACGGGGCACAATTTTGCCCCGCTCGGTCACAAATCGCCGCAGCAGACGGTCATCTTTAAAATCAATATAATCAATATTGTTCTCACAGAACCGACAAATTTTTTTCCTTCGTTTGTTCGTAAATTCAGTGACTACTTTTTTCTCTCGTGGTTTATAATTCTTCATGTTCATCATTTACCAGGCTAAATTGTGACTCATTGTCGGAAACGGCTTCTTCCGGCTCAACGTCATACTCCGTTTCCGGGTTATTTTCTTCGATGGGAACGACTTCTTTTTCTTTATAAGAACGATCGTCTTCGGCTGAAATTCCTTCACCTAAATTCTCCAGAACGCCTTCATGGTTTAAAAAACTGACATTGACAGCACGAATTTCAACGAAGGAACGTTTCACTCCGTTCTCGTTCCGGCGCAGGCGGCTTTTCAGCTCACCCTCGACCTGAACCTCGGTACCTTTGGCCAGTTTCGCGTTGCATCTTTCAGCCAGCTCGTTCCAGGTGGCAATGCCAATATAGCAGACCTCTTCTTTGGGCTGGCCATGGTCATCGAGGTATTCTTTATAACAGGCAATTTTAAAATTGGATACCGGAACGCTGTTGTTAGTCGTTCTCAATTCCGGATTTCGCACCAGGCGACCGGTTATCACCACTTTATTAATATAAGGTAATTCCAATTTGGCTCCCTTGATTGTCAGCACAATGCTCGTTATAACTCATCATCATCGCTGAAAGTTATTTTGGCGTCACCCTGTTTTTGAAAAGCTTCATCACGGACTTCCACTTCGTCCCTCGGTTCTTCGATATCCTCAATCTCTTCTTTCCGCTCTTCTTTTATTTCGTCGAAATCATGCTTGCCAGCTCCCGCCGACCGGCTTTCCTGACGGCGCCCGCGAAGATGGTCGCCTCTTTCCAAAGTTTTTTCCCGCGGTTCTTCGGAATGCGAAGCTTCCTCCCGAACCTCAAAAAGTTTGTTGATATCGCCTTCATAGACGATGGTCAAAAACCGCAGGTATGACTCATCCAGCTTGTAAGTTCTTTCGATTTCCGGTAACACCGGCGGCTCGGCTTCGAAAATAAGGCTGGTGTAGTAACCCTGGGTCAGGCGTTTAATCGGATACGCCAGACGACGGGTGCCAATGCGATTTTCATAAATTACTTTTCCCCCGCTCTTGGTTATTAAATCCGAAATGGTTCTGACTTTGGTTTCAATCGTAGAATCATCGGATTGGGGATTGACGATAAACGTAGTTTCGTAGATACGCACTAAATATCCTCCCTACGGACGTTGTTAAAGGTTTAAACGGCCTTGCCCTATGTCGTTACTGCGGCAAAGCAGGGTTAATATTATATTTCGACATCGCTTCTTCCAAGCGATTATGTAAGGCAAATATAACCGCTTCGGCAGCAAAGGCAACCATTTTTTTTACCGTTGCCACCTCGCCCCGCCCGAACTTACTCAGGACAAAGACGGCGGAATCAAGCTCTCCCGGGGGAATCGGCCCGATACCCAGCCGAAGCCTGGGAAAGGCTCTGGTACCGAGCACTGTTATAAGCGATTCCAGGCCATTATGCCCTCCGTCAGAACCCCCTTCACGAAACCGCAAACGCCCCAAAGGCAGGTTGAAATCATCTACGACCACCAGCATATCGGCAGGTCCCAGGTTTTCCCGTCGCAAAAGCGCCTGAGCTGCCAAACCACTTTGATTCATATAGGTTTTCGGCCAGGCCAGAATAATTTTTCTGGAAGCTAAAGCTTTTACCGCCCATTCATATTCACGGACAGGTTTCTGCCGCTGGGCTTCAAGTTTCTCAAAAACCAGATTCAATACTTCAAAGCCGATATTATGACGCGTTTTTTCGTAGCGCCGCCCAATATTACCCAAACCTAATACCAGTGAAATCATAAAAAATAATGGCCTGACAAATGGTCAGGCTTTCTTTAAATTTAGCGGTTATAGATCAATTGTCAAGTGGTAATGAGCCGGTTAAGTTATTGCAGGATAAAAAGTTTAATCTCAATAAGATAATTGTCTATATGCCCCCGACTTCAATCAGAAGAAACCGACACCATATCGATATTTGAGAAATCCGCCAACTCCTTACCCGGTTCCTTGTCGATTACTTTTTCACCCCGAAGCAATTTGTCTGCAGTACCAATCAAATTATCCAGGTTAAGCTTGGTGATGTGGGCATCGGCCTTTAAAAATGTCGCCCGCGCTTTCATGCCGATATCGCCAATCGAAGAATATACAATAACAGGAGTGTCAGGCCTATCGGACTGCCTGATTTTAAGCGTTAAAGCCAGACCGTCCATTCGAGGCATTTCAACGTCGGATATTACCAGGTCAAAAGGTTTTTCACAAAAAGCCTGCCAGGCCTGCAGACCGTCCGAAGAAGCCACAACTTCGAAGCCCAGTTCGGTCATCTCGTTAATTAACATCAGGCGTACTGCGGGCGAATCCTCGGCAATTAAAATACGCTTGCCGGTGAATTTTTTCTCCAGGTTATTAGTACGTAATTCATGCGATTGAAGTCGCGGACATAGATCCAGAAGAATAGTTTCATAATCCAGCATGAGAACCATTCTCTCTTCGACGGGTTTAACGATGCCGATGACATAACGATGGTCAATACCCGCAAATACATTCTCGGCGTCGATGACATCTTCCCAGAGAAAATGGTGAATCCAGTCGACACGTTCCACCCAGAAGCCTGTGAGCATCCCGAAAAATTCGGTTACTATAACCTTATTTCTTTTAAATTCGTTTTCCTTAAAATTGAACAGGACCGCCAGGTCGACCACCGGCACCAGACGATTCATATCCTTGAAAACTCCACTGACCGCCCGGTGGAGTTCCGGCACCCGAATGAAATTGGTCAGCTCATGAACTATCTTACTGACTTTAAGTATGTTTATTCCAAACGATAAACTGCCCACTTTGTATTCCAGAACTCTCAGTTCATTAGAGCCTGTTTTAAGATATGATTCGGCATCCAGTTTCATTTTACCCCTCAACCTTATTTAATTTAATAGAAATAACCGCCCCTCCGTCGGGATGGTCATCTGCCATTATCGTTCCCCCCATACCTACTGCCGCAAGTTTGCAGAAATACAAACCCAATCCCACACCGCGGTGTTTTCCCCGGGTACGAAGTTCTATCTGACCGTATTTTTCAAATAATTTATCCGGCTCGATATCTCCCAATCCCGGACCGGAATCTTTCACATGTATAAAAATAGAGGTTTCTTCGGCTTCGGTATAAACTTTGATAATCCCGTCCGAAGGAGTATGGCGGATAGCATTATATAATAAATTATCCAGGACACGTTTCAGAAGTTTCTGGTCGGCTTTTACTTTCAGCTGGTCGATTTCATTACTATAAGATATCTGGATATTATGCTCCCGGGCCGAACCCTCAGCCAAAGCTACCGCCTCTTCAATAATACTTTCGGGATTTAGTATTTCCAAAGTTACCGGGATACCGGCTTTTCCTGCCCTGGCTACCGCCATTATATCATAAAGAATGCTCTCCGCCCTGTCCAGGGCAATCTTCGCCGAACGTACCATATCACGGTGAAGCCGATTAGACGTATTCAGCTTTCCTTCCTCGACCAGCTTGACCAGATATTTCAACGACGCCAGGGGTGATTCAATATCATGAATGAAGATCGAAAAAAACTCCAGCCAGACGTCAATTTCCTTTTGGGCGGTCTGTTCCTTATTAGTAATGGCTATCAGTTGTTTTTCTTTTACCAGAGTCATCCATTATTTTTATTTAAGTTTCCTTTAATATAGTATTTATCGTCTTTTATCGGAGAAAATGAACTTGGCACAGACACTTTTTGACTCTTGACCATAAAAAGCCAGTAAGTTTTTTTTATTTCAACGGCAGTTATTTAACCCTGGCACAGAAAGAATGGAGATTTTTAATAGGAGCGAACAAAGATTTTCATAATTCCAGGCGGTTAAGCCTCAGGGCGTTGGTCACAACAAAAACCGAAGAAAAAGACATCGCCAGCGCTGCCAGCATAGGGGTTAAAGTCAAACCGAACAGAGGATAGAGAAGTCCGCCGGCGACCGGCAAAGCGATAATATTATAGATGAAAGCCCAGAAAAGATTCTGTTTAATTATTCTCATACTGAAGTGAGATAGGTCAAACATTTTTTTCAAATCCATCAGGCTGGAGCCAACCAGAATAACATCAGCGGCTTCAATAGCAACATCGGTACCACTGCCGATTGCAATACCGACATCCGCCACAGCCAGCGCCGGGGCATCATTAATTCCATCTCCAACCATCGCCACCTGGTAACCGGCTTTACGAAAGGATTCGACCATCACTTTTTTCTGTTCAGGTTTTATTTCCGCTTCGTAATGGTCAAGACCTAAAAAACCCGCCACTCCCCTGGCGGTCAGCCGGTTATCACCGGAAAGCATGGTTAACTGCAAGTGCGCCCGTTTCAGATTATCAATAATCTCTCGAGCGTCGCCGCGAAGACGGTCGGCTAGTGAAATTATCCCCTGGACGCTGTTGTCCAGGGCGACAAAAACCACGGTTTTCCCCTGCTCCATCTCCAGCTCGGCTTCGGCTAACGATAGTCCAAACCTGACATTCTCAGACTCCATAAGAGCCTTGTTGCCAATAACGACCAGGTGACCATCATAATGAGCCACCATCCCGTAACCCGGCCTGGTCTGCACGTTGTCAACCGGCAACTTTTTACTTGATGAATTCTCCCATGACCGGACAATAGCTTCAGCCAAGGGATGTTCCGATTGGCACTCAACCGAAGCCGCCAGTCGAAGAATTTCCTTTTCCGAAAGCGTACCGAAAGCTTTAATCCCCGTTACTTCCAGCTCGCCATAGGTCAAGGTTCCGGTTTTATCAAAAACGACCATATTGATTTTAGCCAGTTTCTCGAGGATGTCGCCCCCGCGAATAATTATCCCTTCCCTGGCTGCGCGGCCGGTCCCGGCTAAGATTGCCGTTGGCGTAGCCAGACCCAGAGCGCAGGGACAGGCAATAATAAGTACCGATACTACACTTTTTATAAGCATGGGGCTGTCCGGAGCCAGCCAATACCAGACCGAAAAGGTTATCGCCGCCAGTATGATTACAATCGGAACAAATATGCCCGCCACCCGGTCAGCCAGTTTTTGCACGGGGGCTTTTTTCTCCTGGGCTTCGGTAACCAGCTTTATTACCTGCGCCAAAAAACTCTCCTGACCGGTAGCGGTTACTTTCATTTTAAAAGGTATATTATTGTTAAGGGAACCTCCAATAACCTTATCGCCGACTTTTTTCTCCACCGGAACCGCTTCCCCGGTCAGCATCGATTCATCGAGACTTGGATTGTTTTCAACCACCTCACCGTCAGCCGCCACTCGTTCACCGGCTTTTATGAGAAGGACCATTCCCGGACGAACCATAGTCGTCTCAATCTCCCTTTCAACATCGTTAAGTATCAGGGTCGTTTTGGAAGGCCGCAGATTTAAAAGAGCTCGGATCGCCTCACCGGCTTTTCCCCTGGAACGGGCTTCCAGCCAGCGACCAAGTAAAATTAATGTAATAATCATTCCCACGGAATCGAAATAAAACGGTTCCGCGTCGCCCGAGGCTACAGTAATAAGCAAATAAAGACTCCAGCTGAAAGCGGTCAGCGTACCCAGGGTAATGAGAGAATTCATATTGGCTTTCAGATGACGGGCTTGTCTAAAAGCATCACCGATAATACCGCGTCCGGCAGCAACAAGCACCCCTCCAGCTAAAATAGCCTGCACCAGCCCGTCAATTCTGAAAGAATGGATGAACCCATCCGCCAACATGGGCCACATGGCCAAAACCATCAACGGGACAGATAATCCCGCGGCAAGATAAAAATTTTTGCGATTTGTTTCCAGTTCGCGGTCATTGGAAATCATCACATCTGGGGTTCCGGGCAGCGCTTTATAACCCAGCTTGGTGATATGCCTGATTATTCCTTCCCGGTCGATTTTATCTTTTTGAAAAACAACTACGGCCGAACCGGTGGCCAGGTTCACCCGGGACTCTTCAACCCCCGCCAGAGTCTTGACTCCCTGCTCGATATTCCGGACACAACCGGCACAATGCATGCCTTCGATTTTTAAGGTCACTTTATCAGTTACAGGCATAATAAAACTATACGAATTTATATTTAATAAGGCAAAAGACTATTTAATGCCCATCATTATAAGCAGATGAGGACAATTACGAGTCAGTTCTTTACGAATCTTGGTGCGGGCGCGATGCAGATACCAACGTACGGTGGCTACCGGCATATTCATGATATCCGCAACATCATCCACTTTGCATCCTTCGATATCCCTTAGCGTAAAAGCCGATAATTGCTTGTCATTGAGAGTATGCGCCGCCCTGTTGATATATTCGCTTATCTGCTGCCGCCGATAGGCAGTTTCAGGGTCACTTATGATGTTTTCAAAACTGTCCGTCAGATTATCAATTGATTCCATCCGATGGCGATGATGCTTGCGGACATAATCAATGGAAGCGTTGATGGTTATGCGGTATAACCAGGTATAGAATTTTTTGCGGTCGTCATAACGCCAGATATTTTTGAACATCTTAATGAATACAATCTGCGTAACATCGGCCGCCTCATCATAATCATTGACCACCTTGTAAGCCAGCGAAGCTACCTGGTTTCGATAACGCCGGACCAGTTCCGAAAAAGCCGCTTTCTCACCGTCTTTAATCCTGACTATGAGTTGCTTGACCTCGGATTCGTCCTCGTCAATGAGCGGAGAATTTATCTTTAAAGGTTGTAGTTTGATATTTTTTTTCATAATTATTTGAACCGTAATTTACTTTATTAAACGCTTCAAACTGGATTAAGTTCCTCCACAATCTAATATTAAAAACACCCCTGTCAAGCAAAAATAGATTAAATCGGTCTAAATTGTTTTATATTATAAAAAATAAAAAAAACGCCCGAAGGCGGTTGTGAAATTTAAGGAATTTTTTTTAGAGGTTGTTCAAGATGAAATTCATGGGATTTTTAGCCTGGCCGTTGCGCCAAACCTCATAATGCAAATGTGGACCGGTAGTTTTTCCGCTATTACCCATAAAACCAATCACTTCCCCGCGGGTTACCCGCTGCCCTTTTGTCACGTTAAATTTCGAAAGGTGACCGTACCGGGTAACAAAACCATAACCATGGTCAATTGTAATCATCCGGCCCATATTACCTACCTGGCCGATTTGTTTGACAATACCATTGGCGGTAGCCACTACCGGCGTACCAATATGATTAGCAATATCAACCCCCAGATGCATGGTGCGGTAGCCGGTAAAGGGATCATTTCTCATACCGTAACCGCATGAAAACCAACCTTTAACAGGCCAGATGGAGGGTGTATGGTCAAGCCGGTCTTTGAAATCCTTCAGTAGGTTCTCAACATCCTCGTATTTTTCCAGTTCAAACTGTGAAAGTTTCAAAAGACGGTCAACTTCTACCTCGGTAGCATAAGCCAGCTTCTGCGAGGATGTCATTTTTGGATAAGTTTGCGAACCCGGTCCGCCGATACCCAGTTGTCTTTCTTCGGGATTAATTTCCGGCAGGTCAAAAATTGTCCGGAGATCGGAAGAGCACACGTCTGAACTCCAGTCACGAGATTCCATCTC
>CAZUAS010000004.1:0-57128 GCA_964618515.1 uncultured Ignavibacteriales bacterium | reverse complement strand
GTCAGGTGCAGCAAATTTTACAGCGCTACAAAGATTTGCAGGATATTATCGCCATTCTGGGAATAGATGAACTGTCCGAAGAAGATAAATTGATTGTTCAACGCGCCCGGAAAATTCAACGTTTCCTTTCCCAGCCCTTCTTCGTAGCGGAAGCGTTTACCGGAAGGTCGGGGGTTTATGTTAAAGTGGAGGATACGGTTAAGGGATTTGATGAACTTATTTCAGGCCGGCTCGACCATATTCCCGAACAACATTTCTTTATGGCCGGTGCCCTTGATGAAGTCCTTGAAAGATACGAACAATCAAAGAGATAACGATTATGTTTCATCTTTCCATCGTAACGCCGGAAAAGTCTTATTTTGAAGGGGAGATTAAATCCCTGGTGGTTCCGGGAACAGAAGGTTACCTGGGTATCTTGTCCCAGCATGCCCCCCTTATAACGGCTTTAATGCCGGGTAAAATAGAATTTCGAGATGAACATGACCAGGTTTGTATCATGGCCGTATCGGGTGGTTTTCTGGAGGTCTCCAATAACCTGGCCACTATTCTTGCCGATACCGTAGAGAAGGCTGAGGAAATCGATATCGAGCGTGCCCGCGCCGCCTATGAAAGAGAAAAAAAGAGACTGATTTCGGCGGGAGCCGGTGAAACGGATATCGACCTGCCTTCGGTTCGAGCCGCTCTTGCCCGGGCTGCCAACCGGATTAAGATTTACGAAGAAACCCACTAAGTACCAATATATTTTTTTGGTTAAACCGGCTGTTATTATACAGCCGGTTTTTTTTAGGGGAACTGGATTTATCTTTTTTGGTTAAAGGAGGGGTAACAGATTTTCCGGCATTTAGATAAACAGGATCAGTCAATGGCTGAAGGGATATTGTCCTTATTGTTTAAATTCTTGACTTTTAGCCTCCTGTAACGTATTATTTTCGGCTATGATATTGGATTTGCGGAAATATGAAGATTTCCCGGTCAGAGAATTGCTTGATATCGGACCTTCTCAGGTGAGGTTGTTTCGGGATGATGTCAAGAAGATAATCAGCGTTCTTATAGACCTGTCCATTCAGAAATCCGGCGAAGAGTATTTCTGCCGGGGCAAAATAACCGCCCTCGTGATGCTGGAATGTTCGCGGTGTCTGGAAGAAACTTCGACGGAACTGTTTGAAACCGCCGATTTTATAATCTGCTCGGCCAACCGGGCGACGGTAAAGGATAAGAACATTGTTGATGATGAGGATTATGTATATTACCAGGGTGATGAATTAAGAGTTGATCTTTCGGATATCATCCATCAGACTTTAATCCTGGCTTTGCCGATGAAACCGCTCTGCTCGGAGACTTGCCGGGGATTATGTCCCCGTTGCGGCATGAATTTGAATACCGGCCGCTGTAATTGTCGGGTGAAAGAACCGGATGAGCGTTGGCGGGGATTGAGAAATTTGTTTAACCAATAGATTCAAAGGAATTATCGATGCCATTACCAAAGCGAAGACATTCTCGAACCAGAGGACGGAAACGTCGTACCGGATGGAAGCTGTCACCACCCAATGTCAATGAATGTCCCAACTGTCATCAACCCAAGTTGCCGCATCATATTTGTTCCCATTGCGGTTACTATAAGGGACGTCAGGTTATTACGGTTAAAGAAGAGTAGCGTATTATTTAGGATGATTTCAAGGCAGTGCCGACTGACCAGAAATATACGGTAGTACTCGATGTGATGGGGGCTGATGGCGGTCCCGGTGATATTATACAGGGAGGTATAGGTGCCGCCAGGAAACTGGGTGAGAAATTAAATCTCATTTTAATCGGTCACAACGAACTGATAAACAAGCATCTGTCGGGGATTCCTGAGGTTCCGGCGAATATTACCGTCAAACACGCCTCAGCTGAAGTACCCATGCATATATCGGCAACCGACGGGGTGCGAATCCGCGATAATTCCATCTCTCTCGGTCTGAGAATGGTTAAGGAGAAGTTGGCCGATGCTTTTGTTTCTCCGGGCAATACCGGCGCCGTCATGGCCATATCTTTATTGACGCTGGGGCGAATCAAGGGAGTTATGCGTCCCGCCATTACGACGGTTTTTCCCACCAGTACCGGGCAGCCGACGGTGGTGCTTGACGCCGGTGCCAATGCCGACTGCAAGCCCGTTCACCTGTCGCAGTTTGCCGTCATGGGCTCGGTATATTCCTCGATTGTCTTCAACCGCGAGGACCCCCGGGTAGGTCTTCTTTCCATCGGCGAGGAACGCAGCAAGGGAAACGAATTGATTTTCAACGCCCGTAAGATTCTTAAGGATTCTCGTATAAATTTCGTGGGCAATATCGAGGGCCGCGATATCCTATCAGGCACGATTGATGTGGCGGTAACGGATGGTTTTACCGGCAATATTCTTTTAAAATTTGCGGAATCGATTCAGCCCATGATGGTCAAGGCGGTCAAACGGCAGATTCAGACCAATATTTTTTCCCGTTTCGGCGTCATGTTGCTGTTGCCGTTTATGAAGCGTATGAACAACGCTTTCGATTACGCCGAATCCGGAGGGGCGCCGCTTCTGGGAGTGGACGGAGTTGTTATTATCTGCCACGGGTCGTCAAGTGCCCGGGCTATCACCAATGCGATTGTTGTGGCTGTCGAAATGGCTTCCAAAAAAGTGAATGAACGCATCCGCGACGAATTAATAAACAATCATTTCGGAAAAAATAATGAATCAAAAGATAAGAGCCAGAATATCGGGAACGGGATCGTTTGCTCCTCCGCAACTGATGACTAATATCGACTTAGAGAAAATAGTCGATACCTCCAACGAATGGATCACCACCCGCACCGGTATTAAAGAAAGACATATAGCCGATGCCGATATGACTACGTCGGACATGGCGGTGCAGGCCGCCATGCGGGCTATGGAGATGGCTCGGTGCGAAAAGGAAGAGATTGACCTGGTTATTTGCGGTACTGTTACTCCTGATTACCGTCTGCCCTCGAATGCCTGTCTGATCCAGGAGAGACTGGGGTTGACCAACGCTGTTGCTTTTGACGTGGTGGCGGCCTGCACCGGTTTTATCAACGGTCTGGTTATCGCCAATTCCTATATCGAAACGGGCCTGCATAAAAAAGCCCTGATAATCGGCGTGGAAAAACTATCAGCCGTTACTAATTATAAGGACCGTACTACCTGTGTTTTATTCGGAGACGGTGCCGGTGCCGTGGTGGTGGAACCTTCGGCCAGCGGCAGCGGTCTGATTTCATCGTTCATGAAGTCTGATGGTCGTCTCTGGCAATTGCTGTGGATGAAAGTAGGCGGAGTGAAAAATCCTTATACGATGGATTTCGATTATAACGGCTCCGACAAAATTTATATGAACGGCGCCGAAGTTTTTAAAGTAGCCGTCAAGGAGATGGCCAATGCGGTTGAAAATGTTCTGGAAAAAGCCGGCGTGGCGTCATCGGATATCGCTCTGTTTGTCCCCCATCAGGCTAATCTGAGAATAATCGACGCTCTGGCGAAGCGCCTTAAAATCGGACCGGAAAGGGTTTATAAAAATATTGAAAGATACGGAAACACGTCGGCGGCTTCGGTCCCGATTGCGCTTGACGAAGCCAATCGGGAAGGAAAAATTAAACCCGGGGACTATGTTGTGGTCGTCGCTTTTGGAGGAGGTTTAATCTGGGGTGCCGCCCTGATTAAATGGTGAGTTATGAGTAAAAGAGCCTTGTTTTTTCCCGGCCAGGCCTCACAATATGTGGGCATGGGTCGGGATTTGTATGATAGTTCGGAGGAAGTCCGGCGCCTTTATGACCTGGCTTCGTCCGAGATGAAAACGGATATCGCCCGGCTATCGTTCGAAGGACCGGCCGACGAGCTGAAACGAACCCGCATCACGCAACCGGCGATACTCCTTCATTCCCTGGCTGTCCTGACGGTTATGAAAGATGAACTGCCGCCGTTCGATTATGCCGCTGGACATTCTCTGGGCGAATACGGCGCCCTGGCTGTCTGCGGGGTGTTATCCTTTGAGGATGCCCTGAAAGCAGTTATTCGCCGGGCTGCATTGATGGAGGAGGCCTGTCGGCAAAAAGAAGGCACCATGGCCGCTTTGATGGGATTATCTCTTTCACAGGTGGAGGAAGTTTGCCGGATTGCTTCGGCTGAAGGTGTGGTTGTTCCGGCCAATTTCAACTCCGAGATACAGGTGGTCATCTCCGGGGCAAAAAGCGGGGTGGAAAAAGCTCTCGTGGTAGCCCGCGAGAAGGGTGCCAAGCGGGCGATGTTGCTTGAGGTCGGCGGGGCTTTTCATTCGCCCCTGATGGAACCGGCTCGGGTCGGCCTGGAAAAATATCTTCAGCAAATCGTCTTCAATAAACCGCTAAAACCCGTGGTGGCTAATGTAACCGCCCGACCGGTTTATGAAGCCTCGGAAATCAGGCAACTGCTGGTTAAACAACTCACCGCTCCGGTTAAATGGGCTCAGACGATGTCCTTTTTGAAAGAGGAGAAAGTGACTGAAATTGTTGAAATCGGTCCCGGGAAGGTTCTGACCGGTCTGGCGAAACGAGCCTTGGAGCCGGAGGTCATGGTCAATCTCGATAAAATGGAAGATATTGCCGGTTATGTACCGGCGGTAAAATAAGAGGGTGAGGGTCAATGAATTTTAAAGGCAGGACGGTTATCGTTACCGGCGCCGCCCGGGGCATCGGGCGCGTGATTGCCGAGCGTTTTGCCCGGCTGGAAGCCGCGGTGGTCATAAATGACCTTGACCAGGCGGCAGTGGAGAGAGTGGCGGCGGAGATAGGCGGTAGTGTAATCGGCCTTCGGGCGGATGTGACAAAGACTGACCAGATAAAGGATTTATTCGATAAAACCGTCGAAAAATTCGGTCGGATTGACATATTGGTCAACAACGCCGGCATCACCCGCGATGGACTTCTGGTACGGATGGATGAAAAAGATTGGGATATGGTGCTTGACATCAATCTCAAAGGCGCTTTTCTTATGTCCAGAACCGCGGCGAAATATATGATGAAACAACGCTACGGTCGGATTATAAATATAAGTTCGGTGGTGGGTTTGATAGGTAATGCCGGACAGGCCAACTACAGTGCCTCCAAGGCGGGCCTAATCGGACTGACAAAATCGACAGCCCGGGAGCTGGCTTCACGCGGCGTAACGGTCAATGCGGTTGCCCCCGGCTTTATTGAAACGGATATGACCCGTAATTTGTCCGAAAGTGCCCGTGAAAATCTGATTGCTCAGATTTTACTCAGCCGGCTGGGTTCTCCGGATGATATCGCGGCGGCTGTTCTGTTTCTGGCTTCCGAGGAAGCCTCGTATATCACCGGCCAGGTGCTTGCGGTTGACGGCGGTATAAGTATGTAAGTTAAGATTCAAATTAACATAAAGGAGTATTGGAAATGGCGATTGAAGAAAGAGTCAAGGAAATCATTGTTGAGCAACTGGGAGTAGAAGCCAGCTCGGTTACGGATCAGGCTAAATTTGTCGATGACCTGGGCGCGGACTCTCTTGACACCGTGGAGTTGGTTATGGCTCTTGAGGAAGAATTTTCACTCGAGATTCCGGATGAGGATGCCGAAAAAATTACCTCGGTCCACGATGCTATTGAATACATTAAAAAGCATAGTAATTGATAAGTATTCGTAGTATCTGACAGGTATTTTCTGATAAAAAAAATAACAAAATGAATAAAAGAGTTGTAGTCACAGGTCTTGGTTGTGTGACACCGGTAGGAAAAAACGTCCCGGAAACCTGGGATGCGGTTATCAACGGCCGGTCCGGGGTTGACCGGGTTTCCAAGTTTGATGTTACGGATTATCCCACCAAAATAGCTGCTGAAATCAAGAACTTCGATCCCTCCCCGTTTCTCGAGAAAAAAGAAATACGGCGTATGGACATATCGGAGCAGTACGCTATCGTTTCCAGTCAGCAGGCGCTGGACGAGTCCGGTCTTGACCTTGAAAAGGTTGACCGTGACCGTTGCGGCGTGGTGGTAGGATCGGGAATCGGCGGCATTACGACCTTTGAATTACAGCACCAAGCGCTGATAACGTCCGGACCGGGGCGGGTGTCGCCGTTTTTTATCCCCATGATGATCGTTGATATGAGTGCCGGTTTGATTTCCATGCGGTACAATTTAAGGGGACCGAATTACGCCACCGTTTCCGCCTGTGCCTCATCGGCGCACGCCATCATTGACGCTTTCCGAATCATTCAGCGGGGTGAAGCCGATGTGATGATATCGGGTGGCACGGAAGCGGCCATCACACCGACTTCGCTGGCCGGTTTTTGTCAGGCCAAGGCCATGAGTGTCCGTAACGATGAACCCCGGAGAGCCTCCCGGCCGTTCGATAAAGGGCGCGATGGTTTTGTCATGGGGGAAGGTTCGGGGATTATCATTCTCGAGGAATACGAGCATGCCGTCAAACGCGGCGCCCGTATTTACGGTGAACTTATCGGGGCCGGGATGACCGGTGACGCATATCACATGACCGCCCCTCATCCCGATGGTTACGGTGCTCGTAAAGCCATGGAATTCGCCCTGCGCGATGCCGGTATTGCTGCTGAACAGGTGGATTATATAAACACTCACGGAACGGCGACTGACCTGGGTGATATTTCCGAAACCAGGGCGATCAAGGCGGTTTTCGGACCGCATGCTTACCGGATACCCTGTAATTCGACCAAGTCGATGGTCGGTCACATGCTGGGTGCGGCCGGCGCCATCGAAATGGTGATTACCCTGAAGTCGATTGAACAGGGGATAGTGCATCCGACTATTAATCTGGAAGAACCTGACCCGGAATGCGATTTGGATTACGTTCCGGGGCAGTCTCGTAAACATGATATAAATTATGCCCTGTCCAATTCCTTCGGATTCGGCGGACATAACGTGACTCTGGTGATAAAAAAAATCAACGGCGCATCTTAGATGGGTTTTTGGCATAGAGTAAAGAATTTTTTCGGCACCCTTGAAATCACCGCAGAAAATATTGATCTTGAAGAGGTGCAGCGCCTTATCGGGTATCATTTTCGCGATGTCAGCCTGCTGTTATTGAGTCTCACGCACCGCTCGTATTTGCGCGTCAACAGTGAACGCCTGCCTTCCAACGAGCGTCTGGAATTTCTGGGCGATTCGGTTCTCGGTTTGATTATCGCCTCCCGTCTGTTCCGGGATTACCCGGATGAGAGCGAGGGTAACCTGACCAAATTCAAAGCCATGCTGGTCAACGAAACGACTCTCTTTACCATCAGCAAAAAAATCAACCTTAACCAGTACATCCTCATGTCGCCCGAGGAGGAGAAATCCGGCGGGCGGGAGCGCGCCTCCATCGTTTCCGATGCTTTCGAATCGGTGATTGGCGCCGTTTTTCTCGATGGTGGTTTTGAAGCCGCGCGGGATGTCGTGTTGAGGTTGATTTACACCCATAAGGATGTTATAACTTCCGACGCCACCCAGAGAAACTATAAAGGCGAGTTGCTGGAACTGGTGCAGGGGCAGGGGGAAGGGATGCCTCGTTACGATGTCGTATCGGAAAAAGGCCCCGACCATGAAAAAGTATTCCATGTCGTGGTGAGCGTTTCCGGCCAGCGTCTCGGTGAAGGGGTGGGTGCATCCAAGAAAGAAGCCGAGCAGAAAGCTGCCAGCATGGCTCTCGAATATCTGGAAAAATATTCCGGCAAGCACGCTTAAAAAGTAAACATTTCACCTGATTATATCAAACTTTTAAAGTCATTGTTACGTTCCATATACATGTTGCCGATGGTCGCCGGGTAGGCTTCGTTGTTATGGCGGTAAGGGACGTAGTATGTGTTTCTTGCCGGGTTGTGGATAATGACGAGATATCGGTGTGAATTTTGATATTGTGATTTCACAATACTTTTTTATTGACAAGAGCGTTTAATTGTCGTTATTGACAGAGTTATTCGATGACGCTCGGATGTGAAAGCACCATGCGTAAGAAATATGATATTTCAAAATGAAATAAATTACCTTTCATCTTTTAACTTAAGGCAGGAGTAACGCAATGCGTAAAACAAAAAAGAAAGCAACCCCGAAGAAAGTAGTGAAGAAGAAATTGACGGCTCGAGCCAATGTTTGGTCAGCGTCGGAAATTGCATATATGAAGAAGGTGTACAAAACTACACCGGCGACGGAAATTGCTAGCACACTCAAAAGGTCGATTGCAGCGGTGCGGACCAAAGCCCGAGCGCTGGGTTTGAGAAAACCGAAGATAAAAAGAGCGGGGGGAAACAAATTCGCCGTTAAAACCGCCCCCCGGAGAGCAGCGTGGAAAATCATCAGAAAAAAAGTCGCGAGAAAGGCCGTCCCGAAAAAAAGGAAAGCGGCGAAAAGAAGAAAATAAGTTTTTTTAAGCCCGCCTGAAGGCGGGCTTTTTTTATCCATGGATGGCAAGGTTCTTTTTTTTCCCGGTCTTGACAATTATTGCTGGTTTTATGATATTCATGAATATTGACAAGAAAAATAAATGATTTGGAGAAACCATGAATATCGTAGTACTTATCAAACAGGTTCCGGAAATTGCCCTTATAAAAGTGGATGAAGCGTCTAATCAGGTTGTCCTTCCCCAGGGTCCCGGGGTAGTTAATCCCTTTGATGAATATGGGGTCGAGGAGGCGTTGCGCCTGAAGGAGAAACACGGCGGCAAAGTGAGTGTCATTTCGGTCGGAAGTGACCGCGCCGAATCGGCGCTTCGTAATTGCCTGGCTCTTGGAGTCGATGAAGCTTATCTGGTCTCGGATGACAAGTTTAAGAACTCCGATCCCCAAGCGGTGGGAAAGATACTGGCCGCGGCGCTTAAGAAGATGGGCGCATATGACCTCATCCTGGCCGGGAAGCAGGCGATCGATTCCGATTCCGCTCAAGTACCCGGTGCCGTAGCCGCCTTGCTGAATGTTCCCCAGGCCATGTTTGTAAGGAAGTTCGTGTCGGTCGAGGACGGCAAAGCGGTGGTGCAGAGAACCACTGAGGACGGCTACGATGTCGTCGAGATGACCCTGCCGGCGGTGGTTTCGGTGGTCAAGGAAATCAATGAACCCCGCCTGCCTTCGCTTAAAGGCAAGATGGCGGCCAAGAAGAAAGAGATTATTAAATGGACGGCCGCTGATCTTGGTCTGGACGGCGGGGCGCTTGGTGCCGATTCCAGAACCAGGGTTGCCAGGGTCGCTCCGCCGCCGCCGCGTACCAAGGGCGAGCTGATCGAGGGCGAAACACCGGAGGAAATTGCCGATAAACTCTTCAATAAGCTCCGGGGAAATAAGATTATCTAATGTATGAACCGCCGCCAGGCGGTTTTTTTATGGTAATTGATAATTACGGCAGTATCAATCTCCGTAGCATTCATCGCCGCTCAAAAAAAGAAAAATTCAACTTTGACAACTATTTTAATAATTCAATATATTGCGGTGGATAAAAAAGTCATTCATAGGGCAGGAATATGCGTTGGTTGTTTTCGATATTTATAGTAATTTTATGTACTGGTTTAATTCCTGGTTCGAATGCGGCCTCGAATCTCGTCGATTATGTCCTGTGTGATTTACGTATTCTCTATTATTATGAAAATCCCGCTGAAATCGACTGGCCGACGCTTTATTATCTCAATGACCGCTTCGGTTGCCGTCTTGACCTGTTGTCGGTGAAACAGGGAGGAGCTTTTTATTACAGGACAGTCGAAGTTGCCGATAAGGAAATTTACTCTCATCAATATTATGTTGTCGATAATAGCAGTGTTTACCGGGATTCGCTTTTTAGCTCTCTTTTTAAGGAACGTCGGCCGGATATCGTCATTTTCGGTCATCAGGGTCAGGGTGAATTGTATAACGCCTGCCGGGAATATCTTCTTAACCTGGCTGTTGACAGTACTTCGCTTTTCAACATCATCAAATTATATCAGGTTACTGATAAGCTCGAAGATTCCGTCAAGCCGGGTGGTGTTTATATTAATCGGCAGGAATTGTTGAAACAGTATCAGCCGCGCCTGGAAAGGGAAGTATCCGTTTTATTTCCGCGGTTACGGTCGTCGGATTACAGTTCGGGGAAAAGGTTGATTCTGTATGAACTTTTAAAAAGTCGTCTTAAGCCAGAAAAACCGGTTCCGGATTTTATATCCGGTTTGAATAAAATCCGCCTGGTGGCGGTGCTGGACTCACTTTTATCCGAAGGAGCCGTCAAGCAGGCTTTTATCCGCAAAGCCAAAAATGCTCTTTCCTTTTTAAATGCTTCCCACAATGCCGGCGGTCGCCGGCGGGTGGAAAATATTGTTACCGGTTATAAAGAACTCATGTACCTGATGCATCAATCGCGGGCGGAAGGTGTGCTGGCCGGTATCCCCGACTATGAACCGTATCTTGACCGGATATTGAATAAAGCTCAGAAGGCGGCTCTTTATGAAATCGGATTAAACTGGGAAGGTCGGGTGATAGTGCGCGATTCCCCGCACGGTCAAAAGCTGAAATTCCGGGCTGACCTGGCTGTTAATGGTGCCGAGGAAGTCGAGCTGTCGTATATAAAATTTCAACCCTACTGGGATACTTCGGTTATCGTGCTGGATTCGGTATCAAGAAAGGTTAAACCTCATCAGGCTTATGTTCGGGAATATCTGGTTGATGTTGACCCGGTCTATTTTGAAGCGGCGCAACCGGAATCACTTTATTTTACGGCTGAGGTTATTTATAGTAAGATTCAGATGCCGATTACGACGGTTGTTCCCGTCCGGGAAGCCCTGGACTTGAAAATCAGTTTTATGCCGGGATTCCGGTTCGTACAGCCGACTGCGCGCCTTGATGTCGACCGGGTCGTATCTTCGCTGAACTGGAAGGCGCTGATTACCAAACCCCTGAATTATGCCGGTCGGGTGAAAGTCAACCTGGAAACACCGCGCGGTGTTTTTGCCGGGGCTTATCGGACCGAGTGGCTGCTGGAAAAGGGACACGCCAGCCAGACCATTCCTATCCCCTTTTCGGTTTCAAATCTTTTTGAACTGGGGATTCACCAGCAGATAATCACTTTGATAGTGGACCATCGCGTGGTTTCAGCCGATACCGGTTTTATTCGCATCGCCGCTTGCCACATTGAGGATACCGTGCAAATCGGTTTTATGCCCGACAGCACCGGTCTTCTTGAGGATATTTTACGTATGACCGACGCCGCTTTTCAGCCGTTGACTGACCGTGGCCTGGTAACCGGCGATCTCAATGCTTACGATGTCCTGCTGGTCGGTTCCGGCGCCTTTCGACAATATCCCTCCTTGAAATTAATAACGGAAAGGCTGGTTGATTATATTCGCAACGGCGGCTCTCTGGTAATCCTGGGACAACCTTACGACTGGCCGGACGGTGTCTTACCGGTCTCGTTCAGCCCGGGGGCAACGGCGGTTCGAGCGGGTGAAATTAAACTTCGGATACCGGAAGCCCGGATTCTTGACAAGCCCTATAAGATCACTTTTCCCGAATTCCTTACTTATTTCACCGTCAGGCAGCCGGTCGCTTCAGCGGTGGTTAGTCCGGCCGAGAAAGTTTTGACCACGGATACGGATGGGACTCTTCTGTCAATATCAAGACTGGGCAACGGCCAGATAATATACTGCGGTTTGCCCCTGGTGGAAATGATTGCCGAACTGAATATCGAAGCCATTCATCTCTTTGCCAATATTTTGAACTATTGACCCCTCCGGCTGTTTTACTATCTTAACGTTCTGATATAAAATATTATGGTGTCATGGCTGTTGAAATATCTCAAAAGCAGAACGTCGGTGGGCGTTTTGCCGTTATAAAGAAATATCTCAAATATTATAAGGGATATTTGTATGTCGGGGGCCTGGCTATTGTTATGGCCAACACCCTGCTCCTGATTATTCCCTATTATACCAAGCTGGTTTTTGACCTCCTCGAACAAAAGGCTCCCAGCCGGGAAATTTTGAAATATGTTCTGGTAATGATCGGCCTGGCCGTGCTTTCCGGGATTTTTCGTTTTGCCACCCGGCGGACGATTGTCTGGATGTCGCGCCATTTTGAATACAACCTGCGCGGTGAACTGGTAGCGCATCTTTTCAAACTCTCGCCCTCATTTTATGACCGTACCCGTACCGGCGATATCATGGCCCGTGCAACCAACGACCTTGAGGCGGTCAGGATGATGGTCGGCCCGGGGGTGATGTATATTTCCAACACGATCGTATCGCTGCTGGTGGCGCTGGGCTTCATGATATATCTGTCGCCGCGTTTGACGCTTTATTCTTTACTGCCCCTGCTGATTTTCCCCTATGCCGTCAACAAACTGGGAAACCTGGTTCACCGGAAGTTTATTAAAATCCAGGAGCAGTTTTCGCAGCTTACCGCCACGGCTCAGGAAAACCTGGGCGGCATCAAGGTGGTCAAAGCCTATGTTCAGGAGGAAGCCGAGATTGAAAATTTTGATCGGGAATCCCGCAAGTATATCGGTTTCAACCTGGATATGGCGCGTCTTCAGGGAACCCTCTTTCCCCTGATATACTTCCTGGCTTCGACGCTCAATCTTATAATACTGTATTTCGGCGCTCTCGAGGTCTGGGACGGGAATATTGAACTGGGCACCATGGTGGCCTTTTTTGCCTACCTCCATGGTTTGTTTTGGCCGATGTTTGCCATGGGCTGGGTCGTTTCCCTCTACCAGCGCGGGACCGCTTCGCTGGACCGCATTAACAGTATTCTTTACACCGAACCGGTTATAAAAAACAACACCGGGCACCCTTTTAAGGGCAAACTGAAGGGGAAGATTGAGTTCAAGAATTTGAAATTCGCCTACGACGGTAATATCGTACTTGACGGTATCAATCTGCTTGTCCGGCCGGGACAGACGGTGGGCATTGTGGGAATGACCGGTTCGGGGAAGTCCACCCTGGCCCGTCTTCTGGCGCGGCTCTATCCGGTCGAACGCGGTCGGTTATTTATCGATGATGTCGATATCAATGACTGGGACCTGACCGCCTTACGACGACAACTCGGAGTGGCACCGCAGGAACCATTTTTATTTTCGGATACCATCGCGGACAATATCAGGTTTGGCGACGAGCGCCTATCGGATGAAGCCGTGCGGGTGGCCGGTCATATTGCCGCTCTCGATAAAGATGTGAAGGATTTTCCCAGCGGTTACGAAACCGTTGTCGGTGAGCGGGGAATCACTCTTTCCGGCGGTCAAAAACAGCGCGCGGCGATCGCCCGGGCGCTTTTGGTTAACCCCGCAATCCTGATACTGGATGATGTCACCTCGGCGGTGGATACCGAAACCGAAAACGAGATTTATGACCGGCTCAATGAAAACTATCGCCATTGCACCCGGTTTATTATTTCTCACCGGGTCTCGTCGGTCAAAGAAGCCGACCTGATCATTTATCTTGAGGATGGGCGTATTGTCGAACAGGGCAATCATGACGAACTGATGAAGCTGGATGGCCGTTATGCCGGGCTTTACAATTCCCAGCTTCTGGAAATGGAGATTGAAAAACTCTGATGGCCGGCTCCGGTTGGAATAATTATCACGAAGAAGAAGCGCTGGGCAAAGCCTACGATGCGCGGCTGATGAAACGGTTGATGAAATACCTCAAGCCGTATCGCCTGGCGGTAACGGTGGCGGTACTGTTGCTGCTATTGGGTTCCCTGTCTCAAATCGTGCTGGTTTTCCTCGTTAAAAGTGCCATCGATGACCATATCATAACCGGTGTCAGAGAGGGCTTTACCTATATCGTTCTGGCTTTTTTCGGGGTCATGGTATTGACCTTTATCGCCCAGCACTTTCAGTACTATCTGACCCAGTGGCTGGGCCAGAAAGTCCAGCACGATATCCGCATGGAAGTTTTCCGCCATCTTCAGAAACTCCACCTGGGATTCTATGACCAGAATCCGGTCGGACGGCTGGTGACCCGTGTTACCAGCGATGTCAATGTGTTAAATGAACTTTTTTCTTCGGGGGTGGTCGGGATTTTCGGCGATATCTTCATGCTGGTTCTGATTTTCGGCACCATGCTGTATATCAACTGGCAGCTCGCCCTGATAACTTTTGTGGTTCTGCCGCTTCTGGTTGTTATCACGTTCGCTTTTAAGGTGAAAGCCCGTGAGGCTTACCGCCAGGTCAGGACCCGTCTGGCCCGGCTTAATTCTTTTCTACAGGAACATATTATCGGTATCAATATTGTGCAGCTTTTTAATCGTGAGGAAAAAACCTTCCGGGAATTTGACACCATCAATAAGGACCTGCGCGGAGCTCATTTCCGTTCCATATATTATTACGCTCTGTTTTTCCCGGCGGTGGAAATTATCGGGGCGCTGTCCATCGGTTTGCTTTTGTACTACGGCGGTATTCGTATCAATGAAGCCTTATTGACCTATGGCGAGCTGGTGGCATTCATGCAACTGGTTGACCGCTTTTACCGGCCTATCAGAGACCTGTCCGAGCAGTATAACGTGTTGCAGTCGTCGATGGCATCCTCCGAAAGAATTTTTAAACTGCTGGATACCCCTCCGGCTGTCACTGACCCGGCTACCCCCCAAGGTAACGGCATTTTTAAGGGCCGGATTGAAATCGAGAAGCTCTGGTTTGCCTATCATGAAAACGATTGGGTACTCAAAGACATATCCTTCACGGTGGCAAGTGGACAGCGGGTGGCGATTGTCGGCGCTACCGGGGCCGGCAAGAGTTCTCTTATCTCTCTTTTGTATCGCTTCTATGATTATCAGCGGGGTGCGATTAAAATCGACGGTGTCGAAATCAAAGATATGCCCCTGTCCGTGCTGCGGCGACATCTCGGTCTGGTGCTTCAGGATGTTTACCTCTTCAGCGGCGATTACGCCGGCAATGTCCGTTTGCGTAATGAACATATCACCGATGAACAGGTGAAAAAAGCTCTCAACCGGGTCGGATTCGACCGTTTTCTGGATAAAATGCCCGAGGGTATCAGTTCGAAAATACTGGAACGCGGCAGTACCCTTTCAACCGGGCAGAAACAGCTTCTTTCCTTTGCCCGGGCACTGGCTTTTGACCCGGATATTCTGATTCTCGATGAAGCCACCAGTTCGGTTGACACGGAGACGGAAAAATTGATCCAGTCGGCGCTTGATGAACTCCTCAAGGGGCGGACTTCGATTGTTATCGCCCACCGCCTGTCCACTATCGAAAAAGCGGATAATATAATCGTCCTTCATCATGGACAGGTCCGGGAGATGGGACGACACGAAGAATTGTTGAAGCAGAAAGGAATTTATTATAAATTATACCAGATGCAGTTCAAACGCGAACGGGTCGAAAAGAAAAGCGTTACGGCCTGATATGGGAGAGAGATTTGATGATTGACAGGGAAGCGAAAGAACTCAGTGCCTTCAGCCGGAAGCTGGCTTTTAAAGCCGGCGCCATATTAAAAAAAGGTTTCAAACACCGTCTTAAAGTGAAGTTCAAAGGTCGCATCGACCCGGTGACTGATGCGGATTTAAAATCAGAAAAGTCAATCATCGCAAGTATTTCTCGATATTATCCCCGGCATGAAATCCTGACCGAAGAGAGTGGTAGCGGCGGGGGAAAATCACCCTATCGCTGGATTATCGACCCACTCGACGGGACGGTCAATTATTCGCATGCCTTCCCGGTTTATGGTGTTTCGGTGGCTCTGGAGTATAAAGGGGAAATAGTGCTCGGGGCGGTTTATGACCCTCAATTGAATGAAATGTTCTGGGCTCGAAAAGGCGCCGGGGCGTTTCTTAACGGTAAGAAAATTCACGTATCCGCTCAGAATAATCTTCAGCGCGCTTTACTGGCCACCGGTTTTGCTTATGATATAAGTACGGCCCGGCGCAATAATCTGGGTCTTTTTGCTCGGATGGCTAAAAAAGCCGAAGGCATCCGGCGCCTGGGTTCGGCGGCGCTCGATTTATGCTGGCTGGCAGCCGGGAGGCTGGACGGCTTCTGGGAACTGAACCTTCACCCCTGGGATACCGCCGCCGCCAAAATAATCGTTGAAGAAGCGGGGGGTAAAATAACCCGCTTTAAAGGTGAAAAATATTCCATATTCGACAAGGAAATACTGGCGACCAACGGTAAACTTCACCCGGCTATGAAAAAAGTACTCGCCGGTTGATTTTTTTAGTGAAGGATACCGGCTACAAACGTATAAATATCAGATTTTCAGGTAATAAGAACGACGATTTTATCGATAAATAAGAGTATGAAAGAGAAACAGTTAGTCAAATCGACCTCCGGAATCCGCGGTGTCATCGGTAACGGTCTTGACCCCGTGATGGTGGCTGCTTATGGGGCGGCTTTCGGGACATTTCTAAAAAAGAGCCCGGTAATCATTGGTTCCGATACCCGGCCTTCGAAAGATATGATTAGACAGGCGGTTATTGCGGGACTGACGGCGGTGGGTATTGATGTAATTGAAATCGGGGTGGTGCCTACTCCGACCGTTGAGATAGCCGTCAAGCAGCTTAATGCCGCCGGCGGTATTTGTATTACCGCTTCTCACAATCCAGCTCCCTGGAATGCCTTGAAGTTTTTCAACCATCATGGTGAGTTTATAACTCTCGCTCAATATAAAAAACTGGAAAAGATTTTCAACGATGCCCGGTTCGACTATAAACCGGTGGAGCGCCTTGGTCGTGTATCGGTTCAAACGGACTGGATAGATAAACATATCCGGCGTACCCTGGCTGTTAAAAACATTAATAAAAAAGCCATAAAAAGCCGCCGGTTCAAGGTTGTGGTGGACGCCATTAACGGGGCTGGTTCGAAAGCTCTCCCGGAGCTTCTGGAACGCCTGGGTGTAAAAGTAGTGCGTTTGAATTGTGAGGGTGATGGTCGTTTTGTCCATCTACCTGAACCTGTTGCAGAAAACCTTGCTCAACTTGGCGCTTTAGTCAGAGAGCACAAAGCTGACGTGGGAATGGCTTGTGATCCTGATGCCGACCGTTTGGCGCTGGTGGATGAATTCGGGCAACCGATTGGCGAGGAATTTACTCTGACAATCGCCGTCCGGCAGATTTTAAAAACCCTCAGGGGTACTACGGTTATAAATCTGTCAACGTCAAAAGCCACGGCTGACGTCGCCGTGGCCGCAGGGTCAAAGGTTTATTATTCGAAAGTCGGTGAAGCTAATGTAATTGCCCTAATGAAACGCCGTCGCGGAGTCATTGGCGGCGAGGGAAACGGCGGTGTTATTTACCCGGCCTTTCACGCCGGGCGTGATGCCCTGATTGCCGCGGCTCTGACCCTTACCTGCCTGGCAGAGGAAAAAATAAGTTTAAATCAGCTTGTAAAAAAACTCCCGAAGTATTATATTATAAAAACAAAGGCTCCGCTTCCTGACGACTTTCATGATAAATTAAATCAGTTTGAGAAAGAAGCGCTTAATTTTTTGGGAAAAACCAATATTGACAGACAGGACGGAATTCGCTTTGATTTCGAACATGGCTGGTTGCAACTGCGTTCATCCAATACGGAGCCTATTTACAGACTTATCGTGGAAACCGATAATAAGCAAATGACGGAAAAACTGCTTAACAGGGTCAAACAATTCTTTAAATAGAACGGATATGTATTTATGTGTGGTATAGTTGGTTACGTCGGCTACAGGCAGGCTAAACCCATCCTGCTCGCCGGGATTAAACGACTTGAGTATCGTGGTTACGATTCGGCGGGTATAGCGCTGTTGACTGATAACGGTTTGATGGTTTCCAAATCGGTGGGCAAGATTAAAATGCTCGAGCAGACGCTGGGGGATAAAGTATATAACAGCACCCACGGTATTGCACATACCCGCTGGGCAACTCATGGCGAACCGAATCAGGTCAACGCCCATCCGCATATTGACGAAAGCTGTGAAATAGCTCTCATCCATAACGGCATTATCGAAAATTACCGAACTTTGAAAGAATATCTCATTCGGCAGGGCATGCATTTTAAAACCGATACTGACACCGAGGTACTGGTACACCTGATTCGACTCAATTATAAAGGCGACCTGACCAGTGCCGTCAGGGATGCCCTGACGCAGGTGGATGGCACTTATGGAATCGCCGTGATTTCTTCGATGCATCCCAACCTGATGGTGGCCGCCCGGATGGGCTCGCCGCTGGTTATCGGTCTGGGGGAAAAAGAAAATTTCGTTGCTTCCGATGTTTCCGCCATGCTGGAACATACCAACCGGGTAGTCTATCTTGAGGACGGCGAGATAGCCACCGTTACACCTGATAAATATGAAATCACCACTATTCAAAACGTGAAAATCACTCCGGAAATAAACGAAGTCAGCTGGACGCTGGATATGATTGAGAAGGAGGGTTATGACCACTTCATGCTCAAGGAGATTCATGAACAGCCTTCCACTCTCCGCAACACCATCCGGGGACGCCTTAATTACGAAGAAGGTATTGCGCGGCTGAACGGTTTGAATCTTCAATACGAGGAACTTCGTCAGCTCCGCCGCATCATCATCTCCGCCTGCGGAACATCGTGGCACAGCGGTCTTATCGGCGAATATATGATTGAGGAGCTTTCCCGCCTGCCGGTCGAGGTCGAATATGCTTCCGAATTCCGTTATCGTTCCCCGATATTTGATGAAAACACGATTTTTCTGGCCATCAGCCAGTCGGGGGAGACAGCCGATACCCTGGCGGCTTTGCGGGAAGCCAAAAAACGCGGGGTAACCGCCCTGGGATTGGTGAATGTTGTCGGCTCCACGATTGCCCGTGAATCCGACGGCGGGGTGTACATTCACGCCGGGCCGGAGATCGGGGTGGCGTCAACCAAGGCGTTTACTTCACAGGTTATGGTCCTGGCACTGATTGCCAATCTCCTTGGCAGGATGCGTCACCTTTCGGTTCAGCAGGGACAGGAAATAATCGAATATATTCATAAAATTCCTGACCAGGTGGAGCTGATTCTTAAAAAAAGCGAGGAAATTAAAAACATCGCCAAAGTATATTACCGGAATAATAACTTTCTGTATCTCGGTCGCGGCATTAACTATCCGGTAGCGCTCGAGGGCGCTCTGAAACTTAAAGAAATATCCTACATTCATGCCGAGGGCTACCCGGCCGCGGAGATGAAACACGGTCCGATTGCCCTGATTGATGAAAATATGCCGGTGGTCGTGATTGCCCTTAAAGACCCGGTTTATGACAAAGTGATGTCCAATATTGCCGAGGTTAAGGCTCGTAACGGACGGATTATAGCTATTGCCACCGAAGGCGACAACGAAATCGCCGACCGGGTGGACCATGTCATTTATATTCCCCAGACATTCAGGCTCTTGACGCCGCTTCTTTCCGTTATTCCTCTTCAGCTTCTGGCTTATCATATTGCCGTGATGCGTGGTTGCCACGTTGACCAGCCGAGAAATCTGGCCAAATCGGTGACCGTTGAATAAATCACATGACTATTAAATTAAAAGGGTCATCCTGAAAGGTGACTCTTTTTTTATTTGACGATTTTTTCCGGCAGATTGATAGTCAGGATAAAGCCAGCGGAACGCCCTTTGAGCGGTAGGGTGGTAACTTCGCAGATTTTCTTGACCTCGCGTGCGTCTTTGGGGTCAGTTCCTTTGTCAATCATCTGTGAAGTTGTATTCAGAGCATCCTGAAAATCCAGAAAATTAATAACGAAGTAGTTAATTTTCTTCAGGTTGCCGTATTTTGACATTATTTGCTGGGCGTTGAGCATATTATATAATCGGCTTCTTATTTTATATCTTTATATGACAAGTAGGTATCTGTCAAGTACTTAAAGAAATGCCTTACCATATATTGAATTACATTTCAGTCAAGATTTACTGTTCAACCTCGGGCAAGTCTTTTTCCAGGGGAGTGTCTTTACGCAGTCCCAGGGCATAGTCAGCCTGCATCAATGTATGTATCTCACGGGTACCCTCGTAGATGGAGGCTCCCTTGGCGTTGCGATAAAATCTTTCGACCGGGTATTCATCGGAAAAGCCGTAAGCTCCGAACACCTGTACGGCATTGGCGGCGGCTTCCTCGGCTTCCCGGCAGGCTATCCATTTGGCCAGCGAGGTTGCTCTGGTGGACCTTATGCCCTGATTTTTCAACCACCCCGCTTTAAGCCATAAGGCGGTGCTGTATTCATACCCAGCTTCCATATTGGCAATCATCTGCTTGACCAGTTGATGCTCGGCGATGTTTTTAGTGAAAGTTTTCCGCTCGAATGAATATTTTACGCAGGCATCACGGCAGGCTTTAATCAGACCGCAGGAACCAGCCGCCACCGTATAGCGTCCCTGGTCAAGGCAGAACATGGCTATTTTAAATCCCTGACCTTCTTTGTAAACCAGGTTTTCTTTCGGTACCCGGACATCCTGATAGGAAATCCAGCCGGTATCTCCGGCGCGGACTCCCAGTTTGCCATGGATAGGTCCGACGGTAACGCCTTCAAAAGTCTTTTCCACAATGAAAGCTGATAGACCGCTATGGTCTCGGTTTTTCTTTTTTTCCAAATCCGTCCAGGCAAAAGCGAGGTGATAATCGGCTGTATCAGCCAGTGAAATCCACATTTTCTCGCCGTTAAGGATATAATAATCGCCATCTTTTACAGCCGTGGACTGAAGCCCGACCACATCCGAACCGGCTCCCGGCTCGGTCAGACCAAAAGCTCCGATTTTTTCTCCGGTCGCTACCGGTTTAAGATACTTTTCCTTTTGCTCTTCGTCGGCCCAGGTAAGTACCGGCAGGCTGTAAAGACCAATATGCACCGAGAGCACCACGCGGGCCGAGGTATCCCCGTATTCCAGTTCTTCACAGGCTAAACCCAGAGAGATATAATCCATGCCAAGTCCGCCGTATTTTTCCGGGATGCAAAAACCCAGAAGGTTGGCTTTTTTCATAGCCGGCAGTAATTCCGGGTTAGTCTTATTAGCGCGGTCGTAATCCTTTATCGACGGGATTATGACTTTTCGCGCCAGTTCGCGAGCCATATCGCGGACAGCCAGCTGGTTCTCGGTATAAGAAAAATCTATCATCGGTAGTTACTCTCCTGTTAGTGATTCTGTTAAAATTTCAGGATATATAGCATAAATTGTGATTCCGGTCAAGCGGTCGTAAGTCTATAATTTACAAGGAATATGGATAATATTAAAAAAAATTATTATTAATGGAACCAAAACCGGACGTAATTTGTTTAATATTATGAAGCAGCGAAGAATTTAAATAGACTTTTGTACCCTGACCATACACCCTCCCATGAAGAACCGCCGAGCAATTCGGCGGTTTTTTTATTAGGGTCTTATTACTTTTATAAGGAAATTGTTTCCCGGTTGCTCCCTCGGGTAAATTTGTTTATATTCATCTCCAACTATCAAATTGGAGAAATCCTGATTATGAGTGACCCTATCCGTATTAAGGCTGATATTATCCCCTATAATCCCGAATACGCCCAGATTGTCCGTTCCTGGATAGAATCCGAGGAAACATATAAAAACCTTTGCCGGGGGCAGGATTTCCCTCCGCCGGAGGATATTGTGGATAGCTGGCAACGGCCTGATGTTGCCGCCTATCTATTATTTTCCGAGCGTAAACCGGTAGCCTATGGAGAACTCTGGAACCGGCCAATCGAAAATGCCGTGGAAATCGCCCACCTTCTGGTTGACCCCAACCGGCGCAGTCGTGGCTACGGGACTAAGATGCTCAGGCTTTTGTACGAAACCGCCGCCCGAAGGCCGGATGTAATAAAAGTTATTCTAAATCTTTACAGTGACAGCGAAGAAGTTCTGGGCTGTTTTGTTAAAGCCGGGTTTGAACTGGCCGGGACCACGGTGCATACGATGGGTCTGCGGATGGTGCGCCTGGTGGATAAAAGGTAGTAAATAATAATTCATATAATTTAAATTTTGGGAGCAACTATGACCGATTTAAAAAATCTTCTGGTGGAAAAGAAAGAGGATATTCTGATCATAACCGTCAACCGAGAAAAAGCGCTGAATGCCCTGAACGATGAAACCATAACCGAACTCCAACAGGTTTTCGATAATCATAAAGACGATAAAAGCATCGGGTGCGTCATCCTGACCGGGGCGGGCAAAGCGTTTGTCGCCGGGGCGGATATCGGCGAACTGGCTGTGGCTGATGTTACCAAAGGAAGAGCTGTTTCGGAAAAGGGTCTTAAGCTGATGGACACCATCCAGAATTATCCCCGGCCGGTTATCGCCGCGGTCAATGGTTTTGCCCTGGGCGGCGGGTGTGAAATGGCCATGGCCTGTGATATCCGGCTGGCGTCGGAAAAAGCTAAACTTGGTCAGCCCGAAGTCAACCTTGGCCTCATTCCCGGCTATGGCGGCACCCAGCGGTTGTCGCGCCTGGTAGGGCGGGGTAAAGCCATGCAGTTGATTCTATCCGGTGAGATGATAACCGCCGCCGAGGCTCACCGTATCGGCCTGGTGGACGAAGTTTACCCGCCGGAACAGCTTATGGAAAAAGCACTGGAACTGGCGAAACTTATAAATTCCAAAAGCCCGGTAGCGGTGAAAATAGCCAAAGAATGTATCAACCGAGGGCTGGATATGACACTGGAAAACGGCTGTAAACTGGAAATGAATAAATTCGGTGATATCTGCGGTACCGAGGATAAAAAAGAAGGCACCGCGGCGTTTTTGGAAAAACGTAAGGCTAATTTCCCCGGAAAATAGCCGTCCCGGTCTCTGACAATAAATAAAAAACCCGACAGAACCGTTTTACGGTTCTGTTTTTTTATAAAAAAGAAAATAATTCATTATTTAATAGTTCAGTAATATTATTCAAAGAGAGTAAATTATAAGATATCGGACTGATAAGAAAAACGGGAGGATGATAAGCTTATGAGACTCGATGAGATAAAACAGAATCGTCTGTACGATGAGTTTGCCTATCTGTGGCCTCTGGTAAGCGACCCGAAAAATTATATCAAAGAAGCCGGAATCTGGAAAAAGGTTCTTCGGGAAAAGCTTGGTCCCGGGAGACATGAAATACTGGAGTTAGGAGTCGGAGGTGGAAATAATCTTTCACACCTGACCGCTGATTTCAAGGCTGTGGCGGTAGACCTGTCCGATAAAATGATGAATAATTCCCGTAAACTCAATCCTGATGTGGAACATATCGTCGGCGATATGCGGACCATGCGGCTGGGGCGTAAATTCAAAGCTGTTCTGATACATGACGCCATCAATTATATGCTGACCGAGGACGACCTTCGTGCCGCCTTCAAAACCGCCCGGGAACATCTGGAAAGCGGCGGTGTCTTTATTACCGCACCCGATTACACAGCCGAAACCTTCGTTGACGGAGTGGTCGGTCATGATACCGGTTCCAGTGACCGTACCCGCCTGGTGTATATCGACTACCAGTTCGACCCTGACCCTGACGACACTACCTATGAATACCTGATGATTTATATCATTCACGAGAATGGCGAAGTACGCATCGAGCATGACCGGCATATCAGCGGTCTGTTTCCTCTGAAAAGGTGGTTGGAACTGCTGGCTGAAACCGGGTTTGCGGTGGAAAAGTATCCATATGATGTTCATGAAGACGGTCATGAATCATTTTTGTTGATGGGGATTAAGAAATAAAGGGCAGTCAAATGAGAAAAGTTGTCAACATTTTGACAATTGCGTCCTTTGGCTTTATGATATTTACATACGGGTCGATATGGGCGCAAAAAGGAAAGGAATTTATGGACAGTACCGTGCACAAAAGTTTTGCCCTTGACAATCTTCGGCTGGATATTGTCTACGATAATAATTCCAGCGTAGAAAATATTAAAGCCGACTGGGGTTTCGGATGTATCATAACAGGCGCCGGGAAGACGATCCTTTTTGATACCGGTGCAAAGGGGGATATTCTTCTGGCCAATATGCGCCATATGCATCTCGACCCGAAAGATATTGAACTTATCTTTATCTCTCATGACCACTGGGACCATACCGGGGGACTGAGAGATATCCTGCCGCAATGCGACCGGGTGGCGGTATATATGTTGCAGGCTTTTTCGTATGAGACTAAACGTATCCCGCAGGAGTCCGGCGCGGCTTTGTTCGAAGTAATGGCTTCTACCAGTCTTGGTGAAAATATCTTTACCACCGGCCAGATGGGGAAAGATATCAAGGAGCAGGCGCTGGTTTTTAAAACGAAGCGGGGGCTGGTTATTGTCACCGGTTGCGCTCACCCCGGTATCGTGGAAATCACCCGTAAAGTAAAGGGAATGTTTCCTGACCAACTTTTTCTTGTCATCGGCGGTTTTCATCTGGTCCGGGATTCCGAGGAGGCTATCAGCGCCGTAGTCGAGGAACTAAAGAGGATGGGTATACGCTATGCCGCACCCTGCCACTGCTCTGGTGATAATGCCCGCCGGCTTTTCAAAAAAGCTTTCGGGGAGAATTATATCGAGGTCAGTGCCGGTTTGACGCTGGATATTTCGGAATTAAAATAACAATTTCAGTAAAGTTCACGGAACGGGATTGGCGGCGGTATCGGTCAGGTGAAGACACTCCGGTCTTTGTATAAATATTTCCAATTTACTTAAAGACTCATATTGGTTATTTTATCCAGCATGGAACTGATACTTCTTTTTTTCAACTCTTTCATGGTTGGATTTTCGGGGGCGTTGATGCCCGGTCCGCTCCTGGCGGTCGGCGTCTCACAGACTCCGTTGCACGGCTGGCGCACCGGGCCGGTTATCTCTATCGGTCATGCCCTTGCCGAGGTTGCGGTGGTGGTGGTGCTTTCCTTCGGCGTGGCGGTAATTACCGAAAATGCTCTCATCACCAAAATTATTGGAGTGGCCGGCGGAGCCGCCCTGATACTGATGGGCATCTCCATGGCCCGGGACACAATAAGAAAAAAAGTATCTTATGAGCTTGAAAACAACCCGAAGAGTTCGGAGAAAAAACTCGCCGGTAAAGGTATTCTCGCTACTCTGTCAAACCCGTACTGGTTTATATGGTGGGGTACGACCGGTCTGGCGTTTCTGGTCAAGTCCATGCACTTCGGCATAATCGGGCCGGTGGTCTTTTATTTTGGTCACATCATGTCCGATTTTGTCTGGTATACGGCGGTTTCGATACTCATCTGGAAAGGCAAAAGCATAATCATGGGAGCGGGCCTCAAGACGTTATTATTGTTGTGCGCCGCTTTTCTTTTATATCTTGGAACAACTTTCATTTATGACGGTTTGACCGGTAGTTTATAAAGTGCTTAAGATATTATTAACAGCAAGCCCGTTATTATTTTTTATCTGTCCCTGTAGCCGGGCGGGGGAGTACTGGCAACAGGAAGTAAATTACCGGATGGAAGTGATACTTCGTGATGACCTCCGCACTATTGAGGGCACTCTCCAGCTCGAGTATGTCAACAACTCACCGGATACTCTCAATATCCTGTTTTTGAAGGCTTTTCCTAACGCCGTTCAGAAGGGCTCTTATGCCGACGAGAAACTACGCCGGCAGAACATCTACGATTTCGCCGGGTTACGGCCTGAAGAAGAAGGTTCGCTGGAATTGTTCATTCCGGAAGGTGTCCCTTACCGGGAACTAGGTTATGATGATTTTGAATTCGACAATACCATTATCACGGTTTATCTGAGCGCCCCCCTGAAGCCTCAGGACAGCCTTTATCTGATGTTTGACTTCAAAACGGTTCTTCCGCAACCTTCCCGGTTGCGGCTGGGTTATGAAAACGGCGTGACCAAAGCCGCCTACTGGTATCCCCAGGTTTGCGTTTATGACCATAAGCTGGGCTGGGTGAATGCGCAGTATCTCGGCTGGGGTGAGAACTATGGTGATTTCGGGACATACGATGTTTTCATAACCGCCCCGGCCGACCAGGTTGTTGCCGCCACCGGGGTGCTGGTCAACGAAGGCGATGTCCTTCCGGATACTCTGCGTCAAAAACTGGATATCAGAAATTTTCTCCGGCCCGCCGATGAGTGGCCGGAGTTTGCGTTTGAAAAAGGCAGCACCAGGACCTGGCATTATATCGCCGAGAACGTTAACGATTTTGTCTTCACTTCGTCCAACCGGTTCTGTATCGACACCGGTTTGGTTGAGGGTGTCCAGGTGGTGGCCTATCCTTTGAGGCATAAAGCCCGAAGCTGGGTTGAAGCAGTGGAGCTCGGCAAGACGGCCATACGGACTTACTCACAGCTTTTCTTTCCTTATCAGTGGCCGGTGATACGTATCTGTGATGCCTACAGTGGTATGGAGTACCCGATGCTCACCAACTGCGGGGGCGGAGGACCGTCGCATGGCTGGAGCCTGTTATTGTTTCATGAAATCGGTCATCAATGGTTCATGGGACAAATAGGTTTCAACCAGGTTGACCGGCCCTTCCTCGACGAAGGTTTCACCACTCATGCCGAACACGTGCTTATGGAAAAATATTACGGCCGTGAGGGGAATATGGACGATCATAAAAACTGGTACGAAAGGACTTTTGCCCCGCCGACGGAAGACCGTAATGTCCG
Organism: uncultured Ignavibacteriales bacterium; assembly: GCA_964618515.1. Taxonomy (GTDB): domain Bacteria; phylum Zixibacteria; class MSB-5A5; order GN15; family FEB-12; genus JAFGNW01. The sequence continues at coordinate 30,630 of CAZUAS010000004.1, read as the reverse complement.
CGGTTTTGAACCGCTTTTACGACTGATGAAACAGGGCTTCGACAAACCGATGATTTTTTCCTATGACCGCGGCGAGGAATACTGGCCCTACCGGGTGTCGGCCTATTATAAAGCCGCCGCCATGCATTATGCGTTGCGTTCGATTTTGGGTGATTCCATTTATTTTGAGGTCATGTATAATTTCTGCGATGAATGGTACTTTGCCCATCCTTATGAGGACGAATTGAAGGAGTCGCTGGAAAATGCAACCGGTCTTGAGCTCGATGAATATTTGCAGCAGTGGTTTTATGGTCGCGAACGGCTCGATTATGCTTATGACGGTATGAAAACAGTCCTCGAGGGGCAGTATTATTACCATACCGTTAAATTGAAACGTCCGGGCGATTTCATCTCCCCGGTGGATATAGCCGTAATATTCGAACACGGCGATACGGCGTTTTATAACGTGGCGCCCGAAGGGATGAGTTATGCTAAAAAAGGCTATGCTCAATTGCCCACCTGGCATCAGTTCCGACGTTGGAACGACCGGTACGAATTTACCGTCCGGTCCCAGCGCCGGATCAAGAAAGTGGTTCTTGACCCGTATCAATTGCTGGCCGACATCGATCGCCGCAACAATCAGTCGGGTCTTATCTGGCCGGTTGAAATCAGGCTGGATAATATGAAATACGACCGAACTCCGCTGGACCGTTATGCCCTGCGCTGGCGACCGGATTTATGGTATGATGAAGCGAATGGTTTGCAGGCGGGTTTTCATATTCACGGTTCTTACCTGGAGATTGAAAACCGCTTCAAACTCGATTTCCGCCTGGGGACCGAATCCGGAAAACCGGGGGTTGACGCTTTATACTCGACGCCGTTCCGGCCGTTCGGATTCAATTCCAAAAACGAGATGCATTTTATCAGGGCGGATTGCCGGACTTTCTTCTCGCAAACCACCGAAAAAATTTTCAAGCAATATTATTCGCGCGAGGATTGTGAGCTTTTTCGCTTGGAGCTAAATTTCCTGAATGTCGACGGCAGGCAGGACAATCGCTTTGACCACTTGCCGGAAAAAGTCGTTGCATACCTGCCGGATATGACCTGGGATGCCAATAAAACTTATTACGCCGTTATGCAGACCGGGATGGTGCGGACATGGCGTTATGGAAAATATGTTTTCAGGGCAAAAACCACTATCGGCGGCTACGATGAGAACGACCGCCTGCGCGGGTTTGACCAGATGGAACTCGGAGCCGAAATACACCTTGAGTTTAAAAAGAAACCTAATCTTAAGCTGACTTTCGGTATGCTCAACACCGGCGGGGAACCACCTTCTCATTTCCTGCACCATCTGAGCCGGGTGCCATCGGCGGAAAGGTTTATAAAATCACAGGTTTTTCGGTCGCCCGGCACTTTCCCGACATCCTGGGAAAACGACTTTTACCTGGTCAACGAACGTGTCCGCGGTTACCAGGACAGAATCATTTACCTGACGTCTTCTTTCGGCACAAGTCTGGAGATGACCGTTCCGGATTTGTTGCCCTATCGCTGGCTGGGCGTTATCCCCGGTGCGGGCGGCTTTTTATCCAGCCTAGACCAGGGATTCTTTGTCGATATGGCATCGGTATCGATGGATAATAAGGAAAAATATTATCCCTGGCTGGCCACCGGGAACGAAACCGTTTGTTGTTCCGACGAGCGCATGTTTTATCTTTCGGCGGGGATCTCGGTCAGTATGCCGCCGGTCTGGTCGGAACATCGTATCAGGCTTGATTTTCCGCTGTATCTTAACAAACCGGGCACGGGCGAGAGGGAATTCGCGTTCCGTTTTTCCGTTGCCTGGCTTTTGCCGGAGTAAAAAATATGACTTACCGGGTGAAAAAACTGACCAGTCGTGACAAGCCCTGGGTGCAGGAAGTCATCAGCCACTGGCTGGCCGATTTTATTATCACACGGGGGAGAAAAGTCTATCCGGCGACACTGCTCGGTTTCTACGCCGTGGACGCCGCCGACCATCGGGTTGGACTGGTAACCTATGAAATAAACGATGACCAGTGCGAGGTCATCACGCTGGATGCCTTCGAAAAATACCGGGGTATCGGTACCCTTCTGATGAAGCGAGTCGAAAAAGCCGCCCGCCGAGCCGGTTGCCGGCGTTTGTGGTTTATCACCACCAATGACAATCTTGACGCCATACGCTTTTACCTTAGGCGCGGTTATACGCTGGCGGCTGTGCATGTCAACGCCCTGGAACACTCGCGTAAATTAAAACCATCAATCCCGAAAGTCGGTAATTTCGGCATTCCCATTCGCGACGAAATAGAGTTCGAGAAATTTTTGTAAATTGCCTCGACAAAAAGTCATCCGGTAATATCAACCTGAGAAATATTAATGGGAACCGAAGCTTTTTGTTAACTGTCCGGTTTTTAATAATGGCGGTTGTAAACGAGTTTGAAAACCAACTATTTCAGTATTAAAAAAAGATATATCTTGCTTTCACTTTTCAAGGCATATTATTTCTATTATTCGTTTAATTAAAAACCTTTATTTGGGAGGATTTCATGAAAAAAATTTTTTATGCAGGGATTTTGATTTTGTGTTTGGTTTCGATTTCAGGTGCCCAGGTCGAGCAGGGTGATAAGGAGATACAGGTTCAGGGCAGCCTGATTGCCTTTGAGGGTATGACCGTAATTCTGGTAAATTTCATCTATGGTAAGTTTATCACTCCCAACGTGGAGCTCGGTGGCGGGCCGATGGTCATATATGCCAGTTCGGGTGATGATGATGATTCCAATATCAGCTTGACGTTGTTCGGGCGCTACAATTTCGTAACCGGTGAAAAAATCGTCCCCTATCTGAGCAGCCAGATTTACCAGTTTGACATTTCCCCCGAAGAACCAGCGGATTTTATCGACTATACGTTCCTTCAGGTCGGCGGCGGGTTAAAATATTTTGTGAGCGACAATTTAGCCTATGATGTTTCCGGGAACCTCGGTATCGGGCTGGGAAGCGGAGACGTAAGTTTTATCATATACGGCGGTCTCTCCGCTTTCTTTTAAGAGGTATTGCGAAGGAGCTTAAAAATATTCCCGAGATGACATAATGAAACAACTGTTTATTTATCTGGTGGTAGGGGCGGTAATGCTGCCCGTGCCGGTTACCGCTCAGGTCGATTTGTATCTTAAAAAGCAGCTTCCAGTAAAAACCGAAAGGCTTACGGCAATCGCTATCGGCGAAGATAACCTTTTGATTGCGGCAGGAACAAAAGAAGGAACGCTTTTTCTTTATGATGCTGAAAGTGACGACCCGGTTCATGAGTTGAAGTTTCACCGAAGAGCGATAAATGAAATTGTATTCAGCACGGGTGATGAATACCTGGTAGCATCCGCTGATGATAAAAAAATATCGATCTGGGAACCTGGTTCGGGGAAGTTGTTGAAAACTCTGGATGAATTTAACGGCAAAATAAAAGCGCTCTGCCTGAGCCCTGACAACAGACTGCTCGCGGCCGGTGGTTCTAAAAAAGAAATTTTCCTCTGGGAATTTCCCGGTGGTTTTCACAAAGGTAGCCTAAAGGGTCATGACGACGAGGTTGTTTACGTCGTTTTTGGAACCGACAAAAACGAACTGCTCTCAGTCGGCAAGGACCGGCGCCTTATCTGGTGGGACATTAAACAAATGAAGGCCATTCGCCAGGTGGAAATCGATGTTCAGACCATGCCCAATTCAGGGATTGATGTTCTGTCGGCTTGCTCTGATGAAAGCCGTCTTTTTATCGCTGTCGGTCTTGACGAACAGGTGCTGAAAAAAGGCGGCCAGGGAATGATTTTTAAATATAATATGGCCTTTTACGACTGGAATGACGGAAGCCTGGTGAAAGTCCTTGAGGATAATAACAAGTCGATAAGAGCTTTTGATATTACACTCGGCAATTGCTTTATCGTTCTTGATAACTCCACCCTCCAGCAGAATATTCTGACTTTCCGCGATATAACCTCAGGGCATACCGCTTATGAATACAAATTGCAGGAGAAAATACTCGATTTTGTGGTGGCTCCGAAAGCGGATATGCTGGTCGCCGCTCTGGCCGATTCGGAGAACGACGATACCGACCGGCTCAATTTATGGGAACTTAACCTGGAAGAACGGTCGCCAGGATGCTTTATGAGCAAATTCACTATTACCTCGCCGCAGACACCGTTGCTTGATTCCGGGGGACCATATGTGCTGGCCGTTATGCCTTTCAGCTGTTCCGGCCTGGAGGGGGAGATGGGTTTATCGGTGCCGCGGTTTCTGGAGAGTAAGCTGGTGAACAGTCCTTACGTGCAGCTGGTGGAACGGTCACGGATTGATGAGATTATTAAGGAACTTGAATTTCAGGAATCAAGATATATCGAAAAGCAGGCGGCCCGGATAGGTAAAATTCTCGGCGCCCGGTATTTAATATCCGGCAGTATCGACAAACTGGGTCGGGATATAATAATTGCGGCTAAGCTGGTCGATACCGAGACCTCGGAAATTACCGGTATACGCGAGATAAAATGCCAGGGCTGTAACATGGAGGATACCTTTAAGGCTGTTTCTTTACTCGCTCCGACCCTGGTGCATATACCGGGTGAATGATTAAATAATTTAAACCGTTTTTTCTTTCGGTTTTCAAAGTGAAGTCGAAAAGGCAAAGGTATATGTCCGCTTTAAATCTCTTTGCCTTTTTACCTTAGAGAATTTTTTAGTTTTGACAAAAAACCGTCGGGAAGTTGTTCCCGACGGTTTTTTTAATATTACTTCAGCGTTTCCTGGATGCGTTCTTCCTGGGTCATCGCCGCCAGTTTCTTGACTTTGTTCAAATCAAGTTTCAAACCTTCGGCCACCCGTTTGCCGTATTCTTCGTCGGCTTTATAGAATATCGCCGCCTGGCGAAGCTGAAACCGTTTCTGGGCGTTGCCGAGATGCGCCACGATATTGCTGATAAGATGGTCGCGGTCGGTTTTAGTCATTACCTTGCGGTACAGCAGGCCGGCTTGTTCGAAATCGCTGTTGGGATGGTCGTATTCATGGCGGTCGATGGGACCATAGGCTTCCATCGGCGGGTCATCCGCTTTACCGTCCGGCGCCGGCCCGCCCTGCGTGTTGGGATAATAGTTGGGCGCGCCGCCACCGTTGTCATCGGTCCGCATGAAAGCATCGCGCTGGTAGTTGTACTCGGGGGCGTTCTTGGGCTGGTTGACCGGTATCAAATGATAGTTGGGTCCCAGGCGGTGACGATGGGTGTCGTGATAACTGAATAACCGACCCTGGAGAAGTTTGTCCGGCGAGGGAGCGATACCCGGCACCAGGTTGGCCGGGGAGAAAGCCGCCTGCTCAACCTCGGCAAAATAATTCTCCGGATTGCGATTGAGCACCATCCGCCCGACCGGAACCAGCGGATAATCGCCATGCGGCCAGACCTTGGTGATGTCAAATACGTCGTAGCGGTATTTAAGAGCTTCCTCGTGCGGCATGATCTGGAAATAAACTTTCCACGATGGAAACTGTCCTTTGGCGATGGCGTGGAAAAGGTCCCGGGTGGCATGGTCGGGGTCTTCACCGGCCAGCTTGATAGCTTCTTCACGGGTCAGGTTTTTTATTCCCTGCTCGGTTTTAAAATGAATCTTGATCCAGTGGAAATCTTTCTTGGTGCGGTAGAGCATGAATGTATGCCCGCTGTAACCGTTCATATTACGGTAAGAATACGGCGTGCCCCGGTCCGAAAAGAGAACGGTTACCTGGTGAACGCTTTCGGGCGTCAGCGACAGAAAATCCCAGAACATATCCGGGTCCTTGCAGTTGGTGGCCGGGTTGCGTTTTTGAGTGTGAATGAAATCCGGGAATTTGAGCGGGTCACGGATGAAAAAGACCGGGGTGTTGTTGCCAACCATATCATAGTTGCCATCCTCGGTGTAGAATTTAACGGCGAAACCGCGGGGGTCGCGCTCGGTGTCGGCGGAACCTTTTTCGCCGCCCACGGTGGAGAAGCGTGCAAAGACCTCGGTTTTTTTGCCGACTTTCGAAAGAAACGCGGCTTTGGTGTACCGGGTGACGTCGTGGGTAACCTCAAAAAAGCCGTGCGCCCCGGCGCCCTTGGCGTGTACCACCCGTTCGGGAATCCGTTCCCGGTCGAAGTGAGCCAGTTTGTCCATCAGGTGGATGTCCTGCATCAGGATGGGCCCGCGTTTGCCGACGGTCAGTGAATTCTGGTCGTTGCCGACTGGTTTGCCCTGGCTGGTGGTCAGCCGGGATTTCTTTTTAGGCATGAATACCTCCTTTTTGTTACTGATTACTATTTAGTAATTATTCTTATTATTATAAGTTCCCATTTTTCCGCCCGGCCTGTTACGGGCGGACCGTTATTTTCTCGTTTTACCCCTGCATTTCCGGCACAAGCCGTGAATTTCGACATGCTTGCTGTTGACCGTTCCCCATCGCCCGGCCGGTCGGGGCAGGGCCATGCGGTCGAAATCGGGCCAGTAAAAATCCTCGATTTCATGGCACCGGGTGCAAACCAGATGATGATGTTGTTTCAGGTTGATGTCGTAACGGGCCTTGTTGTCGATTAGCTGGATGCGCTTGATAAGGCCGTATTTTTCGAAAGTGCCGATTGTACGGTAAACGGTGTCCAGAGAGATTGTTTTTAACCGCCGGCGGACCCGCCGGTAGATGTTTTCCGCGGTCGGATGACCGGGATAGCGGGCCAGCTCGCTGAATACTTCCAGCCGCTGCTGGGTGATTTTAAGTTTTCTTATCCGGCAGGCGTTTTCGAACTGCTCGATATGTTCCGCTGTCAGTACGTGCGTATCTCTGGACATAAATTTCTAATTGTCTAATGATTCTTATTTAGGAAATGATACGTTAATTTAGTTTGGTTGGCAAGTCAATATTTTATTTTCGTAATCATTTGTCGTACAGCAGGGTAGGCGAACCCTTCAAATCCGCTCAGGGCGCTTTGTATTGTAAAAAAACGTGCCGTCAGGGTTTCATTCATGGTGGCTGTCAACTGTCAGGTCACACCCGAGTGTAGTTTTTTAGGGAGAGTACCCACAGCAAGCTGTGGGGTACACTGGCATACTTTCACAGTTTTTAATTTGCTAATGATAATCGAATAAATGAAAAATCTATTTCTCCCATTTAAACAGCTCCGGCACCGTACCTTCCTCAATATCTATCCCCACCCCGTAATTGTTTGCACCATAGGTACTGTCTTCCTTGTCTGGTGCAAACCACATAGAATTGTTCTTCGCTCTGGGATGCTCGTATTCTTTATCTTTATTAAACATAATATAGGTATCTTTTCCCCCGATATCGATGAAACCCCCGAAAGACTTGGTATAAGAATTATAGGCATTGAGCCGGCCGGGTTTTGAATAATCTTCCCGGAAAGTCGCCTCGCCCAGTCCGGGGGTGTTCTCCCCGAGATAATACCTGTCGTCCCCGCCGATATCAATCAGGAAGGCGATGGAACGAATCTGCGCCAGTCCCATCGAAATAATTTTCGCTCGATAAATATCATTGCCGTTTTTATTAATCAGGAAAGCGTTAGTATAATCCCAGCCGAATCCAAGCCCCGCCCCCGATGTTTCGTACAGTTCATGACGGTCATTGCCGTTTTCATCAATCAAGATCCCGTTGCAGTAATGCGCCCCGGAACCCTGTGTAAAATAGCAGGATTCGTAGAAATCATCGCCGTTTTTATCCATGGCAATGCCGGTTCCGAACCAGTAGCCGACACCCAGCGTCCAGTTGCCGCTGTAATAATGGTCATCACCATGAATATCGATGATAGCTCCCAGACCGCCCGCCCAGGCGTGGCCGTCGGAACCATCGCCGCGCCGCCCGAACCCAGCGCCCTGGGCGTTGTTGCCGTTGATTTTCATCTCACTGTGGTAATCGCCCCGGTTGAAAACTTCGGCGTAAGGCTCGGCGATATATTCGTCCTTACCGTCAAACGAGGCCAGCACACCGACCCCGCCGCCGACCCCGCCCATCCCCTGGCCATCGCCGTACAGGTAATAACTGTCGTCGCCGGTACCGTCAAGGCACAGACCAATACCGAAATACCCCGCCCCCTGTGCCGAAAGGCCGGCTTGGTAGTTATCATTTCCTTCGCGGTCGAGCAGTACCCCGACACCAAACAAGCCCGCTCCCTGGGCATAGGTCGAGCCGTGGTAGTGGTCATTGCCCCTGGAGTCGATAACGACCCCGACACCCAGAAGACCAACGCCCGTGGAAGGCGGATAAATATTTTTTTCGTAGCCGTAGTAATCATCGCCACCCATTTCAATCACGACCGAAATGGGATTGGAAAGTGAAGCGGTTGCTCCCGGCGTGCCCTGGTAAATTATGTTGCGTCCGAAATCAATAACCAGAAGGGTATTGGTTGCGTCGTATTCCATCCATCCGGGGATAGGAGCGCGAAGTGATGAAAAGAACGGAGTCGGCTTTTTATCTTTGAGATAGATAGGGGAGAAGATGGCAATTTTCCCGAATGGTGTCTGCATTTCCATCTCGAAATCATCGGGTATCTGTTTTTTTAATTTGAAAAGTGCTCGCTCGGTTTTTTCCGCGATGGCGGCTGTTTTCAGAGCCGCATAATGAAGCGACGGCAAATCGATAGTTCTGGCGATATCATCGAGGACATGATAATAAACCATTCCGTCCCCCTGGGTATCGGACAGGTCACGGATCTCGAAGGCTTTTTGCATGTCATCAGTATCACAATTGCGGAAGGCCAGGTTCCGCCAGCGGATAGCGTCGGTCAGGTTGACTATGATTTCCGCCAGGATGATTTTTATCGTATCGGGCAGTTTTGAGGTCATAGCTCTGATGTCTTTTTTCAAATCGGGCCAGGCGGACTTACTACCGAAAGTATAGAAATCAAGATTGCGGTTATCCAGAGCGAACAGTTGTTCTAAAGCCATGATGAGGGGTTCGTCACCAGCCGGGGCTGGAACAAGGTTGGCTGAGTAATCGCGGAACCCCCCCAGTTTTTTGTCCACCCCCAGATGGTAAACGAGTTTATATAATCCGGTGGCATTGGTATCGGCAAAGGTCGGGTCGAGATAGGTTTCCACGGCGTTGCCCATAACGGTGGCATAATCATAGAGTTTGAACGGCTCGTCGAACAGAGCCTCGAAAGAAGTCAGTTTATGGGGGATATCGAGCGGGAAACGGCTCCAGTAACCTCTGGGATAAAAGCCGATATCCGCTTTTCCAAAACCGACTTCGTTGAGGATTTTTTCGAGGATATCCTCTTTATCCCGGGCAAAAGAGATAGATGAAATTAAAAGTAATAGTATAAAAAAGACCGGAATGTTTTTTTTCATGACAAGCTCTCCTTAATCAGAGTATATTCAAAAAATTAACAGAGTCTTGACCGGTGAGCCAACAATAAAATAGTTATAAGAAATAATAAAAAAAGGCGTCCTTTAAGAAGACGCCCTTAAAAAGCAAAGTTTGCTTTTTATGTCAGCGATTTTAGTTTATCGGTTAATAATTGTTCTCCGACATATATAGGCGCAAGTCATTTATATCCATTTCCCGGATATTTTCTTTCCTGGTGCGTAACATCTGGCGTTGATGACGCCTGACCATGGCTTCGAACCTTTCCTCGGAATAACCTTGAAGTTCGTTTTTCCCATAAGGGGTTAATTCGCTTCCCCGTGTAAATCCGATTTTCGACTTATCTCTCATTCTACCTCCAGTTGAAATTAATCTTCCGAAAAAACATCCTGTTTATGGTTTAAATCGGCTGTCTGGGCGGGAAGCTTATGTTGTTTTTTAAGCTTTTTTTACCATTCAGTTTCTCTATAAGCTGAATGTTGGGCACTTTTACCTGATAGAGGCTGCAGGTATTTTCATAAATTTCACCGGATAGTACTTGTACGCATTTTTTTGCCTAAGCGATTTCTGACAATATAACGGGTCATAAATGCCGTCAGTTCGCTCTTTTTTATTGTCTTGTAACAAGTTAATAATCCTGAACAGCGGGTGGTACTATATTCAAGCCCGGTGGCATTGCTTATGCTCAAAGGGTCATTAGACAGAAAAACAGGAGTTAGGAGACAAAATGTTAGAATGCAAATATCATCGTGGTTTTTCAACTGAAAGATTGGAATCCATTGCCGAACCGAAAGTACATCGGGATGAAAAAGGATTCTATATCTTAACTCTGTCCGAGCAAAGCAAAGTCTATTTTGATGATTTTTATGCTTTTCTGGAAACGACCTATGACCGGGCTCTGAATGAAAAAGAAATGGTTCAGACCAAACTGGCCGCCACTGATGCCGGCAAGACCGAACTTATGGCTTTCTATCGCGCCCGGACGGTTATAATCGATTTACTTTTAAAAACTATTCGCCGTTTTTATACCGATGGTTCGAATCTGGGGGTTATCATGACACCCTGGTGTTTCGGAACCGTGATGCTTGAAAAAATCGAGGTTTACCGCGAGCGGCTCAGTAAAGGCGAGGTCCAGGATGCCAATATAATTGACTATCCCTATTATGTTATCCGTTATATCGATGAAATCTATAAAGCCACCCTGCTGGAGTTGTTTGATTTTCCGGAACAGGCTTTCCAGATGAGGTGGCAGTATTCCGAGCTGTTGAAAAGATATTCCAAGATGCTTACCGATATTACCAGTTCTTTAAACTCGGTTATCAAGTCGGTGAAAAATCTTGGCTCCAAATAAATCCTCTTCAAGTTAATTCCTTAAAAAAACCTCCGGATTATTTCGGAGGTTTTTTTAATACATTCGAAGTATCTGCCGATATAATAGTTGATGTACTTTAAGGCGTCAATATGCCCCGATTGGGCAGGAAAAAACCTGATAGCAGTGTATGGCATCGACCGCGGTCAAAAAAAGAGTTGAGCAGAAGTTTCTACCCATTTACCTGGATTCTTTACGGGTCGATTCCGTGTTGGATTTCGACCTTTATATCAAAGTCAACAACCAGTTAGTCCTTTACCGTTCCGCCGACCTTCCCTTTACCGAACGCACCCGTCAGAAATTGATCGATAACCGGGTGGAGCGGCTTTTTATCACTAATGAAAACCGGTCTAATTACCAGATTTATATTGAAAAAAACCTGGATAAGATTTTAACGGATTCCAGAATCCGCGAAGAAAAAAAAGCGGGCATTTTGTATGAAACCTCAACCAACCTGGTCAAAGATGTTCTTAACAATCCCACCTATGGTGATAATATCAAGAGGTCGCAGAGCCTGGTCAGCAACACCATCGAGTATATTTTAAAAGGTCGGGAAGCTTTTTTGAATCTTCTCAAAATTACTTCGTTCGATTATTATACTTACACTCATTCGGTGAATGTCTGTACTTTCGCCATCGCCCTGGCTCAGCAGCTGGGCTTTAAGGATGAGGAGTTTTTAAACGAGCTGGGTGTGGGGGCTCTCCTGCATGATATCGGGAAATCGAAAATATCGGAAAGAATTTTGAACAAGCGTTCGGCTTTAAATCAAATTGAATTCGAAATAATGAAAAAACATCCCAAATGGGGGGTGGAAATACTGGCGGAAACCGACCAGATTGCCCAGAACTGTTATTTCCCGGTGCTTCAGCATCACGAACGTGGGGACCGCCGCGGCTACCCGTCGAGATTATCACTCGATGAAGTACATATTTATTCCAAGATTGTGGCGATAGTGGATTCTTTCGATGCCATGACCACCGAGCGGGTATATCAGAAAGCCATTGATACTTTTCCGGCATTGAAAATCATGTTCAATCTCAAAGGGGCCTATGACGAACGAATTCTAACCTCGTTCGTTGAATTAATGGGTCCCTCCGGTCTGCTTGAAATTTGATGCCATCCTTCCTTATTATCCTTTTTATTAACTAATAGATTTATTTACTTGGTCGGCGGCTTTCTCTTTGTATATATTCTCTGAATTTTAAAAATTGGAGGTATCATGAAGAAAGTCATCAAAACCGATAAGGCTCCGGGGGCGCTGGGACCGTATTCACAGGCGATCAAAGTCAAAGCCGGAAATTTGATATTTTGTTCCGGTCAAATACCTATGAACCCGAAAACCGGTGAAATTGTGGGAACGACCGCGGCGGAACAATGCCGGCAGGTAATGGAGAATCTTAAAGCCGTATTGAACGCGGCCGGGGTAGATTTTTCCCAGGTGGTCAAGGCTACCATTTATATGACTGATATGGCTGATTTTGCCGGGATTAACGAAGTATACGGCAAGTATTTCGAAAGCAATCCTCCGGCCCGGGCGGCTTTTGCCGTCAAAACTCTGCCGAAGGAAGTTAAGGTTGAAATAGAGATGATTGCCGTGGAGTAATGATTTCCTGCCGAAGGAAACATGACTAAATTGATATTGTTATAGTAGGGTTTCTTATTATTATCGATTATTCTATTATAATTTTAAGTTATATTTTAACTTAAGTCAAATTGAGCGGGTCAAAATTTTAAAATAAAAAAGTATTAAAAAGACTTGACTTTGGCCGAAAAGAGGCTTTCTTAAAACTCCATATATTGTGAAAACAGTCACATGGCTTGCGAGGTTGTAACAAAGGTCGGACAACATGCTTGAGTATTTGGCGATTATCATTTTTATCGTTGCCGGTATTGGTATCGTTCTTTTCACTTTTTTCTTTTCCCGCCTGATTAGACCGGCCAACCCGTACCCGGAAAAAACCATCAATTATGAATGTGCAGAAATTCCTCAGGGCCATTCCTGGATTCAGTTTAACAACCGTTTTTACATCTTCGGCTTGATTTTTGTCATTTTTGATGTTGAGGCAGTTTTTCTTTTTCCCTGGGCGGTGGCTTTTGGACAACTGGGGCTTTATGCTCTGATTGAGATGATAATTTTTATCGCCATCCTGTTTTATGGTATCTATTACGCCTGGCGCAAGGGAGCACTCCAATGGGTCTGATAAGAAAATTACCTGTTTTTGCGGAAAAGATACCCGGCGGGGGTATTGTAACCACTTCTCTTGATGCCGTTTTGAATTATTCCCGGGCTTGTTCGGTCTGGTATCTTTTATTCGGGACCGCCTGTTGTGCTATCGAGTTAATGTGTACCGGCGCCTCCCGGTATGACTTTGACCGGCTGGGGATGATTTTCCGGGCCACCCCTCGCCAGTCCGACCTTATAATAGTTGCCGGAACCATCACCAAAAAAATGGCTCCCCGGTTAAAAAGACTTTACGACCAGATGGCGGAACCCCGCTATGTCATCGCTATGGGGGGATGCACCGTCAACGGTGGGCCTTTTTATTATGATAGTTATGCTGTGGAAAAAGGTGTTGACCATATAATACCGGTCGATGTTTACATTCCCGGTTGTCCGCCGCGCCCTGAATCGTTGCTTGAAGGTTGTTTGACGTTACAGAAGAAAATCAAAACCCAGAAACTTCGTGACTGGCAAGAAAAGTAATGACCAGGGATGAATTAAAAGAATATATCGCCGGGCATTTTGAGGGCCGGTTAAAGCCGCTTGAAAGCGGCCGCTATGCTCCCCTGTACGAAGTGAGTACGGCCGACCTTACGGAAATAGCCCAGGCTCTCCGCGACGACGGTAAACTCAATTTGAACTTTTTATGTAATATCGCCGCTATCGATGCTTCCGACCACTTTGAAGCCGTTTATTCCGTAGCGTCGTTGACCGAGAATCATCGCCTTGATTTTAAAGTAATCCTCCCTCATGATAATCCCGAAATTGAATCAATCCAGGAGATATGGCCTGCGGCTAACTGGTATGAACGGGAAATGTGGGAGTTGTATGGAATCAATATCCTGAAACATGATAACCTGACCCGTTTTCTGTTGCCTGATGACTGGAACCAGGGCCACCCCATGCGGAAAGACTGGGACGCCCCGGATTTTATCCGCTTCCCGGAGCTGGAACGATGAGTAAGCTGAAGACGCAGGAATTCATGGTCAATATGGGTCCGCATCACCCCTCGACTCACGGAGTCTGCCGGTTGATGCTGACACTTGATGGTGAGAAGGTTGTCAAAATCGTTCCGGTTATCGGTTACCTGCATAGGGCTATTGAAAAAATCTGTGAAAACAGAACTTATGCCCAGTGTATCCCGCTTCTGGACCGCTTTGAATATGTAACTTCCATGTCCTGTGAGTACGTATTCGCCGATGCCGTGGAGAAGCTGGCGGGAATCGAGGTTCCCGAACGAGCTGAGTATCTCCGGGTTATCATGCTGGAACTCAACCGGATTGCTTCCCATTTGATATTTTTCGGGACAACCGTTATGGATATCGGGGCGCTGACGCCTTTTCTATACGGCCTTCGTGAACGGGAATTGATTATGGACCTGTTTGAGATGACCTGCGGGCAACGCCTGACTTATAATTATATAACAATCGGCGGTGTCTCCCATGATATACCGCCGGAATTCGTCCCCAAATGCCGCGAAGCTGTCAAAATTATCAGAGAAAAATTGAAAGATTACGAGGGTCTGTTCAACGAGAATCCCATCTGGCTGGCGCGGACCAAAAATATCGGTGTGTTATCGGCGGAAACAGCTGTAGCTTACGGAGTGTCCGGACCGATTTTAAGAGCTTCCGGGGTCAAGTACGATATTCGTAAAAATGAGCCCTATGGCATCTACAATCGTTTCGATTTTAATATTCCCACTTATACCCACGGGGATGCCTATGACCGATATATGGTGCGGCTGGATGAAATCCGGGAATCACTTAAAATCATCACTCAGGCGCTCGATGGTTTGCCCGAGGGAGATATACGCAAAAAAGTCAACCCCTTCACCTTTAAACCCCCGGCTGGAGAAATTTACAATCGGATTGAGAATTCCCGGGGTGAGATGGGTGTTTATCTTGTTTCCGACGGCACCACCAAGCCCACCCGGTTGAAACTCCGCGGGGGGTCATACAATCATCTGCAGGTTTTACCGCACGTTGCCGTTGGCGGCCTGGTCGCAGACCTGGTGGCGATTTTTGCTACCTTCGATATCATTATGCCGGAGGTTGACCGATGATACTGGCGTCAGTGGAACTTATCGGTGTTTTCCGCTGGTTTTATGGCTTGCTCGTTGAGCTGGGCCTGGAAGAACCCTGGTTAAGTGTTGTTATCTATGGTCTTCTTTCGGTTACCGTTTTCGGGGTGCTGTGTCTGATAGCTCTCTTTTTGGTTTGGTGGGAAAGGAAAATCGCCGGGCATATTCAGCAACGGTTCGGCCCAATGCGTAACGGCTGGCACGGCTGGTACCAGACGGTCATGGATGCTCTCAAGTTGTTGCAAAAAGAGGACATCCGGGTCGATACCCGCGACCGGGCGGTTTTCTTCTGGGCGCCGGTTATCTGTTTTGTTGCCGCTTTCCTGGCTTACGTAGTCATTCCTTTCGGTGACGGCCTGATTGTCGCCGATTTGAATATCGGTATTCTTTATATAATCGCCATCACGACTTTTACCGTTATTTCCCTGTTAATGGCCGGCTGGGGTTCCAACAACAAATATGCGCTCCTGGGCGGGATGCGCTCGGCGGCCCAGGTGGTCAGTTACGAGGTGCCCATGGTGGCTTCGATCCTGACTGTCATTGTCTTTTCCGGGTCGTTATCGATGGTGGATATCTCCAATTCCCAGCAGGGTAATTTTATATTCAACTGGTTTATTTTCCGCCCTCCGTTTGGTATAATCGCCTTTTTGACTTATATCACCGCTGCTACGGCGGAAGCCAACCGGACTCCCTTCGATATCCCGGAAGCCGAACAGGAGCTGGTGGCCGGATATAATATTGAGTATTCGGGGATGAAGTTCGCCATGTTTTTCTTGGCGGAATTCGTCAATATGTTCACGGTATCGGCCATCGCCACCACGCTCTTTCTGGGCGGCTGGCATGGTCCGCTGTTGCCGTCATGGTTGTGGTTTTTAATCAAGACCCTGGCTATCGTATTACTGCTGATGATCTTCCGCTGGACTTTCCCTCGTCTCAGGGTGGACCAGTTGATGGAATTCGCCTGGAAGTTTCTGGTGCCGCTGACTTTCGCCAATCTGATTCTGGCCGGCTGGATGAAATATGCAGGATGGTACTGGTAAGGATAAATTATGAAAAGAGTACTCAACGGTTTCAAGAACCTGATAAAAGGCATGACCATTACCAGCAAACATCTGGGTCGCCATGCGGTTACGGTACAGTATCCCGAGGAAAGAGATAAAATACCGGAACGTTCCCGCGGTATCGTGGTGCTTTTATCGGATAAAGAAACCGGCGAATTGAACTGTACCGCCTGTATGCTGTGCATGCGTTCCTGTCCCACCGCGGCTATCCGTATCGAGGCTCCCCGTGGAGAGGATAAGAAAAGACATTTGAAATCATTTGTGGTTGACCATACTATTTGCTGTTTTTGTGGGCTGTGCGAACAAGCCTGTAATTTTTCCGCTATAAAAATGGCAAATAAATATGAATTTTCCACTCTGGATAAGAATGACCTGATATGGGATATGCCTAAACTTCAGGAGATGGGCCGTGATGTTCCCTATGAAAGCAAAAAGAAAAAGGCGGCGGAAAAAGACGAAACCAGGGAGGCCGGGAAGCCGAAAACTGCATCTGGCGAAGGGGAAAAGACCGAAAAAAAAGAGGATAAACCGGAAGTGAAGTCGGATAATCAAGAAAACAGTCCAGGGGAGGTCAAGTGATGGTGGAAGCCGGTGTCGGGATTATCTTTTGGATTCTGACTTTTATTATAATCGTTTCCGCCCTGCTGGTGGTGACCTTGAAAAATATTTTCCATTCGGCTTTGTTTTTAATACTCTGCCTGTTTGCCGTGGCCGGGATATTTATTCTTCTGCACGCCGAATTTCTCGCTGCCGCTCAGGTGCTTATATATGTGGGAGCGGTGTCGATTTTAATTATTTTCGCCATTATGCTGACCAGCAACATGGCCTCAAAAAAGATTGTCCAGACCAACCAGAATGCTCTGGTGGCCTTCTTCGCCTGCCTTATGTTTCTGGTTGTTACTCTCGTTCTCATCAATAAGACCGGCGTTTGGAATTACAGCACCCGGGGTTTACCGGTGGAGAATATCCTTACTATCGGCAAATTGCTGATGACGGATTTTATGCTGCCTTTTGAGGTGGTTTCGGTGTTGATGCTGGCGGCCATGATCGGGGCTATTGTGCTGGCCCGGGAGGATAAGGCCTGATGCTATACTATTTGGGACTGGCGGCGGTTTTGTTCAGTATCGGCCTGTTCGGTGTGATAACCCGGCGAAATGTGATTGGCATATTAATGTCTCTGGAGCTGATGTTCAACGCCGCCAATATTAATTTCGTCACGTTCAACAAGTTTATTTTAAACGATGGTTTGACCGGTCAGCTGTTTGCTATTTTTATCGTGGTAGTGGCGGCGGCTGAAGCTACCGTGGGGCTGGCTATTGTCCTGCTTTTATATCGTAACTGGCGGGGTATTAACACCGACAACGTGAGTATTATGAAATGGTAGGAATCTCATGACCGAAAATGCTTATTTGATACCGCTGTTGCCGTTATTCGCATTCGTTATGATTGTCTTTTTCATGCGCTGGAATGAAAAAGTCTCTTCCGGTTTTTCCATTGCCATGATTTTAATTTCCTGGGTTATGGCGCTGGTAGTGCTTATCGAAACCCTCGGCCGGCACGGAGAACCGTACGAAGCCTTCTATTATATTACCGCCTTTAATAATATCAATTTTGAAATCGGTCTTCTGATTGACGCCCTGACGGCGATTATGCTGATGGTGGTGACCACGGTTGGAGCCTGTGTGGAAATTTACTCCCTCGGTTATATGAAAGACGACCCCAGGTTCAGCCGCTTTTTTGCCTATCTTTCGCTGTTTTTGTTTTCCATGCTGGGGCTGGTGCTGGCCAATAACTTCTTCATGATTTTCATCTTCTGGGAACTGGTGGGTCTGACAAGTTATCTTTTGATTGGTTTCTGGTTTGAAAAGAAAGTCGCCGCCGACGCCGGGAAAAAGGCTTTCATCACGACCCGTATCGGCGACCTTGGTTTTATCGTCGGCCTTCTGATGGTGGCATTTTATGCCGGGACTTTCAATTTCGGCGGGGTCTTCGATAAAGTTGCCACCGGGGTGATCCCCGCCGGTATTATTACGGTTGCCGGGATTTTCCTGTTTTGCGGGGCCATCGGCAAGTCAGCCCAGTTTCCCCTGCATGTCTGGCTGCCCGATGCCATGGAAGGTCCGACCCCCGTATCGGCCTTGATTCATGCGGCTACCATGGTCGCGGCCGGTGTTTACCTGGTGGCCCGTATCATGAATATCTTCGTCGGCTCGGCTGAAGCTTCGATAGTGGTAGCAATTATCGGGTTGGTAACTTCGTTTATAGCCGCAACCATCGGCCTGGTGCAGAACGATATCAAGCGGGTGCTGGCGTATTCAACTGTCAGCCAGCTGGGGTATATGATTATGGCTCTGGGCTTGTATGGCTACGATACCGCCCACGGTCATCATTCGGCCGGTTACGTCGCCGGTACCCTGCATTTAATGACGCACGCTTTCTTTAAGGGTCTGCTTTTCCTTGGAGCCGGTTCGGTCATCCATGCTGTGCACACGAATGATATCCAGGAAATGGGCGGACTGGGGCCGAAAATGAAAATTACCAGCGTGACCTTTATGATTGCCTCGCTGTCGATTGCCGGGATTTTCCCCCTGTCGGGCTTCTGGTCCAAAGATGAGATTATCGCCACCACCCTGCATCACCCGGTATTCTTCGTTTTCACACTGCTGATTGCCTTCATGACGGCTTTTTATATGTGGCGGCTCTGCTTTTTGACTTTCTTTGGCAAACCCCGCGACCAGCATCGTTTTGACCATGCCCATGAATCGCCGCGCGTGATGACTTGGCCGCTGGTCTTTCTGGGCTTTCTCTCCATCTTCGCCGGCTGGGTGGCTATTCCCTGGTTGCCCCACGGGTATTCGTCGTTCGTCTATCACGGTGAAATTCACCATGCCGCCCCGAATATTCTTCTGATGCTTATCTCGACAATTGTGGCCGGGTCGGGTATTGTTCTGGCTTATTTAATTTATTACAAGGAAAGAATTTCCGCTGACCGGCTGGCTGAAAAATTCCGGCCGCTTTACACGCTGCTGTATAATAAATATTATTTCGATGAAATTTACCAGTTCCTGATTATCAACCCGCTGTTGAAATTCGCCGATTTCATGTGGACATTCGACGCCCGCATTATCGACGGCGCGGTCAACGGCACCGCCTGGCTGACGATTCTCTGGTCTAATGTCAAGCTCTGGTTCGATACCTGGATTGTCGACGGCGCGGTCAACGGCTCCGGCTGGCTGGTACGTCAGGGTGCCCGAATTTTAAGATTCCTGCAGTCGGGTTCCATGCAGTTTTATGTGCTGTTCACTCTGATAATCATTGTGGTCACCGGTTTGATAAAATTTGAATTTATTCGCATTGATATACAATGGCCTGTCATAACCGTTGTGTTTGTCCTCGGCGTGACCCTGCTGGGTATTCTCAGCAGGCTGGCTGCCGGTAAAGAGGGCACGGCGCAAAGGCTGGAACAGGAAGAATAGTTAGAAAATGAAGGATGGATTTTGATATGGGCTTTCCGCTTTTAAGTTCCCTGATATTTTTTCCCTTATTCGGGATGCTGATAGTCATGTTTCTCCCCAAAGAAAGACATACCGTCATTAAATGGACCTCGACCATTATCAGCATATTCCCTATGCTTATCTCATTCTGGCTGACCTGGGATTATTTTTTCAATTATGCCGGCGAGGCAGCGATGGCTTATGTCGAAGGCCCGTTGAACTGGATACCGATTCTGAATATTCAATACTATCTCGGCGCGGACGGTATTTCGATTCCCCTTCTAGCACTAACCGGGCTTCTGTCCACCGTCTCCCTGCTGGCTTCATTCAACATTAATGTAAGGGTCAAAGAATATTTTGCCTTCTTCCTGCTTCTGGAAGCGGGGATGATGGGGGTTTTTGTAGCCCTGGATTTCTTTTTGTTTTACGTCTTCTGGGAAGTAATGCTGGTACCCATGTACTTTTTGATCGGCGTCTGGGGCGGTCCCCGGAAGGAATATGCCGCTATCAAGTTCTTCCTCTACACTCTTTTCGGTTCCATCTTCATGCTGGTAGCCATTCTGATAATGTACTTTACTTCGGAACCGCACTCTTTGAACATGCTGGAACTTCGAGCTACCGGGTCAGCCATGCCATATTCGTTGCAGATGGTCTGTTTCATCTTTTTCTTTATCGCTTTCGCCATTAAAGTACCGGTCTGGCCGTTCCATACCTGGTTGCCTGATGCTCACGTCGAGGCGCCGACGGCTGTTTCCGTTATCCTGGCCGGGGTACTTCTTAAGATGGGTACTTATGGAATGCTCCGGGTAAGCTGGCCGATGTTCCCCGAAGCGCTTCGTTCCCTGAGTTTCTGGATAGCCCTTCTGGGCGCCATCGCGATCATTTACGGCGCCCTGGTTTCCATGGCGCAGAAGGACTTGAAAAAACTGGTCGCCTACTCGTCGGTTTCGCATATGGGTTACTGTATGCTGGCGCTGGGGGCGATATCGTCCGTTCAGGCGATTACCGGCTGCATGTTCCAGATGGTATCTCATGGTCTGATTACCGGGGCATTGTTCCTTCTGGTGGGCGTTCTTTATGACCGGGCTCATACCCGTGAAATCGCCGCTTTCGGCGGTCTGGGTGCCAAACTTCCAGTTTACTCCGGCATCATGGTGTTCTTCTCCATGGCCTCGCTAGGGCTGCCCGGGATGTCCGGTTTCATTTCCGAATTCATGATTTTCGTTGGTGCTTTCAGCGCTTTGAGCAAAGTGATGGTGGGTATTTCCGTTCTGGGCGTCGTGCTGGGTGCCGCTTATATGCTGCGCATGGTCCAGCGGATTTTTCTGGGTGAGTTCGACCAGAAGCGCTGGGGCGGACTGTTTGAAATAAATATCCGAGAAACCATTACGGTGGCTCCTCTCATGCTCCTGACTTTGTGGATTGGTATCTATCCCAAACCGCTCAATGACCTGATGGCGGCCACTCTGGAAAACCTGGTTAATCTGATGGCACGGTAGATTTATGGATTTGCAGCTTCCCGAATTAAATCTTCTGAAAATGCTCCCGGAAATATTTCTTTTCCTCTGGGCGCTGGCGATAATTACTTTTGACCTGGGAACACGTCGGAAAACCGGAGCCACGGTGGGTTATTTATCCCTTCTGGGACTGCTTCTTACCGGCCTTATTCTTGTTTTTACCGGATACGGTCGCGGCTTCGGCAATATGTTTTATAACGACCCCCTGGCCCTTTTCTTCAAAATGATTTTCCTGGGGGCCTCGTTTATGGCTATCTGCAGCTCTTTCGGTCTGACCAATCAGAAAATAGTCAACCATCGAGGGGAATACTTCGCCCTGATTCTTTTTTCCACGGTCGGGATGATGTTCCTGTCTTCATCGAACGAACTACTTTCTCTTTATATTGGTTTGGAACTGACGACGATACCACTTTTTGTTCTGGCCGCCTTCTTCAAGGATAACAAGTTGTCGGTTGAGGCCGGTATCAAATACCTCGTAGTCGGGGCGTTTTCATCCGCTCTGCTTCTGTACGGATTATCTTTCCTTTATGGGATGACCGGGACCACCGATATTTTGCTCATGAAGGTCAACCTGGCCGTGACTCAGTTGAAATTTGAAGGCAATATCGGTCTGGTACTTATAATAACCATTATTTTGCTTTTGGGGGGGATTGGCTTCAAACTGTCTCTGCCGCCTTTTCATCAGTGGGCACCCGATGTTTACGAGGGTTCGCCCACCCCGATAGCGGCTTTTCTGTCCGTCGGGTCGAAAGCTGCCGGTTTGGTGGCTTTTGCCAAAATTATGGTCAACGGTCTGTATGCTTTTTATGACCCCATAATGAGACCGAATGATTGGGGTGTCCTGGTCGGAGTGCTGGCCTCAGCCGCCATGATTCTTGGCAATGTGGTGGCTATCAGGCAGAGTAATATAAAAAGAATGCTCGCTTATTCCTCAATTGCCCAGGTGGGGTATATCATGATTGGCATGGTGTCATTCAATGAGCTGGGTTTAGCCTCAGTGGCCTTTTATATTTTTGCTTATATGTTTGCCAATATGGGAGCCTTTGCCGTAGTAGCCTTCTTCGAGGACAAAACCGGTTCCTGCCAGATTGAAAGTTATACCGGATTGGCCAAAAGTTCCCCTCTTTTATCGGTCGCCATGACGGTTTTCCTGTTGTCCCTGGCCGGTATTCCGCCCCTGGCCGGTTTTGTGGCCAAATTTTATGTCTTCGCCGCCGCTATCAAAATGGCTCAGGTCGAGGGTTCCTATAACTGGCTTTACTGGCTGGTGGGTATAGGCCTGCTGACTTCCGTTTTTGCCCTTTACTATTATGCCAATGTTATTAAAACGATGTTCTTTTCCACCGCCGATTCCCCCTATAAACTTCGCTTCACTCTGCCGGTTTTTACGGTCATAATGATTGGTCTGGTGGGTGTCTTTTTATTCGGGCTGTATCCCGAACCAATTATGAAATTTGCTTCCGAAATCCCGACCTCGCTGGGTTTTATCATCGATTAACAGATTAAATATTGACTTTAAAATTAGTGACAGCTATAATCGAGCGACGATTTATTTAGGCAATTTGTTCCCGGGATAGGTTTATGTCGGTTACAAGCAGGGTCATTGACACGGTAAAACGGCATTTTTTAGGCGGGGTACTGGTCGTTGTACCTTTAATTCTAACTTATATTGTCCTTAAATTTCTTTTTGAGACAATTGATGGTATTCTGCAACCGATTATTTTTAAACTTTTCGGGTATTTTATCCCCGGCCTTGGGGTTTTTACCACCCTGCTGTTGATTATTCTAGCCGGGATGTTTACCCGCAACTACCTCGGACATAAATTGTATAAATACAGCGAACGGTTGTTGGTCAAAATGCCGGTTATCCGACCTATTTATTCCTCCGCCAAACAACTTCTGGAAGCGGTGACGGTTTCCGATGTTAAGTCCTTTAAAGAAGTGGGGCTGGTTGAGTATCCTCGAAAAGGTGCTTATGCTCTTTGTTTTATAGCGCGAACGGTTAAGATAAAAGTTGAAGATAACTTGAAAAATACTTTTACGGTTTTTATCCCCTCAACACCTACCCCGGTGTCGGGGATGGTTATACTGGTTCCCCGGGAAGATGTTATTCTGCTGGACATGACCATTGAAGACGGGGTTAAATTCCTGGTATCCGGCGGGGTGGCATCGCCGGAAGTGCTTATACAAAAGAAAGATCCCGGAAGGGAAAAAATAGATGAGGTAAACAGTGAAACTTGCTAATTTGTTGATGGACCGCAGGATAAATCTTGACCTTCAAGCCCGTACCAAGGATGAGGCGGTTAATGAACTGCTGGATATGATTAAAGAGGAAGGGGTGATGCTTGACTATGATGCGGTTTTAAGCTCGATAAGAGAGCGGGAAGAAGTGGAAGATACCTCCTATGGACATGGTTTTGCCTTTCCTCATGCCCGGACAGATGCCGTCAATGAAATGTATATCCTGGTCGGCGTATCCAAAAAAGGTTTAGAGGGAAAAACCATCGATAATATCCCGGTTCATATCGTTTGTTTGCTTTTAACGCCATCGACAATCGCCAAGCTGTATCTCCAAACCCTCTCGGGACTGGCTACTTTCGGTCGCATGGAGAATATGCTGGAAAAAGTATTGGAAATCGAAAATAAAAGGGATTTTATCAAGCTGGTCTCCGATACCAACGTTACCGTCGATAAGGAGCTAATGGTTAAGGATGTCATGCGGCACAAGGTGGTTTCGGTTACTCCCGAAAATACTCTCAAGGACGTTGCCAATATCATGTTTCGTTTTCGACTTTCCGCCCTGGCGGTGGTGGATAGCAATAACAGGCTTTTGGGGGTTATTAATGACCGTGACCTGATTAAAGCCGCACTGCCCGATTATAAGTCCCTTATTTCCAACCTTAATTATTCTCTTGATGTCGAGCCGTTTGAAGAACTTCTCAAAAAAGAGGACAAGATAAAAGTATCCCAGTTGTATCGTGAGGATTTTGAGGTTACGACGCCGGAGACACGAATAGTTGAGGTCGCGGCGATGATGATTTTTAAGGATATTAGCAGAGTTTTCGTTACTTCGGGAGATAATCTGGTAGGTGTTCTGTTACGTAAAGATATCGTCAATATGATTATTCGCGGTTGAGCTGAATTTACCCGGCAGGTTTTGAATCGAGCGGTTGATGAATCATAACTCCAGAAATTACAGTATTGACCCCTATCTTTACCTTCTTTTTATTTTAGCTTTTCTGGTTACTATTCCAGGTTTGTATTGCGGTTTGACCGGCAAGCATATCCTGCCGCAGGTGGGAGCGGTGATGTTCGGAGTTGCCGTTTTCGGAGCGGCATTCATTCTTTCCTGGGCAGCCGAGGCGGCTCAGATAGATATTTCCGAATCCCTGGCGGTAGCCATTCTGGCCCTGATTGCGGTGCTGCCTGAATATGCGGTGGATTTTGTCTTTACCTGGAAAGCGGCTCACGACCCCAGTCAGGCGCATTATGCCATTGCCAATATGACCGGAGCCAATCGCCTTCTGGTCGGTATCGGCTGGCCGGCGGTTCTTTTAATCTATATTCTGGCCAAAAAAAAGAAATGCATCATCCTGGAAAAGAAACACCGGGTCGAAGTTTTCTACCTGGCCATGGCTACACTTTATTCGTTTACGATTCCTTTAAAAGGCAGTCTTAACCTGATTGATACCGTGATACTGGTTACCCTTTTTGCCATGTACACGCGGCGCGCGGCGCAGCTGGAATCGGAGGAGCCGGATTTCGTCGGTCCGGTGAAAATTATCGCCAATATGAGAAAGGTGTCCAGGCGGATTGTCACGGCCTTTTGTTTTCTTTTTTCCGGGGTCGTCATATTCTTTGTCGCCGAACCCTTTGCGGAGTCGCTGGTAGAAACCGGTAAGGCCCTGGGCATAAACGAATTTTTACTTATTCAATGGCTGGCGCCGATTGCTTCCGAAGCCCCGGAGTTCATCGTAGCGGCTACCTGGGCCATGCGCGGCGCGGCTTCTTCGGCGCTCAATGCTTTGATATCTTCCAAGGTTAACCAGTGGACGCTTCTGGTCGGCACTATACCGCTGGTCTTTGCCGTTTCCAGCGGTGTGGTCTGGCGGCCATTTGTCCTTGACCAGTTTCAGGACCATGAATTGTTCCTGACAGCGGCTCAATCCCTGTTTGCCGTAGCGGTGCTGGTAAATTTAAAATTGGACCGGCTCGACGGTGGCCTTTTGCTTATATTATTTTTAGCTCAGTTTTTCGTGGAGAAGATAAGGCTGGAGGTAACTATCGTTTATGTAGTGCTGGCTATAATTTTCCATATCCTGCATCGAAACAGCCTTATCCCGGCGGCTCGTACGGCTTTGAATTTTAAAAACCATAGTGAAGATTAGTCGTCAGAGTTCTTTTTTTCCCGAAAGCCGATGCGCGGGAAGGGATTGACGATGGAACTGGCGATATTGGTCAGGTGGGCGTTGATGCGTTTTAGGTAACGGGCATAAAGCGCCACGCAGACCGCATCCGATATTTTTAGACTTTCCTCTTTACCCTGAATCAGGTTGGATACTATCAATTCACTTTTTTTGGCCGTAGCCTCTTCCAGTTCCATGACATAACGCGCTGTTTGTTTATCATGCGTTTTTAAAACCTCGATAACTTTAGGGAAAATATCGTCGATGACCGCTTCAATTTCAACAAGCTGGGTTTCGTAATTTCCGGCTTTCAATTTCTCTTTATGCTGGCCGGCCAGATCCACAATATTTTTTGTGTAATCACCGATACGCTCGACATCAATTACAATCGATATAAGGGCCAGCCCGGGAGTTAAATTATGGGTCCCGCTCATTGAAAGGTGTGTCAGCACCATCCGTCTGACTTCGCGTTCATATTTATTAATCTGACGGTCGGTTTTTCGGACGTCGAAGGGAAGCTCATCAGTATCGGAACGTCTCAGGGTTTTCTGGGAAGCGTTGTACATTTTCTGGTCGAATTCGAGCATCATCACGGTGGTTTTGTAGGCTTCGTCAAGCAGGTTTTCGGAACTGAAAAGTTCCTTGAATTTTTTAAACATGTTAAATTACCTCAAGAAAAATATAATTAGTCCGGGAATCAGAAAAAACACAATTATTATATAAATTATCGGTATTAATTTGGATTTTAAAATCATCCGGCTGAACAGGCGGGCTATTGATATTGGAATTTTTTTAAGAGGCCAGAAGATGGCGATGCCGTAGGTATTAAATATCAAATGGGCAAAAGCGAGGCTGACGGCTTCATGCGAACCGGTTACGAATGAAGCCAGAAAGCCCGTAATGGTCGTTCCGATATTAGCGCCCAGCAGGTAAGGATACACCTGTTCAATGCTTAAAACCCCGGCGCCGCATAGCGGGACTATCAGGGAAGTCGTAATTGAGGATGACTGCACCAGAACTGTCAGGAAAATACCGAGTAAGAAACCAAGAGCCGGGGTGCGAAATATGTACCGTTGAAAGAATACTTCAACCCGGGACAGCACCAGAGATTTTAGAAGCTTAACGATGTAGCGCAAAGCCACAAATAGGAAAAGAAGAGACAGCAACACGGCTAACCAGGCATTTCCGCCGGTTATCAAAATTATCTCGTTGGCCACCGGCTTGGTAATCACCGCCAGGGGAGAGGTGAATTGAACTCCGCCAAAACCCGCAAAAAGGCTTTCCACGGCGTGGGCCGAGCGACCTATGATGTTAAATTGTACCTGAAGAGGAAAAAGGACAATAACCGAGCAGACATTGAAAAAATCATGAAGGGAAGAACTGCTAAAAGCTCTTCGGTATTCATCGCTGCGGGATATATGAGCGAGGGAAACGATACTGTTGGTTACCGTGGTGCCGATATTTGCCCCCATAACCATCGGGATGGCATTTTCGAAACTAAGCATGCCGGAACCGACCAGACCGATTATTATAGAAGTGGTTGTCGAGGACGATTGTAAAATGGCGGTCGAAAGTAAGCCGATCATCAAGCCGACCAGAGGATTGGAGGTTGCCCCGAATATGGTTTCAGCGAATTCTTTTCCGAACAGTCTGAAAGCCGCCCCCAGCAGGGTAATGGAGAGAATAAACAAATAAAGAAGGGCAAAAATCATTAATGATTTCAGGAAAACCGAATCGCGAGGAAGGGAATAAAAGGAGTTTTTTTTGTTGTTACCGGCTTTTTCAGCCATGAGTAAGGTCTGTTTTAAAACTTGTCAAAACAAGGTTAAATTTATGTTAATTTAAATCAGGGTCAATATATTTGGTTGGTCAGCCATGTCAACAATAAAGGGCTGTAAAAGTTGAAGTTGGTATTGTCTGTTAATGACCTGACAGTTTTTATCTGGGCTTTGGTGACTGAGCAAAAAATGCACATTTTACGTATGTTCAAAGAAACCAGGGAGTTGCCTTTTATAAACTGACCGATATTCTCAAGAAGGTAATTTTGATTTGACTTATTATCAGGATGAATTATATTGGATGAACTTTAAAATGAAAAAGATTCTACGAAAAATCAGTTTAATTTTGCTGGCCGCCTGCCGGATAATAGTCGTTGGTTTGCTTCTTGTGGCGCTGGGGTCTTCGGGAGCCAATGCGGCGGCTCGTCTTTTCTCGGACTGTCCAGTTAAGAATCTGTCCTCGGCGGTCCAGTTCAAGCACAAGCTGATTATCCCGGATGTGGTTAATTCCGAGGAGAAAACGGGTGCCATGGCGCCCGGCACTCGTCCTTACACGGAGCAGGACGCTTACCTTATATCGCAAGTCTTTATCAAAGCCAATAACGATGATAAACAGATAAAAATTAATATTATAACCGATTTTAATTTTGTTATATTTAATTCTACACATCAGTTGAGCTTTTCACCGGTAAGTTCTCCCGGCCAGGTTTCATCCCGTCTGGGGCGAACTTTAACTTTGGTGGGCGCCAAGCCATCAGGTACCAGCTGACCTAATTTCTTCTTCTTAGTAGTAATTTCATCAGTTAAAAAAATAATTTATAATAATATTTACGGAAGGAATCTAATATGTCCAATCAGAAATGGCGGGTGGGTATAACCATCGTTTTAATTATCCTGGCCTGTTTTGCTTTCTGGAATACCTTTAAATGGTGGACTATGAGTGAGGTGGAAAAGCAGCGCCTGGCGGAAAATGACCCGGGGGAACTGCTCCGTCTTCAGCAAAAAGCCATCCGCCTTGGTCTCGATTTACAGGGCGGTATTCATGTCGTGCTGAGAGTTAAAACCGAGGAACTGGATAAAGGGGCGGCCGAAGGGGCGGTAGACCGGGCTCAGTCGGTTATTCGCAATCGTATTGACGGTCTGGGGGTTGCCGAGCCTGTTATCCTCAAACAGGGCAACGACCGCATAGTTATAGACCTGCCGGGTTACACCGATGCCAGTCGGGCTGAAGACCTCGTGGGCCAGATGGCTATTCTGGAGTTCAAGCT
This sequence comes from uncultured Ignavibacteriales bacterium, assembly GCA_964618515.1. GTDB lineage: Bacteria > Zixibacteria > MSB-5A5 > GN15 > FEB-12 > JAFGNW01. The sequence continues at coordinate 2,079 of CAZUAS010000004.1, read as the reverse complement.
TCTGGAAAATATGGATAATGCCAGCCTGGTGCTTTCCAAAATTGATTCCGTGGTACATGCCTACGAAAAAGCCCGGGCGGATTCTCTGGCCACAACTTCAGAAACAACTCCTGAATCTTCGGAAAAACCTCAAGCCGATACAGCCCTGGCTTCGTCCAAAGATATCATGGCGGAACTCATGGGTGATTCGGCCATAGATACTATGGACTTCGGATATGATGAAAGTCTTTCTTTAGACCAGAACGTGACGCCATTCAGTTCCCGTCTGGAGCCGGCTCTTTATCACAGCCGTACCGGTATGAACTGGCCGGGCTTTTCAGTCTATAAAAAAGATAGAGATTTGATTGACCGCTGGTTGAATCTTCCCGAAGTTCAGAAAATTATTCCTATCGATGTTCAGTTTTGCTGGTCCACCCGGTCTTCCATCAGGAATAACCGCGAGATTTATGAATTGTACCTTCTGAAGAGGAAAGTTCAATTTCTAGGCAAATTTCTCGAAGGCATTTCCATGGGACGGGACAACATGGGGGGGCTGGCGGTTAATTTTAAAATAACCGGTGACCAGTCGGCGCGTTTTGCCCAACTGACCGGGTCTAATATTGATAAACCGCTGGCGGTGGTTATCGACAATAAAGTGGAGTCGGCGGCTTTTATCAGCACCAAGATACGCGGTCATGGTCAGATTACCATGGGTACCTCGGCGACAATGGAAGATGCTCGGAATCTGGAAATTGTTCTCAAGGCGGGCGCACTTCCGGCACCGGTGGAAATCATTGAAAAGAATGTGGTGGGAGCGACTCTGGGAGCTGATTCGGTCAGGAAAGGCTTTTATTCATCACTTTTCGGACTTCTTCTGGTAATGCTGTTTATCGGCGTGTATTATCGTTTATCGGGTTTGATTGCCGATATTGGACTTATATTCAACCTCTTTTTCCTGATGGCGGTGATGGCCGGTTTGGGAGCTACTCTGACAATGCCCGGTATTGCCGGAATTATTCTGACTATCGGTATCTCGGTGGATTCCAACATCCTTATCTTTGAGCGTATTCGAGAGGAGTTGCGTACCGGTAAAACAGTACGGGCTTCGATTGACGCCGGTTACGCTCGGGCATTCGTGGCAATTTTTGATTCGCACGTAACCACCCTGATTACCGCCGGGGCGCTGTTTTTACTCGGTTCCGGCGCTGTCAAAGGTTTCGCCGTTACGTTGTTCTGGGGTGTTACAATTTCATTATACACCGCTTATGTCATAACCAAGGCGATTTTTGATATCCGCAAGGGATACCAGTCATTAAGCATTTAAGAAGGTGAGGATAAAATGTTCAGAATAATTGGTGATACCAATATAAATTTCATCGGGGCGCGCAAAATTGCTTTTGTGTTTTCCCTGTGTCTGATCGCCCTGGGTCTTTATGCCTTCATAATGATTTCCACCGGTCATGGCAATCTGGGGATTGATTTTGCCGGTGGCGTTATGGTCCAGGGGCATTTTAAAGAAAATGTGCCGATTGAGAATATGAGAGCAGCTCTTTTAAAGGAATTCCCCGACGTTCAGATAACCCGGATAACTGATTTTAAGGAACCGAACGCTTTTATCGTTAAAACCAAACGTCCGGAATCCGAAACCGCCGGCAAAGAAAAGCTGACCCGGATTGAAGAGGTTATTAAAAACAGCTTTGCCGGGAATGAATTTACCATCGTTTCCGAACATGTAATTGGACCGGCGGTGGGAGAAACTCTCCGCAAAGACACTCGCTGGGCCGTTCTTCTGTCGGTATTGGGGATTCTTATCTATATCGGAATTCGTTTCGATTTCCGCTCCGGGGTAGCGGCTACCATAGCCACTTTCCATGATGTCCTGGCGGTTCTGGGAATCTTCTTTATACTCGGTCTCGAATTCGACCTCCTGCTGGTTACAGCCCTTTTAACCCTGGCAGGTTATTCCCTGACCGATACGGTGGTTGTCTATGACCGGATTCGAGAAAATCTCAGAAAATTCCGGTCCAAGGGCGAGTATATCTGGTCAGGGGATAAGATCGGAAGAGCACACGTCTGAACTCCAGTCACGAGATTCCATCG
>CAZUAS010000003.1:26581-57933 GCA_964618515.1 uncultured Ignavibacteriales bacterium | reverse complement strand
AAATCATAATCAACATCGAACACCTTAAAAACCAGCATTTCTTTATCTTCTCTTTCTTCTGTCGGAAAGTAACCATATAATGTATAACTTGACCGTCCGGGCAGGCTGTCAGCCGCCGTTACCGCCAGCACTTTGTTATTTTTCATGATTTCATGCTTAAGAAGTTGACAGTTGCCCGAAGCATCGTCACCTTCAAAATCCATCAACATCATATTCTCGCGGTCAAAACCCAAATTAACCGAAGTTAATAAATTGACCTGGCGAATCAGCGTGATAGTGCTGAAAACAAAGACAATGGCGATGGTAAACTGTAAAACGACTATCACTTTTCGCAGTATGGAGCGAGACGACTTGATTCCCGCTTTTCCCTGAAAGATAGTAAGCGGGCGGAATCGAGACAGATATATAGACGGATAAAAGCCGGCTAATATCCCAATGACAAACATAAGAATAATAACCGAAACAATCATTAGGGGATTGAGGTAAAAATCCGCAAACATCTGCCGGGGGATCACATCCTTAATCAGTATTTTAAAAATTTCATAGATAATGAGACTTAATAAAGTGGCGACAAAAACAAGAATTAAAGACTCTCCGAGATGCTGTTTGACCAGGTGCCACCGCCCGGCTCCGAACACCTTACGTACCCCGACATCCTTCATCCTGTCGGCGGAACGTGCCGTAGCCAGATTAACGAAATTGACGATGGCTAAAAGCAGAACAAAAACAGCCATCATTGACATTTCATAAAATACCGAAACTTCACCGCGGGGCGTCAGTTCACCCCTTGTACCGGAATATCCTTTAAAATAAATTTCTTTAAACGGCTTCAGGTACATCGAATATTTTTTAGCCTGCTCCGGAGTCATATTATTGTTTATGATATTATTTATCTTAGAAGTTACTGAAACCGGGTTAGCCTGCGGCTGCATCAACAGGTACAAAAAATCTTCACCCACCTGATTATAATCTCCAAGAAAAACCCAGGCATGGGTATCATCACCGATGCGTTCCAGAGTCGCATAAGATACTATGAAATCGGTGCGAAGTTGCGTGTTCTGGGGCATATCCTCAAGGATACCGGAGACCTGGCACTCGATATTATCGTTAAGGATAATCGTCTGCCACATCGGGTTTTCATGAGGATAATATTCATCGACAATTTTCTGGCTGATAAAAACCCGGTTCGGTTCGTTCAAACTCTGCGGATTAGCGTTTATTAAATTAAAAGTGAATACCTTGAAATAATCGGGATTGACGAAAAATATCCTTTTCTGGTGCGTATAACATTGATTTTTATAAGGGTCAACAATACGGAAAGTTTCATTACCGGCTTTCAACTTGATTAAGGATTGTTCTCTAAATAGGGCTACCATTTCAACTTCGGGAATCTGAGACAAAATCGCCGGTCCCAATGGTCCCATCACTTGTACGCTGGTAAAAGACTATCAACCGATGAATAAGTACCCTCCACACGATAAATGCGGTCCTTGTTGTTATGGAAATCTTCAAAACTTAATTCATGACTGACATGGCCGACTACGATAAAAATCGTGGACAGGCCTATCGCCAGACTTAAAACATTTATTATAGTATATAGTTTTTATTTGATTAACCTTCGAACGGCCGCTTTGAAATAATGTTTTAACATATCCTGAAACTCGCTCATTAAATATTTAAACTTATATTCAACAGGACGGTGTTTAAAAGATAAAGTTGCCGCTTTATCGGTATTTTTCCGGGATAGACAACTATTCCCGACTGACTATTGTAACGCTATAGTACGATATGATTTAAATACTTTTTCGAGGATTTAAAATGCCCGTTTTTGATACACTCGATGTACGCAGCCAAACAATCGAAGTGAAGCAGAAATAAGTAGATGGCTGATGTCCACCGCCCCTTTTGTGCTACTTTCCAAACTATCACATAAACAATATCGGTACCAGAATATATGCCCATAAATTCGTGAGAAAATGCATCAACATACAGGGATAAAGGTTACCGAATTTGATAAAAAGATAAGCGAAAATAAAACTTCCCAGAAATATATAAATCATCAACCCCGGTCCTATCATGATATGAACACTGGCAAAAATCAGAGCTGATATAATCACTGCGCTCATAATTTTAAGCCGACTCAAAAGGGATGTCAGGACAAAACCCCGGAAGACCAGTTCTTCGGTAATAGGCGATATTATCACCGGTCCGATAAATAATATCAGCCAGTCAAGAGTGGTCTGAGCCGATAAAAGATTAGCATTACTTCCTCCCCGCCAGAACATGGTTATACCAAGCGGTGCCAGTGCGATTTCGGTCAGGTAGTAAATTCCGAAATAAATGACTGTGCCCAGCAAAGCATAAATAATGGCTTTAGGTGACAGAGATCCTTTCAGACCGATTTTACCCAAAGATAGATTATTCCGGCGTAATAAAATTGCCAGCAGGATTACGGTTAGAATCATGCCTAGATCCCAAAGACCAATGGCAAAAGTGGCGACATCGCCGAAAAGACCCCAACCCATGATAATTTTATTGGGATTTCCTAAAGCTACCATACCCAAAATCATGAAAATCAGAAAAGTGAAAGCCAGGCCAAACCAGGCCAAAGGCAGCCACTTCAATTTGATTTGTTTGTAATCAAAGGTCGGCAGATTCATAATTCCTCCTTTGCTGTAATGATATGTTTATAAGGATAGTACTCTTTATTAGTTACTCCAGTAATTTACACCATAACTGAATACAGAGTTTAATATTTTATATACGTGTTTGGCTTGAGAAAAGTTTTATAACTTTGATAGGTGGGCGGTAGATGTCCGCATCTGCCCCTTTATTTACTGTCAAAAAGGGATTTTTTCCCTCGTTCCCATGCTCTGCGTGGGAACGCCATCCAAAAGTAGAAATAATTTGTCAGGAGCACAGGGTTCCTGACCTGCCTTAAATGCGAGGGAGAGTCTTTCCGAATGCTCTGCACTCACAGACGAAATCAAAATGGGTCAATTACCAAGTTGGTTGGTAGCCACCTATGTTTCTTTCATATTGTCGAAACCACAAGGGCTTTGACCTACAAAATATTTATTTCTGATGCAAAACTCAATGCCGTATTCCCTGTAATTACATACATTAATAGCTCGAGCGGTGGGATTTGTCAAGGTTGAAAATAATCGGGTAAAGTTATAGCAGGTCAGAAACCTACAGCGATAGAGAATATTTATATAGTACTATGACTCGAATCCTTCACGAGCGATTATTCCCTTTGTATAGTAATGCTTTATTTCCTGCATCTCGGAAACTAAATCAGCCAGTTCCAGCCATTCCGCGGGACAATAGCGACCGGTTAAAATCAATTCTACCTCGTCCGGTTTTTCTTTTAAAAGCGGAATGACATCTTTGGGCTCAATCAACTTGAAATAAGTGGCTACACAGATTTCATCAAGGATGACAATATCATAGTTCTTACTTAAGATGACTTCTTGGGCACGCATGAGTCCTTTATGTGCGGTGGCAAGGTCATTTTCGTCGGGAGGTTGTTTACGGAAAACAAAAGCATCGTTGCCAAACCGTTCCACCTTAATAAATTCCTGTAACTTTTCGAGAGTTTTCAATTCACCATAGAGATGGTCTTTCATAAACATGAGTATGATTGTTTTCAAACCATGACCGGCCGCCCGAAGGGCCTGTCCCAGAGCGGCGGTGGTCTTGCCTTTGCCGTTTCCTGTGTAGATCTGGATATAACGTTTAATGCCTTGCATAATCAAATTATCCCTCGTTCCCGGGCTCTGCGTGGGAACGAAGTAAAAACCTTTTTGAATCCCGGAACGTTCCTTTTTTAATATAATTTATTTATCAATCACAGACGCCGTTATAGCAATATAACCGGCCGCTGAATTTATAGCAGCCGCGTTCACCCGTTGTCTGATACTGCACCGTCTGTTGTTTGCCATTGGCGTAAGTGATGATAATTGTTCCGGATTCGATAGTGCCCTGGATTGACCATGTGCCGCTGGCGCGGCTCTGTTCGGCCTGCCCCCATTGCCCGGAACCATAGTAGCCAGATTCATAACTTTCGAAATAACTGCCGTCGGGGCAGAAAGCGATCTGACTTTCCGACCCACCGCCACCACTCAAGGTCGAGCCGCCAGTATAGCTGTAATACTTGCCGGAAATTTGTTTGGCCAGATTGGCATCGCCGCCAGGCTTACCTGGAGGAGTTACTGCACCCTCTTTTTCGGTCGGCTTTGCGGCCTGGGTTGCCGCCCCCGCGGCATAATTCATAGTTCCGTCTTTGGCGCTCAAGTCGATGTCCAGACGAACGTCTTTATCTATTAGATAGACCTCCATAATTTTCTCGCCGACCTTAACCAGATAATGTCCCGGCGGGAGTTTCTTAAAGGTGTATTTCCCAAATAAATTGCTGTTGGTATTGGCCAGAGCCTTGTTGCTGTCGGCATCGAACAGGGTGACTGTCTTGTTCGGTGCTGACACCGTCGATGATTCCCCCAGGAACCCATGAATTTTATAGGTTTTTTCCGCCTTCTGGGATGGCGGATCAGCCAAGCCGGTAAGGGCCACGGCAAAAAAGGCGATAAAAATCGTTGATGCAATTGTGCGATAACCCATTATTACTCCTCCTTTTCGATGACGGTTTAAGGGGCGGTTAATACGCGTCCAAATATACAACCAGCCCGGCTTTTGTACCAAATAGTATTTAGTATTTTTGTCTGGATTCACGCTTTCACTTATTCTCATACTGTCTTTGAAAACGCCTTCCTTAACGCTCAGCGTTTACTTCTATCTAAGAAGCAGAATGTCAAATACGGTATTCTAAAGCAGGATGTTGGTAAGCAGTAAAAAAACCCTTCCGGTGGTTAATAAACCTGTATGGTGGGTTTTAAATTTTACACCCTTCTTATATTGATCACTGAGGGCACAGGTCATGAAGTCATAATAAGATATGTTGTTAATGGTTCAATCTCCGGACATATCCCGTGAAGAAAGGCCGTCAAGATACATTTTTAGATAACGGTTCTCAATTTTCTTGCGATGAGTCAGCGTTTTGATGATGTCACCTTCAGAAACCAGACCGACCATCTTATCACCCGAGACAATGGGGACGTGTCGAATCCAGTTTTTATCCATGATACCGGCGATATATTCGATATCGTCATCGGGCAGACCGACGATTAAATTGGTGCTCATAACATCGCCGATGCGCAGTGAATGATAATCCCCTCTCGTTTCGTGGATTTTTTTGAAGATATCTTTGTCGCTGATGATTCCGACCAGCTTGCCGTCGGATTCCAGTACCGGAAGGCAACTTATTTTATTTTTGATAAGCAATTCCATTCCTTCTTCAATAGTGGTGGTAGGCCGGACGGTTATGATTTCTCTGGGCTTGGTTTCAAGGAGGGTACTTACGAGCATAATTTACCCTTTCTGTATATTTGATAAATTTAATATCAGATTATTTTTAATAAATATAATAACTTAAATACCCATCGACAAGAAAAAGATTAGTCTCCCTGTCTTTTTTAGTTGTTATTGTATAACAGGTTAGCAGTATCACCGGGAGGCGTGATTTAAAAAGGATAGCCAAAAAGGATGAAAAAATATATCTTTTCCGGAAAGTTAAAATGAAAGAAAGAGAGCTTACAATGATAGAATTAGCCGCCAGAGTTTATCGGGGTGAGGTGGTGGAGGCGCTCCATTTTGCCACAGTAGCGGTTCTCGATAAAAAGGGAAATCTTATTTATTATTTGGGTGACCCTGATGAAGATTTCATGACCCGTTCGGTGGTCAAGCCGTTTCAGGCTATGCCGCTGATATTATCCGGTGCCGCTGACCATTTCGGTTTTTCACCAAAACAAATAGCCGTTACCTGTGCTTCGCATATCGGTACCGATGAACATCGTGAGGTCGTCCTGTCCAATTTGAAACTGGCGGGGAATCGTTCCGAAGACCTTAAATGCGGTACCCACCTGCCCATATATATGACTATGAATAATCTCTATCCAACCGGGGGAGAGGACAAGGACCCCCTTCGGCATAACTGTTCCGGCAAGCATTCCGGTTTTCTGGCGCTGGCCAGGTACCTTGGTGAAGATATTACTTTATATCTTAACCCAGAGAGCCGCACCCAGCAGATGGTGAAAAAGGCGGTAGCCGAGATGTGTGAATATCCGCCGGAGAATATAAAGGTGGGTATTGATGGTTGCAGCGCCCCTGTTTTTGCAGTACCAATAAAAAACCTGGCTCTGGGTTTTAAAAAACTAGCCTCAGGAGAGGGCCGCACACCCGAATACGCCGCGGCCGCCAAACGTATCCGGGAAGCCATGACCACGCACCCTATTATGGTTTCCGGTGAAGGACGGCTGGATTATGATATCAAGCGGTCTTTTCCCGGCAATGCAGTATGTAAAATCGGAGCCGAAGCTATCGAAGGAATCGGTTTTGCCGACCCGCCGATGGGTATATGTGTCAAGATCCTTGACGGTAACCAGAGGGCGCTGGGACCGGTTTGTGTGGAAGTTTTCAAACAGCTGGGTATTATTAAAAATATTGATGACTATCCGCTTTTAAAGAGGTATATTAATCCGGAAATACTTAATTACCGGAGACTGGTAACCGGTAGTATCGTATGTGATTTTAAATTGAGAAAAGCGTGAGCTTCCATGCTGAAAGGACTGTTTAAAATCAACCACCTGGGCCTTGAGTATCACCGTCTTTATATCAAGGAGGTTACCTGAGACCGCCTTTACTTCTGAACCTGTCGTGTTATCTTAATCAGTAAAGGAGGTAAAAGGTGAAAAAAGGTAACCAGCCGGCTGAACCCTATCGTATAAAATCAGTCGAAGCCATCAAGCTTTTGAGCCGTCCTGAGCGACTGGCGAAAATCAAGCAGGCAAATTATAATATTTTCAAAGTCGATTCGGCCGATATTTATATCGACCTTCTGACCGACTCCGGCACCGCCGCCATGTCGAACACTCAGTGGGCGGCGCTGATGCTGGGTGATGAATCGTATGCCGGGGCACGCTCGTTCCGTCGTTTTGAAAAAGTAGTCAAGGACATTTTCCGCAAGGCCTTCGTTATCCCCTGTCACCAGGGACGGGTGGCGGAAAATATCATGTTCAGCACTATCCTGAAAAAAGGTCAGTATGTGTTGAACAATACTCATTTCGACACCACCCGGGCCAACACTTTACATAAGGGCGGGATTCCTGTGGACCTGCCCTGTGAGGAGTCGAAATCGCACGAACCCCTGCCCTTTAAAGGTAATATGGACTGTCGCAAGCTGGAAGAGTTTATCCGGGAACACGGCTCGGAGACGATTGCCATGGTCATTATGACCGTCACCAATAATTCTTCCGGAGGACAGCCGGTGTCGATGGCAAATATCCACGAGGTTTCGGAAATATGTCAGCGGTATAAACTGCCCTTTTACTTCGATTGCGCCCGCTTTGCGGAGAACTGCTATTTTATAAAACGCGATGAACCGGGTTATGCCGGCAAAGCCATCCCGGAGATTGCCCGTGAGATGTTTGAAGCCTGTGACGGGGTGATGATGTCGGCTAAAAAGGATGGTCTGGCCAATATCGGCGGCTTCATTGCTTTAAATGATGAGGAACTTTATGGCAGGTTGACGGAGCTTTTGATACTTATCGAAGGCTACCGGACTTACGGCGGTCTGGCGGGCCGCGACCTGGAAGTCCTGGCGGTGGGTCTTAAGGAAGTCATGGATTTTGATTATCTCGATTTCCGCATTGAACAGGTGGCTTATTTCGGGCGTAAGATTATCGAAGCCGGTATGCCGATAATCGAACCGACCGGCGGACATGCTGTTTTTATCGATGCCGGTGAGTTCCTGCCGCATATCCCGCCCGAACAGTTTCCCGGACAGAGTCTGGTGGTGGAATTTTATATCGAAGGCGGCATCAGGGTGGTGGAAATCGGCTCGCTGATGTTTGACAGTGTCGACGAAAAAACAGGTCAAATCATTCACGCTCCCCGGGAACTGGTACGCATGGCTTTACCGCGGCGGGTCTATACCAACTCGCATATCGACTATATTGCCGAAACGGCTCATCGTATCGTCAACCGGAAGGATTCTCTGCCCGGGTATAAAATCGTAAAGGAAACCAAATTTCTGCGTCATTTCACCTGTGACCTGGATGTCATGGTACCCCGGGAGGAAAAAGTCAAACCGTAATTTTATTATCATCGAGTCTATGCTTGCTCATTACGGAGAAGCTGTGGCCGGGGATGTTTAATTGGCCCTGAATTCTTAGTGGCGGACCGTTAAAAAGGTAATGGTCATATCATAATAACGAACATGTGTAAAGATTATTATTCTTATCCATTTATAAGTAGGCTATAACCGGCACCGGGATAATGGTCGGGTTTTATCCATGGAGTTATCTTGAATAAAAGAAACAGTATCGCGGTTTTGTTTTTTATTTTTGGTCTGTTGAACATTTCGGGATGCGTGAAGATTGAAACCGGACCTGAAACGGCAGAACAGAGAACCGAAACTTCGGAATTAAGAGCCCGTGATTTTAAAGTTAACTGGGTCAGCCGCTTTGGACGGATTTCACAGATTCAAAAAGCCGACCAGTTGCATACTTTAATCGATTCGGTTTCGATGAAATATTTTTATTATGCCCGCCAGGTAGCCGACCAGTGGCGCCAGGGAAATACCGGTCGGGGGACGCAGGTTCCGGATTCTGAAATGCGTGAAATGGTCAGCCGCTGGAATGAAAGTGAAGTCCCGCTTCTGGATGCCTACGAAGAAGTAGTGGAGTACAGTATCAGAGACCTTAATGACTCGGCTTTTTTTAATGAATCGGTTTTAAAACAATTTAGAGAAAATATTGAACTCTTTTATGAAATACGAAATAAGGTTTTTTATCCCTCCGGAACGGTTGAAGAATATGAACTTAAAATTGAATATTTAAAAAGTCAGTTGAAGGAACAAAGTTTTAACCTTGAACAGGAGTTAAGGCGGTACCGTTAATTATTGAAAAATGCCAAAAGTTGTTTGCTTTTATGAAAAATTATTCAAAATTTCAGTTATTTTTTTATACTCCGGATTTGTTCTGATTACGCGAAAGTAAATCCAAGCCATTATGATAAAATAAGTTATCTTTCAATTTAAGAATTTTATGAAACTCGGCAGGAATATTGCAAAAATTATATAACGGAAAATTGATAGCTATTGACATTTTTACGGGAACTATATATAATTTAGAGGTTTATACAGAATAGGAGATAATTTATAGCACAACGGTTAATGAATTTTGTTACTCTTTTATAACAGGTGTTGAACATAACGGCCCGATAACCGTTGCTGTAAATTACTCGGTTTATGGGCCGGGTTAATTACCCGGTTGCATATGAAAATAATTTTGTATAAATCTTTTTTTATTGGCTTCTTTTTATTTCTTCCATTTGCTTATGTATCAGCCGCTTCTGATATTGAGGTCATAACCTCCACCGCAACCGGTTTCCATTTCAAGTTTTTCAGCCGGCAGGATTTATCCAATCTTTCTGAAGATAAATTTTCCGATTCAAGTTTTACCTGGATAAAAAGTATCAAAGTAGGTATTCCTTATGGTGCCCGGGTAGAGGTTGTTTCAGCCGAAGGACGGTCTTTGATGCCGGTGACCGGAAGCGATTTTTCACTTAAAAGAGAATCGTTTACCACTCGTCCCCTGGTAACGATAACCGACCCGCTGACTATCCGCAACCGCCAGATGGTATCGGTCCTTATTGCTCCCGTAACGGGTTCGTCCGTTTATCAGGAAGTGGAAGTAAGGCTGGCCTTTACAGGTGGCAGGGGGTTACTGTCCGGGAAAGCCGGGAACGACCCTATTTTTGACAGGATTTTCAGCGCGGTACTGGCTAACTATGATGAATTTAAAAAATGGGATTATCCTTTCTCCGTTTCGCGAACTCTGGCCGCTGCTGATGAAGACCACCCCCTCTATAAAGCTGCCACCTGGTATAAGATGTCGGTTACCAACACTGGTTTATATAAGGTTACGGGCGCTCAGCTGGCCGCGGCCGGTATCTCTTTAAATAACCTTCGGTCGGATTCCCTTCGTGTTTTTAACAGTGGCGGTTTGGCACCGAGTTTTTTTAATGAAAATCCCAGACCGGCTTTTGAAGAAATAGCCATTCTTATTGAAGATGGAAATGACGGTATATTTAATCTCAATGATAATATCATTTTTTTTGGAGAAGCTCCCAGTCGCTGGGTAATACAAACCGGTGAGTCGGTCAGATATGTTAATAACCGTATTACCGGGGAAAATATTTATTGGTTGTGCGTTTCGGGCGATTTTAGCACCCCGGCGGTAAGGATGGCGACCAGCAGCGCTTTTTTAACGGGTTCTGAAAGCGATGTCAGCACCTGCTGGCGCCGGGTTCATGTGGAACAGGATAATTTTCTGGCGGCGGACGATGACGGGCACCTTCGGGATTATTATCGTACCTATTGGTCAAAAACCACCAGTCTTTCTTTTTCTGTTTTAACCCCGGGGGCGATTACCGGGGATTCAGCCTTTATCCTTCTTAAAGGGCGAACCAACGGTTCCCTTGCGACTCTCGGTTATATCGACCTGATGGTCAACGGTGTTCCTGGTATGAATAAAAATTGTACTCGCTTCGACTGTCAGTATTCCACCGAAGCTCTGGTTGACGGTTTGAATAACATCAATCTGAGCTTGACCCCGGTTAGTTCGAGTTTACCGCCGTATTTTGACTTTATGGATTTGCAATATCACAGTTACCTGGTGCCGTATGGTGGAATACTGGATATCACTCTGGGCGAGCGGAGTGATGGCCGTTATCGACTGGTCATATACGATAATTTTACGGTCGAACCTTTGATTTTGGATCTGACCGACCCGCGCCATCCGGTAAGAATCATAGACTTTGAGCGGAATTCAGGGTTTATTTACGCCGGGGTTGACCTGGAGTCGGGCAGTCATAACCGTTTTTATTCCGGGCAAAGCAATCTGGCCATGACGCCGGTCTCGATTACCCGGACTCAACCGAATAGGCTTCGTCGAAACGACCATCAGGTCGATTTATTTGTCATTACCCCGGCGGTGTTTGCCAGCGGGGTACAGGAATATCTCAGCTATCGACAGGCACAGGGTTATACTGTGGAAGTTGTCACGGTCGAAGATATTATGGAAAATTTCGGTTATGGTTTTTATGACCCGGTGGCGATTCGAGATTTTTTAAAGTTCGCTTATGAAAATTATCCGGCCCCGGCCCCGGCGGCGGTACTGTTTGTCGGGGATGCCAATTATGATTTTATGAACCGTCTGAATACCAATGTGCCCAATTATGTCCCCGTGTTTTTACACCCTTACAACCAGTATGATTATACCTATAACGATGATAATTATGTCTATTTCGGTGAATACGGTATTCTTGACGGCGACACCAGCTTGAGTGACCTTGACCGCGGGTATGATATGCTGACCGCCCGATGGCCGGTTAGCAGTATCAGTGAAATAAATGTATTGATGGATAAAATCAAACGTTATGAAAGACCTGACAATTTCGGTTTCTGGCGGAACAACATTACCCTGGTGGCCGATGATGAACATGCCGGTGACGACCACACCCAGTATTTTCATACCATCGATACCGATTCCCTGGGCAGGCACTTCGTACCGAGGTCCTTTAATCTGAAAAAGATTTATCTCTGGGAATATCCGATGGTCAACCGGGAGAAACCGGCGGTTAATAAGGCAATTATCGAAACCTTTAATCAGGGGGCTCTTTTGGTTAACTATGTTGGTCACGGTAATCCCAATGTCTGGGCACATGAACATGTTTTCCAGCGAACATCGGACCTGCCGCAGTTAACTAATTACGACCGTCTGCCCATGGTGATTGCCGCTTCCTGTGAAATTGGCTTTTTCGATGACCCTGTTCGGGAAGGTATGGGAGAAGACCTTCTGGCTCTGCCGGGAGGTGGAGCGGTGGGTGTCCTTGCGGCTACCCGGTTAGTCTATGCCTCCGATAATAAGGCTTTCAATCAGGCGGTTTATAACGTGTTATTTTATGATGAGTCACTGACAATCGGGGAAGCTATATATACCGCCAAGCTTCAGCGGCAATATAATATCGATTCGACCATCTCCAAACTTGAAAATGACCGGGCTTTCGTCTATCTGGGCGACCCTTGTTTGAAACTGGGGAAACCCCGGCATAGGGTTATTTTTGAAAATTACCCCGACAGTCTGTCGGCTCTGGGACACGCCCGAGTAAGCGGAAGGATTCTCGATAGCGGCGGGGAGACCTTAAATAAGAATGGTGTTCTTTTAATAAATGTCTATGATTCGGAACGTGAGAAGGTTTATCGGGTCGGCTCGACTGAGATTTTGAGATATAATATCGAGGGCCCGCTGGTTTATCGCGGCTCGGCGTCTATTGCAGGCGGGGAATTCGATTTTGAATTCATTACCCCGCTGGATATAAATTACGGCGGCCAGAGTGCACGGATTATCACATATGCCGTTTTTGATTCGACGGACGGTATCGGCCTGGTGGATTCCCTTCCCATTTCCGATTCCATCGTCATCAGCTCCGATACCACCGGCCCCCTTATTACTTATAATTTTACCGGGAGAAATAATTTTATAAGCGGCGATGCCATCACTACTTCGGAAACACTTCAAATTATGCTGGCCGACTCCTCCGGTATAAATCTGGTCGGTGGCCTGGGTCATGGAATAACTCTGGAAATCGACCATCAGCAGGAAAATCTTATCAATCTGTCCGGCTATTTCGAATATGAGAAAGATGATTTTACCACCGGTACGTTGACTTATAAGCTCGAGAATTTATCATCGGGCGACCATCATTTTAAGATTAAAGCCTGGGATAATGCCAATAATTCCGCTTCGGTATCGTTTTCGGCTCAGGTGGTCGGGCAGGGGTATCTGGCTATAAATAATCTTCTTAATTATCCCAATCCGATGAACGGAAAGACTACTTTTTACTTTGAGTTAACCCAGCAGGTGGAAAAATTTTCCCTGGCGATTTATACTCTTTCAGGGAAACAGATCCGGAGTTTTAACCGATATGGGTTAAATGCCGATAATTATCCTAACCATGATTATGAGTTAAATTGGGATGGACGAGACGCTGAGGGCGACCGGGTTGCCACTGGTGTTTATATCTATAAAGCCACGGCCGTACCGATAACCGGTGAACCCGTGGAATCCTTTGGAAAAATAGTTGTAGTTAATTAAATATATGGAGTCTCAAATGAAATTAAAAAAAGCAATAGTTGGCACCGTAGTACTGCTGTTGGTTTTAGCCTTCGCTTCCCAGAGCTATGCTGATATTTCCAGCGCGGCGGTTCTGTTTTTAAGGATTGCCGCCGGTTCGCGGGCGTCGGGTATGGGCGAGGCTTTTGTTGCGGTTGCCGATGACGCTACCGCTACGCACTGGAACCCGGCCGGGCTGGGCGCTTACCCCCTGGCGGACTCCTGGATACAAAGTACCATACCACTGCAGTATCGTCCGATTTCCGGTATGGCTGTGACCAGCGATGATGGCGATAATTATATGGACTATGATATCTGGATGCTGACCTCTCGCGGGCTGGTCCGTTATGATAATAAAAAATGGTATTTCTCAGAAGTTTTTGATACCAAGACCGATGATGAGGTAAGTAAAATCGTAGCTTCGTATTTTAATGTCAAAGAAGACGAGAAACTCAACCTGATGGTCAGGAAGGTGGCCGAAGCCAACAGCAAAATGACTTATGAAGAGCTGGTGGTTTTGAAAGATAAAATTCTGGCTGATGTCCCCGGTGACTATAAATATCGTGAAGCCCTGGTAAAGAACCTGGATTCCGTTCTGGTCGGATATGACCGGTGCAAGCTCAAATGGGAAAATATCCTCGAAGCTGACAAGTTGTATCGAGAAGGCATGAAAGACAGTGTGCTGGATAAAAACGAATCCGAAAAAATCTATTTCGCCCTTGATAAGGCTCATGCCCGGTTCGTACCGGAAGAATTGTTGGTTCCCTATGCCGTTGTTTTTGAAGGGGCTTTTACCACTATTACTTCGAACGGCAAGAGCCTGATAATCGGTACCGATAACGGCCTGGTGGTTTTTGACGGGAAAACCTGGCAAACCCTTGTGTCTGAGAATGGATTGCCCTCGAATAACATTCTTTCTTTGTATCCTGTAGGAAAAAGAATCCTGGTCGGTACGGATAATGGCTTTGCGGTGTTCAACGGCTTGTCCATTGATACCGCCTTATCAATTGGGGCGCCGAAGGGGAGGATTACGGCAATCGGAGCCGGGGGCATGGATAATATTTTTGTCGTTGCGGATAACGACCTTTATCATTTCGACGGTACCGGCTGGACCAACAGTTTCGTTTATACCGTTGCTCTGGAGGATACACCGGTGAAACTGGCCGAGCAATTCGCTCTTTATGGTACAACCTCGGAAAAAGAAATGTACCTGGCCAAAATTGAAGAGATGAAGACACTTCAGCCGGTGGCGCCGGCAAAACCCATTGAACCGGCAGCTGATTCCACCGGTAAGCAACCTGTACCTGACCAGTCAGGTCAAATCTCCCAGGCGGACAGCTCTCGGATGAAAGAAGAGCTGGTATCGGCGACTCAAATCCGGCTTCCCTATGTGGCGGAATTAAAAGGCACGATAAAAGCAATTTTTGTTGATATTGAGAAAAAGCTCTGGCTGGGTACTGACTATGGGGTTATGGTTTTTGACGGCAAAAAGTGGGAATTACCCGGTTATCGCAGCTATGTGGCGGATACACCGATTACTGTTATGGATCTGGCGATGCTGAGAAAATTCGATAAGCCTGAAGAGGCTGAGGCTTATATCGAAATTTTGAAAAACCTGAATGACCTTCACAGCGATACCATTCATCCCGGTACGGCGGTGAGAATCTATGCCAATCCCGCCGCCGCTCCGGTCAACAGTATTACCCAGTATAATGATAAAGTCCTGTTTGCCACCGCCGATGGTTTACTTGAATATGATGAAGGTCAGTGGAGTCGTTCCGGAACCCTGGATCTTGGGAAAGTGCAGTCTCACGAATTACAGCGTTCCCGGGATGAAATCTGGGTGGCGACTGATGACCGGGTTGTGGTCAGAGCAAAGGGTCGCAGCGAACTTACTTTCATGCATGTCAAATGGCTGAAAGAACTGGCTGATGATATGTACTACGAATTTTTCTCTTATGTTAAAAGCCAGGGCGACTGGGGAACGCTGGGATTGAATGTAACCTATATCACTTACGGCAGTTTCATTCGAACCGGGGAATCGAGCCCGGATCAGCTGGGCAAATTCGATGCTTACGACCTGGCCGTGACACTTTCTTACGGTACTTCGCTGACCAACCGTCTAAAGGGCGGTGTGTCCATCAAGGGAATCCATTCTCACCTGAGTGAGGTGGGGGCTGGACTGGAAAAAGGCGATGGCATAACCTGGGGTTTTGCGGTTGATGCCGGGCTGTTATATCATATGACGCCGCGTTTAAACTGGGGTCTGGCGGTCACCAATTTCGGTCCGAAAATGCAGTATGCCGACGCTGCCCAGGCCGACCATCTGCCGCGCAACCTGGCGTTCGGTTTCTCTTATAAGTTGATTCAGACTAATTACAATCGTCTGCTGGTTACGGCCGAGCTCAATAAAATGCTGGTCGGGCTTGACGACGGTCTTTCGGAAGAGTTTAAAGAGATGATTTTTGCCGGCGGAGCCGAATACACCTACGCCAATCTTCTTTCGGGACGACTCGGGTACTATTATGACCAGGAAGGTCAGCTTAAGTATCTGACTCTGGGCCTGGGCGTTAATTTATTCGATAAATTTAAATTTGACTTTGCTTATATTCCAAATAATGATGATGTAGCTCTGGCCAATACGTTACGTATGTCGGTCTCTTTGCTGCCGTAATTGAATAACGGAGGACGGTGTTTTTTGCATAGGATGCACGGTTTACGGACAATAATTTTAGTCCTTATATTAGCCGCGGTGGGAGCCCCGGGGGCTTTTGCCGCGGACGATTTTATTGCCGGGAGAAAAGTCGTTATCGACAGTCTCCCCACGAAGCTGGCCACTTTCGGTTTTACCGTGGCCAATCATCCCAATGAGCGGCTTAATCTGCGGCATATTGCTCGTTCGGAAAAATCCCTTGTTCTGCCGGGGCGGTCGCTGGCCGCCGACTTTGACACGACCATCAATGTTCTGGTACTGCGTTTCAATTTCGTAGAAGAGGTGGTGGATAATCCGTACACGACCGGCAGCGGCATTATGAATCTCAACCGGCCGCTTTTGAATCCGGTTGATTCGGCCGCTTATTTTGATTCCGCCGGGCACTGGGTGGACCCTCCGCCGCATGATTCCCTTTATTTTGACGCTCATATGAAAGCGTTGAACCGCTACTGGGAGACGGTATCCGGAAATCGGCTTTCCCTGACCTGGGATATCTTTCCTCCCGGCCGTGATTCGGTTTACCGGTTGCCGCACGAAATGGGTTATTATGGTTTCTGCAGTCTGGATTCGATCGTGCTGGGTCTGCAGAGGTTTTTTATCGATTGTATCCATCGGGCTGATTCGGCGCATATATACAACCCGCAGCATCCGGATATAGATTTCGGCAATTACCAGGCGATAATTCTTTTTCATGCCGGTTCCGACCGTCAGAACGATATTGGTTTCCCGTTGACCTGTGCCGATCTCTTTACCGGCTACATTCGTTTTCTGGATACCTCGATTGTCGTCGATAACGGTGCCGCCTTGGTTAATTCCGCCCTGATGATGCCCGAAACCTGTTCTCAGGATAACCGGGCTACCGCTCTTAACGCCGTCATGGCGCATGAATTCGGTCACCAGCTGGGGCTGGTTGATTTGTACAGTACTTATGCCTTTCCTTATATTTCGTGTCTGGGGGATTTCGCCCTTATGGATTATAACGGTTTCAATATCGGCCTTGAAGTCCCGGCTTATTTTTCCAGCCCCCGGGTCGGGGCGGTATTCGGAGCCATGCCTATTTTCCCGTGTGCCTGGTCGCGGGCTTACCTGGGTTTTGACGAAGTATATGATTTTCGTCAGGGGTCGGATATTCGCCTGGTAGCGGCTGAAGTGGCTTCGGCCGGGATAAAAATCGCCCGCGTACCCATTTCCGAACATGAATATTACCTTATTGAAAACCGCCTTGATGACATTGACGGTAACGATACTATTTTTATCAAGCAGGATACCGTTACCGGTGTTTTTCTGTGGCCCAAAAACCGGTATGTCGATTTTAACCGCGAGTATGACGCTCTGATACCGGGTTCCGGTATGGTTATTTATCATGTTGATGAAGCCGTGGCCTGGCTGTATTACCGCGACAGCTCCTTTACTTATAACAATTTCGAATTGAATGACCTGCAGTGGGACCGGTCGCGACGCTTTATAAAACTGGTCGAAGCCGACGGTATCGAAGATTTTCACGGCTATTATCCGGGTGGTTATGGCAAGGAAGAAGACATGTTCCGGGAAGACCGTAACCATGCTTTCACCCCCAACACCAATCCGCCGGCGATAGATAATTCGGGCAATAATACGCATATTTATTTGGAAAATATCTCCCGACTGGATACCATCTATCCCGGCGAAGCGCAGCCGACTATAATAGACAGTATCATGCGGTTCGACGTGGAGACGCGGGACCTGGCGGCGGCCTTCCCGGTTCGGGTCGGTCCCTACGGGCTGGCTGCGGTAGTGGACGACCTCAATCATGACGGTCAAAAAGAAATTATCGTTGCCGCGGGTGATTTGCTTTCGGTTTTTACTTCCCGGGGAGAAAATTTTCTCCGGCAGTTGCATCCTTTTGATGACAGCCTGGTCTATTATGACAGCACTCTGGCGATAATCAATCCAGGTGAGCGTTACCGGCCGGAGGGAGTCGAAGTGACTCTGCATACCTGGCCGCAGCCGGTGCCCCTGTATGACCGGACCTCGAGTATCATCTATGCCGGGCCCGTTACCGGGCAGTTTGACACGACAGTTCCACAAAATAAAATGGTAGCGGTGGGCTTAAAAACTTCCACCACCAACGGTCTGGTATCGTTTTACACCACCAATGATTTTAATGGTGACGGCCGGGCGGATCGAACGAGCGCTATCGGAGCGGAAATTATCACCCAGGGTATCCCGATTGCACTATCGTTCGGCAGTAAGTTATATGCCCTGACCAGTTCGGGTCGGGTTTATTTCAAAGATGCTCTGACAACCATGCCGATTACTTATAATTTCCCCAATGAAGAATATCACGGCATCTGTCGTATCAGCCCTGACCGGTTACTGCTTATCGCCGGTGATTCCCCGGCGGGTGGAAGTGCAAAGACCAGAATTTATTACATGGGGGGGACGTTGGCGGCGGTCGATTCGCTGGTTCTCGATGGTTACTATAATCTGGGACCTGTTTTGGTCGATATCGACCGGGACAGTTTGCCCGAAGTGGCGATATGTTCACCCGATGGTGAAATCGTGCTGGTAACGGTGGATACCACCAGCCAGTTGCCGTCGTTCGGAATTCTTGCCCGGCGCGATACCGGTTATCGCTTTACGGTTAATCCCGTTGTGGGAGACGTTGACCGTAACGGAGCCGCTGATTTGATTATAGGCGGTGTTAACGCCATCTATGCCTTTAACGGGGAATTGACCATAAAAACCGGTTTTCCCAGAGAAATAAACGACCGGTTTCCGTATGACACTGTAACCGCACCTTCGATTATGGCTGATATTCGCCGGGGTGATTTCCCCGAAATTATTTTTCCCACCGGGGTGGGGAATATATATTCTTACGGTCAGGAAAAGACTTATGGTTTTCCTCTTTCCGCCGGTGAACTGGGAGCGGGCTCCTGCGTTTATTGGGTCGAGAACGAGGGTGAGACGGTAAACGGCTACCTGGGTTATATAGGCGCAGACGGCTGGTTCTATGCCTGGTCGATGGACCCGGACACGGTTCATAATTACTGGCCCATGATCGGCCACGACGCCCGGGGTACCTATGCCTTCGATAACAACCAGTTACAAGCACCACCATCCCTGGCGGGTAAGTTTCCTAAAGAGCGGTTTTATAATTATCCCAATCCGGTTACTTCCGGTCGGACAACCATTACTTACTGGTTAAATGAAGAAGCCAGGAAGGTTTCGATGGCTATCTATGACCTTTCCGGTCGGCAAGTGCAAACTTTCGGCGGGCTGACTACCACCAGCGGCGAAGAAAATGAAATAACCTGGAACTGCGGCAGCGTTACTCCCGGGATTTATCGCTGTATCATTAAAGTCGAGTTTTCGGGAGCTACGGAAACAGCCTTTACGGATATTGCCGTCATCAGGTAAAAGGCGGAGAGAATAAGAATGAGAGTACGAAAGTTTTTTTATTTGTTGATAGGAAGTGGTTTGATTATATCTACCTCGCTGGAAGCCTATGAATTGAAACCATCGAGATTTGAAAATGAAAAACAGGTGTTCCGGTACGAACATTCTTATCTGGCTCTTGTCGCGGATGATTTTAAGGAGCTGTCTGCGCCGCCGGATACGACCGGTGTCGGTATGCAAAAGAAATATCATAAGTCTCCTGTAAAAGCCATGTTGTTGTCTCTGGCTGTTCCCGGTCTGGGGCAGTATTATTACGGGAGTAAGACGAAATCGGCGCTTTTTCTGGGAGCGGAACTTACCTCGTGGGCTTTGCACATCGTCTGGCATAAAGACGGCGAGGATATGACCGCTGATTTCGAGGCATACAACCGGCAACACTGGCTGCCGGAACGCTATTCCCGTTATCTGGAGCTGGCTTATTACGGGTACACCGACGACGAAGATATCCCGACCGCGGGTGATTCCGCCAGAGGTATCAGTCATCATCTGCCGAATACCCGGACGCAGCAGTATTATGAGATGACCGGCAAATATAACCAGTTCGCCTGGGGATGGGATGATGCGGTGCTTAACGGGGATTCCCTGAGTGATTTTGACGAAAGTAATCCACCCGACAAGATCGTCAATGAAAGCACCACTCCCTACTCCGCTCGGCGGCTGTTATATGAGCAGATGCGGGCGGATGCCAACAGTAAACTGGACAATGCTAATAAAATGATTACCGTGGCGATAGTGAATCACCTTATAAGCGGTTTCGAGGCTTATTTCATGACCCGTCACCGTAATAAACAGGCCGCGGAACCGGGATTATTCTCCCGGTTGTATATCAAGGCCGATTTAAAATCTTTTTATGCCGTTAAGGATACGCCCTATTTTATGATGACTTATAAATTTTGATAAGAAACGAAAAACATGAAAATAACCAGGAAGCTAATATTTGTAAGTGTTTTTTTGTGTGGTCAGCTTTATGCGGTGGATTTGAGAACCACCCCCGTTCGCGAAGCCATGAATATCCAGCTGTCCATGTCCGGCTGGGACGACGAATTTGACCAGGTTAATAAGAAAAAAGAAAATGACCGGACGAATCAAACTAAAGAACGCTCCGACCAGTCGGTTAAAGGCAAATCAATCTTAAAAGCCGGGGTTCTGTCGGCTTTGGTGCCGGGAGCCGGTGAATATTATCTGGGACACCGAGCTAAGGCGCGGTATTTCTTCGCCGCCGAAGCCATGACCTGGCTTGGATATTTTTCCTTCCGGACTTATGGAAGCTGGCGCAAGGATGATTATATCAACTACGCCGCCCGTTATGCGGATGCCCGGCTGGATGGAAAGAGCGAAAAATTCCATGACTGGGTGGGCTTTTACGAAAGTATCGATGTTTTTAACAGCCTGGGGAGGGTGGGTGATCCCGACCGCGCCTATCTTCCGGATACCCCGGAAAATCACTGGCGCTGGGACTCTCCGGAACATCAGGCGGTCTATCGCGGTCTTAAGACGAAAAGCAAGGATGCTTACAATCGGGCTAATTTCATGCTCGGAGTTGCTCTGGTAACGCGGGTAATTTCAATTGTTGACGCTGTACGCGATGCCCGAAGGATGCAGCGCCGTCTCGATAATTCATTTGCACAAAACGATCGATTTAATTACCGGGTTTCTTTTAATCCCCTGGACGAAACCCGCCAGGTTAATTTTACTCTGTTTACGCCCTATTAAAGATGCATATAAAAAGATTAGCTGTTGTGCCAGCGGTATTGTTTCTGATTTCGGCCTGCGCCAGGCCGCCTCAGAATATTGCTGATAATTTACCCCGGTCACAACCTCTGGCATTGATAGTTGAAAAAGTCATTTACGGTTATATGCTGGGACAAACGTTGCGTTATCCGGTCGGCCTGGCGGTTGATTATTATGGGAAAATATATGTCTGCGATGCCGGTAATAACCGGCTGTTAAGGTTAGCCGACAGTCTGGAGGTCGAAAGGGAAGCCGGCGGTCTGGGAAGCCTGGAGGGCTTGTTTAATCGCCCGAGTTATATAGCGGTCGACAATGGTCTTAATGTGGTGGTTTCCGATGTCGGCAACAGCCGCCTGTGTCGTCATGATAAAGATATGCATTTTGTCGAGGCTATCAAGTTGCTCGATCCAGATGACCCGCTAAAATTCGGCGAACCGTCCGGGCTGGCTCTGACCGATTACGGTGAAATCTGGATGTGCGACAGCGAAAAAAACAGGATTGCCGTTTTTAACAATATTGGGCAGTTCAGCCGTTTTATCGGTGATTTCGGTTATTCGGGCGGCCAGCTTTTACATCCCCAGAAAATTATCAGAAATTCCAGAAATAATTTTATTGTTTGTGACGCCGATAACCGTCGGCTGGTATTTTATGACCATTACGGTAATTTTGTCAGGGAAATTAAAAACCGGGATTTCAGCTACCCAGTAGCGGTGGTGACCGATAGATCCGATAATCTGTGGGTGCTCGACGGTGCGACCGGCATGGTTTTTTATATGGACGAAAAAGGTAATACCCGGTTTCAATTCGCCGCGGTTCTTCCAGGGGCGCAGACGGCAATGAAAAATCCTTCCGACCTGGTTTTTTTGAAAGACGGACGGCTTTTGATATCCGACAGCGGTAACAATCGCCTGCTGGTCTGTCGAATTTTATCGGAAACTCAATAGCCCGAGATGCTATGCTCCGGCAACTCGTAAAAATTTTTTTATCCATCGTCATTCTGAGTTTTATGCTGGCGGGAAACCCGGCAGCCCGGACTAATCTTGTCTGCGTCGGAAACGATATTCCTCGACAGTTGCCCATCGGGGCGCGGTTTATTTTTATCAACTCTGATTCTTTGTTTTTAAACGGTCGTCTTCTGGAAAGAGATGTTCATTATAAATTTGTTTCAGGTTATGGATATTTTGACCTGGCAGGTATAAAGCCGGAGGCTACCGACAGCCTGGTGGTAATTTACCGAGCTCTTCCGGTGTGGCTGGAGAAATCGTACGGGCGACCGTTAGTGTCACCTGCAAGTGGAACCGTTAACACTGCTTTTGTACCGACGGGTTCATCGATGCCCTATGATCCCCGTTCTGGTTCGGAGATAAACATCAGTGGCGCCAAAACATTTCGCTTCTCGGCACGAACAGCGGGTAACTCGGAGTTCAACCAGTCGCTGGATTTAAAAATCGCCGGCGAACTCAAACCCGGCCTTGAAATAACCGGTTCCATCTCCGACCGCGGTTATGACCCCGTTTACGGAACCGCCAACAGCCGTTTGAACGAAATCGATAAGATTAACATTCGTCTCAAATCGTCACGTCTGACCGCACAGGTAGGAGATATCAATGTTAATCCTTTGATGATGCCTGGTGGTTCCAGGAGCGTTTCCGGAGCGTCGTTTATGCTTGGTTATCCGCACTGGTATGTTCATGGCACCGTTGCCCGGCCAAAGGGTCTTTTCGAGTCCTTCAGTTTTTACGGCCGGGATGGTTACCAGGGACCATACCAGGTGGGCACCGGCAACAGCGCCACCGCTATCGTTCCCGGTTCGGAAACGGTCTGGCTTGACGGTATCCCGTTAGAACGTGGCGCCAACAAGGATTATACGATGGATTATGTCACCGGTCGGATTACTTTTAATGTCACCAGGTTTATCGATAACCGCAGTCGTATCGAAATCGATTACGAGCCGCTGGCGACCAGGTACAAGGGAGAATTATTTGCCGTCGGGACCGGCGCACATACCCCGGATTCCGCTCTGTTTTTTTCGGTTGATATTCTTCGCGAAGGTGATGACCGCCGGCAACCCCTTGCCGGGGAGCTATCTTCGTCGGACAGAGCTTTATTGGAAGCGGCCGGCGATGAACCGGCTTATCGTTACGGTGTAACCGCCGACAGCGCCGGTAATTACTCTCTGGTAACCGATAGTCTACCCGATACGGTGTTCAATTTTGTCGGCGACGGGAAAGGTGATTATAATATTACTTTCAGTTATGTGGGACCCTCGGCGGGCGATTATAAATTTCTCGGCAACGGTCGTTATGAATATGTCGGCGACAGCCGGGGTGATTATCAGCCGGTAATAATCCTGGTGGCTCCGGTCAGGACGGATTATATGCAGGCACTGGTCGGAACCCGTAATAACTTTATTGGTGAATTTAAGGCCGATATACGCCGCAGTGTTTATGACCGCAATCTATTGTCAAGCCTGGATGATAAGGATAACGAAGCCTGGTATTACTCTTTACAATCACAAAAAAACTGGAACTGGAATGAACGTCGTAACGAATTATATTTCAGGCGGCGGGTTGTAGAAAACAACTATAAAACCCTGTCACGGATTAACCTGGCGGATTTCAACCGTGATTTCATGCTCCCGGATGATTTTAAACCCGAAACCAACCAGACCCTTCACGAGATGAAAAGCACTGTCAGCCCTCTGAGATTCACGGAATTAACCGGTTTTTTCTCCGTGCTTGATTATACAGGCCGTTTTCAATCCCGAACCAGCAGTTTGAAGGCAAGTTTATATCCTTATGACAGATTGACATTGTCGGGAGCCTGGAAAAGAATAACAGCCGATTATTCCGGGACAACCGCCACAGGGGAGGGAAGGGGACACAACTGGCAATCCGATATCCGTTATGAACTCAGTAACATGTATTATGTCAATGCGGGTTACGAACGAGACAACCGGGAAAACTCCTATTCCGCGGTTCCGCAAGGTAACCGTTATGACCGGGTGTATGGTGAAATTGCAGGCACCCGGGGCGCCTTAAGGTATGAGTATTACCGTGAGGACAGCCTGAACACGAAATGGAACGAAACGCTGGCTCGCCACCGGGTAACCTCGTCTCTAAATGACCACCGGGGAGCTTTAAGTTATGACCTGTCGCTGGCGTACCAGTGGCTGAACCGTCCCGATGTTACGGAGCGTAATTTTCTGGGACGTCTTAATCTCGGTTACTATAACCTGCCCCGTAAATTTCGGGTGACCTCGTCTTTTACCATTTCCGAGGAACGCCGTAACGCCCGGGGGATTACCTATCTCGAGGTCGAACCGGGGCAGGGTAACTACATATATGAAGACGGCCAGTATATCAACGACCCGGACGGTAATTATATCCTCGTGGAGGAGATTTTATCCGACAACGCCAAAGTGCGGAGTGGGCGGAAAACGTTCCATCTCAGCAAAGACTGGCAAGTGCTCATTTTCCACTTCAGTTCCGATATCGACGAAGAATTGCTCGAAGGCGGGAGAAGGACCTTCTGGTGGTGTCTGCCTTTCTACAATGACCGGAGCCAGCCGTACCTTTATCTGATGCGGCGCTATAACGCCGATATCAGGCTTTTACCGGTCAGCGGTTTTCATATTATCAATATTGTCATGGTCGAAAATCTGGAAATAAGGGATATTGGCGGTTTTTCCCGTCAGTCACGGGACAACGAGGGGGAGGTCTCCTTCAAACAGAAATGGCAGGAAAATTATTTCGATGAGAAAATAAGTTTGTTCAGGTACGACCGTGATGATTATTACTCCGGGGCGGGAACCGTTGATGGTTACCAGCTGAGTTTCAGGGCAACCAGTGTAATAAATACCGGTGAAGTAAGTACCGGTACCGGATACCGGCGGGCGGAATCGGAACTTGAAGAACGCTCGGAACTGATTACGGTGACTTTCGGCTCAAGGTTAAGAGTGATTTCAAAGGCGGAATTAAGGGCCGATTTGGAACTGTATCGCCAGCTCTTTAAAAATATCAGCGGTTACCCGTCTTATAAGCTTACCGGCAACCGACCGGGGGAAAAGGGAGCCGAATGGCAGGTCAGTTTCAATTATAATGTGCGGGATGGCCTGCGGATGAATTTTACCCTTTCGGGGAAACATGCCGATAACCGTCCGGCCCGCTTTACGGGGCGGGGAGAAGTAGTGGCAGGTTTTTAAACGGCTTATGGATAAGTTTATCAGAACAGCCTTTTTATTACTGATGCTGGCGCTGGATGTTTCCGCGGTTGATTTCATTTACCGGGGAAAAGAGCCGGTGGAAAAAAATATCTACGAAAATCGTTTCGATAAACTTATCCGGAATAATATCAAACTAGCCGAGGGACTTGATTCCCTGTCGGTCTGGCTGGCCGATGCCGGGTATCTTGATAACAGGGTGGAACTTGACGGCGAGCGGGTGCTGGTAACGGCTAACCAGCGTTACCTTCTTGAAAAGCTCGTAATAGTCGGTGATACCGGATATGAATATTCTTCCGGTGGCTTTTTCATTCAAACCAGCTTTGAAAAAGCCGTAAAGAACGTGCTGAAGCATTATTATAATCAGGGGTATTATTATGCCCGGGCAAATATTGCCGAGGTTGCGTTCAATGAGAACCGCGTGCAGGTCATATTAAATATCAATAAAGGGCCTTCGGTAACGGTCAGCCGCAACGATTTCACCGGTTTAAAGCATGTTCCCCCGGATTTCGTAAGCCGGTACCTGCCCCTTTCCGAAGGTGACACCCTTAGGGAGGAATTAATCAGGCAAGCGGAGAAAACAGCTGCGGAAATTCCTTTTATTACTTTCCTGCCCCCCGTATCGATTCATCCCGAACCCGGTTATAACCAGGCGACGGTTCGCTTCGATTTTCTTGAACCCGGGCAATTCCGATTTGTCGGCGGCGGGGGTTATATTCCTGATGACCCCACCGGTCTGGTCTGGAATATTAACCTGACGTTACGCCATCTTTTCGGCCCTGGAAGGCAGGTGGCTTTTTATTCGGAGCGGCGGGAAAAAGGACGTAATATTCTCGATTTTACCTATCAACAGCCTTTCTTCATTCTGGGCGTGGATTATGCGGAGTTCGGTCTTAAAACCCGCGATTATCGCGACCAGTTTTATGAGTTTGCCATGAAAACCGCTTACAAAACCCGTATTCAGCCAGGCTTACAAGCCGGGTTGTCGGTGGGATGGAAACGGGTGGAGCCTGCTACCGGTGCCGGTGGTTATACGC
This sequence comes from uncultured Ignavibacteriales bacterium, assembly GCA_964618515.1. Lineage (GTDB taxonomy): Bacteria > Zixibacteria > MSB-5A5 > GN15 > FEB-12 > JAFGNW01. Next base: position 31,500 of record CAZUAS010000003.1, on the reverse strand, counting down.
TTTTCTCATCCGGTTTTACTCTTGAGCGGTGTCATCTTGCTGACCGCTTCAATCCCCTGGGTGGTTATACCCTTGCCTGGAACATCAGCTATGCCTATCGGCGTTATAGCAGTGATACCCTTCGGGAAATTAAAACCCTTGCTTACAACGATACACGTACGGAACTATCTATTCATATTTATCAATCGACAATAAGGCCGCTGGTAATGCACCTGGGACTTAATTATAACGGTCTGGAAAGCGGTGAAAATCTTCTGCCTTTATCGGAACTTTATTTTATCGGTGGTCCGGGAACTCTTCGCTCTTTTCGAAATGAACAGTTTACCGCTCAGAGAACCGCTTTCGGGACGGTTGAACCACGTTTTCGTTTTCAGCAGGGATATCTTTTTATATTTTACGATGCCGCTTATATCAATTATAAAAGAACCGGACAGGATAAAACCATAGCGCTTGAAGAACTGTATCGCTGGGGATACGGTCTGGGGCTGGCGCTATCCGACCGGAAACGCTCGCTGAAACTCTCTTTAGGTTGGAACGAAGAACTTAAATTCAACCAGCCGCGTCTCGCTATAGAATTATCAGCTGATTTATAATTGTTGACTGTCTTTGCCGGCTCATCTATAGTCTAAGAATGGCAAAACTTCTTGATTTATTGAAACTGACCCGTTTTATCAATTGCCTGATGGCGATGGTCGGAGTATATATCGGCGCTTTTATGACCTGGACCCAGCCGGCTTATTACAGTCCGCTGGTGGCGGCTCTGGCGGCTTTTTTTGTCTGTGCCGCCGGTAACGTTCTCAATGATTTGGTGGATATTGAAATTGACCGCATCAATCGCCCTTACCGGGTTCTAGTCAAAGGAACAGTCACGGTAGCTCATGCCCGAAGGTTGACGGTAATATTCAGCCTGCTGGCTGTTATTTTAGCCCTGGCGGTCAATTCAGCTGTTTTGATAGTTGTGCTGGTAGCTCTGGGACTTCTGGTGGTGTATAATTTTCGTCTTAAAAGAGTGCCTTTTTTGGGGAATATCATTATCGCCATGCTTTCCGCACTTACTTTTTTAACCGGCGGCTGGGCTATAAATCACAAATGGGTCTTACAGTTGCCGGGTCCCTTGATACCGGCTGTCTTCGCTTTTTTCTTTCACCTGGTAAGGGAGATAGTCAAAGATGTCGAGGATATCAAAGGCGATGCGCACGCCGGAGTGGAAACTCTGCCCCAGGTGATTGGTATTTCCAGGGCGTTAATGACCGCCCTCGGCTTGTTTTTCATACTCGTTATTCTCACCTATATACCGATTCTTACAGGGTGGTTCGGACGGACTTATGAAATAATCACGGTATATATAGTCGATTTACCGCTTCTTTTAATATTAATCCTGGTCTGGGGATATCCTTCGCCAAAGATGCTCCGCTTTGGGTCTTATGCCTTAAAAGCCGGTATGGTCCTCGGCCTGGTGGCTTTGCTGGCGGCTTGATTTTGTCACTTATAGTCACACTCTTGAGGTTTTTTAATCAAAAAAAGTGTTGGTTCGTCTTTAAGATGGGACGAAAGGTGTTTATGCCGGATGCGAAATGTACTCAAGATATTGTTCCTCAACCGGATGAAATAAATATCCAATGTGAAGGTGAAAGTGTACCTACTGGAACAATATCCGGTGCGGGATTGTTATAATAGTAGAAGAAAAAAAATTAGAGGAGTATTTTACAGACGCCGATGCCGGCAGGAAGCCGGCCAAACCCGATAGGCGGTGATAAAAATGAAGAACAACATTGATGAAAAAATTAACTCTTACTACAACATCCGGGTAATGTTGCAGGGCATTCCCCGTTCGTTGTGGAGATTACTGTTGCCGGAAGAGCCCGAAGGCCTGGATCAGATGGAGATGAATATCCTCGCTTTTAAAGTCCGGGAGGTGGAAAGAAACAGGGTGATGGCGTTACAGAAACTTTGTGATTTTCCTTTAAGGCCCAATGCGTCTTTGCGTGAAACTCTGATCAGGGCAAGGCTCCAGGGTTGGAAGAAAAAGAAAATGACGGACCGTTTCAACAACAAGGACGACCAGAATTCCTGACACACGCAAAACCATTATGCCCGCATATAATGGTTGGTTAACCGGGCAGGGCTTTAAATAAGCCCTGCTTTTTTTATTGCAGAATTATTAAACAAGTTTTATTATGCTGGTAATCAATTAGATAGCACTTTCGGTTTCCATCGGCTTTCGATTAACGACTCCTTTTCCAGCGATAACGGGCTGTTGATAAAAAATCCTGTTTAACAAGGAGAAACATAGCCATGAAAGATATTATTGCCCGGTGCGGCTACCGCTGTAATCTCTGCCTGGCTTATCGGGAGAATAACAGGGGCAGCGAGGACCAGGTGCGCTTCAGCGACGGCTTGATGAAGTATTATGAAGATTACGTTCCGATAGAAAAATGTTACTGCGACGGCTGTCTGGCGAAAGATGGTGATGATATTCAACTTGTCGACTCCGGCTGTAAAGTACGGGCGTGTGTAATTGAAAAGGGACTGGAAAACTGCGCCTATTGCAACGATTATCCCTGCGATATGCTGAAAGCCAAATTTATTCATGGCGATATAGTGATGAAAAAACTCGAGTTTCCGATGCCGCCGGAAGATTACGAAATCTTTGTCAAACCTTATGAGAGCCAGGCTGTTCTTGACGCCATCCATGCCAGGGTAAAAAAACGCAAGCCCGGTAGACCACGCGGCAGAAAAAAATAAGTAGCTACCTAATAAATCAATAGGAACTTGGTAAGTATTAAAAAAGTGTCAGGTCGTACTCGCCTTCGGCGGGTACAACCTGACGGAACGTGAAACAAGTTTTTATCTTGTGGCGCCAAGCCATCAAACTCTTTTTTTCGCCACAATCATATTTCGCGGGTCGAGTAGTTTATCCAGTTCGTCTTTTGACAGTAGTTTCTTTTCCAGTACCAGCTCATACACGCCGCGGTTGTTATCCAGTGCCTCTTTGGCAAGTTGAGTGCAGGTATCGTAACCGAGGGTTGGTACCAGCGCCGTTACCAGGCCGATACTGTTTTCCACCATCCGGCGGCAGATATCTTCATTGGCCGTGATGCCCTCGATACACCGCAGCTGAAGCGTCATCATACCGTTTTTAAGCATTTCGGTCGATTCGAAAATACTCTGGGTTATGACGGGTTCCATGACATTCAACTCCAGCTGACCGGCTTCGGCGGCCATAGTTACCGTCAAATCGTTACCGATAACCTTGAAAGCGATCTGATTGACCACTTCGGGAATGACGGGGTTTACTTTGCCGGGCATTATGGACGACCCGGGCTGCATTTTGGGGAGATTTATTTCATTCAGACCGGCGCGCGGTCCCGACGACAGCAGTCTCAAATCATTTGATATTTTGGACAGCTTCACGGCCAGGCGTTTCAGGGCGGAAGAATACATGATATGCGGACCGGTGTCGGAAGTGGCTTCAACCAGGTTAGGCGCCAGGGTGATATCCAGTCCTGTAATACGCCGTAATTGCCTGATTACTTTATCGCTGTACTCCGGGTCGGCGGTTATGCCGGTGCCGATCGCCGTTCCCCCCATGTTGACTTCGAGAAACAGCCGGGCATTTTGCTCCAGGCGGTCGATTTCTTCGCGGAGGGTGTCGGCGAACGCCTCGAAAGTCTGCCCCAGAGTCATCGGAACGGCGTCCTGAAGCTGGGTCCGTCCCATTTTAAGTATGTGAGCGAATTCCCGTCCTTTTTTTCGCATTGTATCTATCAGCCGGCTTAAAACCTCGGTCAGTTTTTTATTACTGTTATAGATGGCGACTGATATAGCAGTCGGATATACATCATTGGTCGACTGCGACAGATTGACATGGTTATTGGGATGACAGTATTCATACTGACCTTTTTCATAGCCGAGGATTTCCAGAGCCCGGTTGGCGATGACTTCATTGGCGTTCATGTTGGTCGAGGTGCCGGCGCCGCCCTGGATCATATCCACCACGAAATGGGTATGGAACTTGCCGGCTCTTATTTCCTCGCAGGCCTGGACAATCGCTTTGTGGATATTCCCGGGCAGCAGTCCCAGCTCAAAATTGGCTTCAGCGGCGGCCATTTTAACCATCGCCAAAGCCTCGATTAGAACCGGATACATGGCCAGCGTTACACCGCTGATGTTGAAATTCTCGAGCGCCCGCAGGGTCTGGATACCGTAGTAATATTCGAAGGGAACATCGCGTTCGCCCAGCATATCATGTTCGCGGCGAGTACGGCCGGAAATATACTGCGCCCCGGCATTGATGACCCTGGTGCTGGTCAGACGCATCCGACGGGAAATAACACGCGAAACCCGGGAAAGAACTTTGAAAGCTATTGAGGGCTGTTTTCGAGACAGGGCGGTGAATTTTTCACGGCTGATGGCAAATACGGTCGTGATTAGAATTGAGCGGGCGGATGTGGAATGGGGGTAGTCGTCCATCAGCGAACCCTCGCCTAAAAAATCATATTTTTTAAAGAAGGTTAGCCGCTTTTCCTCGCCGTATGAGGTGGTTTTATAGAGTTCAATTTCACCGTCGAAAATTATATAAAGGTACTTGCGCGGGCTGTTTTCTGAAAATAGTAAGCTGTTGGGCTGAAGTTTTATTTCTTCGAGGTTGTCAGCCAGAAGCCTGAGCTCCTCGTCATTCAAATCTTTAAATAATTCGATATCTTTTAAAAATTCGTTCATTCGGGCAGTGTCCATTTTTTCTCCACCTTAATAGATATTTCGTTTAGTTTAAGGCAAAATGACCTCACTGGCAAGGGGCATTTAATTGTTCGTGAAGCAACGACTCGACCCTAAGAAATGTATTTATTGCAAGGAAGCTTTCTTTTTATTAAAAAATCGTTCTTTCTTTCCCGGTTAACCGGAAAAATTTTCACTTT
>CAZUAS010000003.1:0-26571 GCA_964618515.1 uncultured Ignavibacteriales bacterium | reverse complement strand
ATAATCTATTGTGTGACATGCGGATAAACTCACATGGCTGGAATTGGCACACCCCTTGCTTAATTGATTGTTGAGATAATAGCATTTGTTAGGATTAAAAATGGTTGAAGAAATTAAACAAAATCCTGAGGGTGGTGGAAAAGCGGAACCGGAGACCCCCCAAAAACCAAAGTCTAAAAGTGGTTTGGTCAGGTATGTCATTTTCGGCTTGGCCGGAATTGCTGTTATGACGGTGGTAGTAATTGGAACAGTATTTCTGATGGGTGGGGATAAGGAAGAAAGCACTGTTCCACCCGAAAATAAGACCGAAGCACAAAAAACTGATAAGGTTGAAAAAGCAACCGGTAAAGAGGAGATAGTAAATACCGAGGTGTTAAATAATGATTCTCTGCTGGCTATACTGGAAAACAGTGACTCCGACGCTTTAAGTAAAATAATGGACAATCTGTCCTTTCTGGATTTTACTCCCGAGGTGGACAATTTCGGAGAAAGTGAATCAACTCTGTCAGTCGAGGATTCGCTGGCCGCGGTGAACTGGCTGGAAAAAGAAAATAAGCGTCTGGCGGAAAAAGAAAAAGAACTGGCGGCTCGGGAAAAAGAGTTGAATATCCTCGACAAAAAGGTGACCCAGAAAATCCTTAAAATCGAACAGGCGGAATCAGCGCGTATTACCAGCCTGGCGAAGCTTTATGACGGTATGGATGCCCGGGCGGTAAGCAGTTTGATGGCTAATCTTGACGACGCTACGGTGGTTTCGATATTGCCGCGGATGAAACAGAAAAACGCCTCCGCAGTGCTTCAATTAATGCCGTCGCAAAGAGCCGCCCGCCTTTCCAAACAGATGATTACGATTGCGGATAATTAATTATGACCAATTCGGGTAACAATATTCTGGCTCTTTTACTGGGAAATTTTAACTCCCGAACCAATAATTCGACATCCGGGTTTACCGGTTTACAGGGTACCTCGCCGGCGTTCTTTGATATTATGAATCAACTGGATTTCGGCTCGAAAGTAGCCCGGCAGTCACTTTTGAATGTCCCTGAAAATTATACGGCGGAGCTGTTTGACCTGTTATTCGATAAAAGTGTCGAAGCCCTTTCTGGGAACGAAAAACTCACTGACCGGAGTCTGAAAAACCTGTTTTACCCTGATTGTACTATTAATGATAACAACGTCGGAATTACAGCTTTAAAAGAAAGTAACTTTTTAACAAAAGGCAATAACGAACCGACCATTATCAATGCCAGGTCTGACAATGCCATTGTTGAAGCACCTTTTCAGGCGGTACACACCAATAAGTATCTTGATGACATTATTAATAAAATGCCCGTCGAAATCAACACCGGTAAATACAGAGTGTTGTCTTCGAACATAACTGAAGGTCAGTTGCATTTAGCTGTGCAGTCGGCAGACGAACCGGGCCAGGTCATAAGAATATCTGTTCCCGCGCAGACATTGGCGGGTGAATTTTATCAATCCGCAACCGACGGCGGTTATTCAAACTCGCTGGCGATGAGACCGTTTAATGCGGTGAATGTAAATTCGGGATGGCCAGAAGGTACCTCCTCCGAATGGAATAAACTTTTCTCCCGCGTTAACTTGAAAGAACTGGAAATAAGCAATATCGGCGGAGAGAAAGCTATTCAAAACCGGCCGGGGGATTCCATAGGTTATAAACTGGTAGCCGAACTGTCGGGGCAGGAAATTATCCTCCGCGGAAAATTAAACAGAAGCGATATTAAAACCCGCCTTGAGAATAAAAGTGATAATGCCGGAAGCAGCGGAATAAACACCGTCATGACGGACAAAAATCTTTTACCGCCGGCTGATACAATTTTGCCAGAGGATAAATTAAATTTATCTCTTCGCAATATGTTAATTGATAATAAAAATAATTTTGAAAAATTAAATTGGTATAGTGAAACGTCCACGATAGATGATTTTAATACCCCGGACATGGGAAAAGAGCTGATAAATCCGGTCAGTAATAAACTCGATATGACCACTACGGATATGCCGCGCCAGGCCGAAATGCCTTCATCAATACGCTTCACCTTGCCGGACAACCTCAAGCAGATATTAAAACCGAACGGCCGGTCGGTAACTATCAAGATGGAGCCGGAGAACCTGGGACCGGCCCGACTGTTTCTGACGGTACGCGACAATGCACTCAGTGTCCGTCTGATGGTGGAAAATGTTCAAGCCAAACAGTTGATTGAAAGTTCGCTGGACCAGCTGAATCAGCAGTTGTCACGGTGCGGCATTAAGGTCGATTATCTTGAGGTTGGTGTGAACGGCGGTGAATTACAGAATAACAATTTCGCCAGGCAAACCATCTGGGGTAAACCTTCTCGTTATAACCGCTATATTTTCGATGATGATTTATTGACCGGTATTGATAAAAAACCGAACGTGTTTGTACCAGTGCCGGATACTTATATAAATGTGCATGGGGTCAATCTTTTAGCTTAGGAGAAAAATATGTCTTTTATATCACCCGTAGCCACCGACGCCAGCGGCGCCCAGAAACAAACCGGTAGCATGCAGTCTCTGGGTAAGGATGATTTTCTGCAGCTTCTGGTGACTAAATTGCAGTACCAGGATCCTTTGAGCCCGATGGCGGATGAAGATTTTATTGCTCAGCTGGCGCAGTTTTCGAGCCTGGAGCAGATGAACAATATCGCTGAAGGTATCAGTACCTCAAACCAGTGGGATTACCTGCAGATGCAGTCAATCAACAATACCATGGCTTCGGGGTTGATTGGCAAGGATGTCAAAGCCAGTTACAAAGGCATATACCTCGATACCGATAATAAGCCCGAAATCACCTTTACCACCGACCAGGATGCCGCCAGTGTGCAGCTGATTATAAAAGACAGCGCCGGGGTTACGGTTGCGACCATAACGAATGAAGATGTCAAAGCCGGTGTTAACACTGTTAAATGGGACGGCAAGGATAATCTGGGTAACCGCGCTCCTGAAGGTTATTACACGGTCGAAGCGATGGCGACCAACAGCGAAGGGGAGAGCTTTACTCCCAGCCTGTCGCTGGTCGGCACGGTGACCTCGATTGTTTACCGCGAAGGTGTAGCCTATTTGAAAGTTAACGGGATGGAAATCCCCATGGGTGATATCCTGGCTATAGGTGAGCCGGGCACTTTTGACAACGATGAAGGTTGAAAAGACAGGAAATAACCATGATGACAGGCAGTGCCATGAAAATCAGTAACTATCAGCGGCCGGTGAATCTGCTGGAAATAGCACAAAGAAGTAAAGTCGATAATTCTACACCGAATGCAGGCAGTGAGGATTTCAAAGAAATGTTCTGCCGGGAGATGGCTGGAGACCGGGAAATAAAGTTCTCCAGGCATGCTTCCGAACGTTTGTTTTCACGGGGCATTGAGTTAAATAACGAGCAGTTGGCTAAGATTGCCGATGCTCTTGACAAAGCCGAAGGGAAAGGTTCCAGAGAAACTCTTATTCTAACCGACGAAGCCGCCCTGGTCGTGTCGGTAAAGAATCGCACGGTCATCACGGCTTTTGACCGTGAGAACCTGCGGGAAGGCGTCATCACTTCCATCGATTCGGCGGTCGTAATTTGAGAAGATAAGATGATAAAAATACAAAATAAACAATTTACAGGACTGGACCCCATTTTAGATGGGGAGGTCTTGCTGTCAAGCAAGGAGGACATTGAATCATGATGGGTTCTTTGTATGCCGGTGTTTCTGGTCTGAAGAATCACCAGACAAAAATGAATGTCATTGGCAACAATATTGCCAATGTGAACACGATCGGTTTTAAATCCGGGCGTGTCAATTTCCAGGAAGCCCTGGTTCAGACATATAAAGGAGCCGGACGGCCCTCGGCCATCTCCGGCGGTACCAACCCGGTCCAGCTGGGTCTGGGTATGCAGGTCAGTGCGATTGATAATATGTTTCTTCAGGGTGGCCTGGAAACAACCGGCCAGATTACCGACCTGGCTATTCAGGGTTCGGGCTTTTTTATCCTGGGTGATAATTATGGCAACAAATTTTATACTCGAGCCGGGGCGTTCGGTTTTGACGCCGATTCGACGTTGGTTGACCCGGCTAATGGGCTTTTTGTCCTGGGTAAAATGGCTGATTCCAGCGGAGTTATACCCTCTCTGGCTACAATCGGCCAGATAACATTACCGTTCGGTCAACAGGACCCTGCCCGGGGAACGACTGAAATCACACTGGCCAATAATATCGATGCCTCGGCTACCGACTCGCGGGCCAGTCTGGTCAACAGCGGTAATTCCAATATCGTTTCCGTCAACGGAACGGCGGCTAACGGAGTCGGGGGAACCCACGTCATCTCTATTGTCGGAGCACAGCCGACCAATTCCGAAGTTACCGGCGCCAATGTCGGCAATGACGGCACCGGTGCGCTGGTGGGCAGCCTGGGCGGAACTATGACGCTGGGAACTCTGGGTATCGACGATTTTACCAATTTCGGCTTTTCTGTCGATGGCGGTCCAATTGAATATATAACGGGTATGAATGTCAATTCCACCGTTAATGATGTTATCAGCTCCATCAACCAGATTGAGGGTATAACGGCCGTTCTCGAGGGCGGGGAAATAAAAATCACCCGTACCAAAGCTGGCAGCGGTACAGATTATAATATAACCTCGACCGTCGGTAATTACACTGCGGTAGCGGGGTCTGGCGCCACCGCCGGCAATATTGTCGGAGTGTTATTCGGTGTTAACGGTACTTCGATATCAGCCAACAGCGGTATGGCCACGACTCTTGCCGCGTCCGATGTTTTTACCCCCACCCGGGGAACCGGCATAGCCGCCGGTCCGGTGACAACGTCACTGAATCTGGTGTTCGATGAAACCACCGGGCTCGTGACCGGATTAAGCGGTCTCGGCGGCGGCGGGGTAGAGTTAAAAGCCGGTGCCGGTGGCCTGGCGGCAACAGCCGGCAGTGACCTTATTGTCAGCACCGAACTGACCGCTCATTCCACCTCCATCAACGTTTATGATTCGCAGGGCGGACGGCATACATTATCTGTCGAATTTTCCAAGTCGCTGATACCGAATCGTTGGGAATGGCAGGCCTCTACTCTGGGCAGTGAAGAAATTACTGTCGGGCGGTCCGGTTATGTGTCTTTTAATTCTGACGGTTCTTTGAATACTTTTGAATACAACGGCGGGGCTTCGGCTATTGTCATCAATCCCAATAACGGAGCGAATGTAATGGAAGTAGCCGTGGACGCCGGAACAAACAGTAATTTCGATGGGCTGACCAGCTTTGCATCGGGTACCCATACCGCCACAATTATCTCTCAGGACGGTTACGGCATGGGTATTCTGGAAAAAATAGCCATAGATAAAAGCGGCAATATCTCGGGTATCTTCTCCAACGGGGTGACACGAATTCTGGCGCAGATTCTTTTGGCTGATTTCAACAACCAGGCCGGTTTGCTGAAAGCCGGGCGGTCATTGTTCCAGACATCGGCCAACTCCGGCGAAGCGATCGAAGGCGTGGCTGGTTCGACCATCTCCGGTGAAATTACTTCGGGCGCCCTGGAATCATCCTCGGTCGATATCGCTCAGGAATTCACGAGCATGATTACCACCCAGCGCGGTTTTCAGGCTAATGCCCGGATAATTACCACCTCGGATGAAATGCTCGACCAGCTGGTAAACTTAAAGAGATAGTGAATGATTAAAGTTACGAGGATAAATAATACTGAACTGGTCATCAATGCCGACCTGATCGAATTTGTCGAGTCGATTCCCGACACGATTATTTCCCTGACCACCGGCAAAAAAATTATGGTCCGGGAAACAATCGATGACATTATCGAACGGGTGGCGAAATTTAAAAGGCTGTCGGACGCCCGGGTCAGAACCCCGGGCTCCGGCGCGGAACAGGACAGGAGTTGAATATGCCGGGTGATGATGAAAAAACTACGGTTGAAGTAAAGGAAAATACGCCTGCTGAGCCAAAGAAAGGCGCCAATAAGCTGTTTCTTATGGGTGGCATCGGCCTGGGGGTATTGGTGCTTGGTGTCGTTTTAGCTTTATTGGTGGTCAAGCCCATGATGTCTTCTTCGGAAGAGGGTGAATCTTCCAGTGAAACAACAGTGACATCAGCACCAGAGAAGAGCAAGGAAGCGGAAAAACCGAAAGTCAGTAAGGTCAAAGGTACGGGCAAGTCCGAGTCTTTCGTATATGCCATAAAGGATATAGTAATCAATCCGGCCGGTACCGGTGGCTCGCGCTTTCTGTCGGTCTCGTTCGGTTTTGAGCTGGCTTCGAACCAGCTGGCGGCTGAATTTGAAAGACGGGAACTGCTGGTACGTGATGCCCTTATTACTATCATGTCTTCCAAAACCGTAGCGCAATTGACTGATGCCAAGCAGAAAGAGATTACCCGCTATCAGATTAAAAAAAGGTTGTCTCAGCTTTTGAATACCGAGGATCTGACGGCGGTCTATTATACCGATTTTGTGTTGCAGTAAAGGATTTACAGCGTGGCGAAAATTCTCTCACAGGATGAAATTGATGCCCTGTTGACGACGGTATCGTCAGGGGAGCTGGAAGGGGATTCGGAAAGTTACGATGATGCCAAATTACGTTCGGTGGTGGCTTACGATTTCAAACACCCCAACCGGGTTTCCAAGGACCAGGTCCGGACACTGGAAAACATGCATGATAACTTCGCCGGGCATTTCGGTTCGGCCCTGTCGGCTCTCTTGAGAACGATTGTCGATGTCGATCTCGTATCGGTGGACCAGATTACATATTCCGAGTTCATTATGTCGCTGGTCACACCGTCGTGTACCTATACGTTTTCCGCGGAACCGCTGGAAGCGGTATGCCTGGTGGATTTCAACCCCACCCTGACGTTTTCGTTTATCGACCGGATGTTCGGCGGGCACGGGAAAATCCTCGAAACCGAAAGAGACCTGACGGGAATCGAGCGGTCGGTGATGACGCGGCTGGTGCAGCGGTTGTACCTGATTCTGGAACGCTCCTGGGAACATCTGGTCAAAATCAAAATCGAACAGAAAAGTTTTGAAACCAATCCCCAGTTTATTCAGATTGTCCCACCCGGTGAAACGGTCGTGGTCATTTCATTCCAGATAAAATTATTTCAATCGACCGGGCTTTTGACCATCTGTTATCCCTATGTTTCCCTGGAGCCGATTGTTTCGAAGCTTTCGGCTCAAAACTGGATCGATGCCACGAAGAAAAAGAACCTTGAAACCGACCGAAGCATCAACAGTCAGAATCTCAAAAAAGTGGATGCGGAAATTTCCACCGTTTTGCTGGAGACCTCTTTGAAAATGCGGGATTTTTTGCAGTTGAAAGTCGGTAATGTCATTCCGTCCGAGAAAAAAATAAATATGCCCATAGATATAAGAGTTAACGGAAGAAAAAAATTTATTGGTAAGCCGGGTTTGTCAGGGAAAAAACGAGCTTTCCAGGTGATTGATATCTATGACGAATTCTTAAAGGAGAAAGAAAATGACGGAAGAACAGAATCTTGACCCGTCTGTTGCGGATGTGAAAGCCGATGAGGTTGTCGGTTCGTCCGGAGATGCTTCTGCCGCCGGGGAAGGACAGGCGGCCGGCCAAGCGGTCGAAGGCGACCAGGCGGCGCAGAATATGGATGCTTTTCCTCAGGATGATGCCGCCGGCAATTTTGAAAAAGTGGTCAATGAAAACGATGTCCCGGAGGACGAAGCGGAAGCCGCCATGCTGTCCATGCTGGAAGAGCTCCCCGCCGAAGAACAAAATGTTTCTCCGGATGATATAAATTTCGGCTCGGCTTCGGTGTCCAAAGCCGAATTCCAGCAGCTTTCTCAACCGGCCGGAAGTAGCGAGCCCCGGAATATCGAACTTCTCATGGATGTCGATTTGCCTGTCTCAATTGAGCTGGGTCGGACAAAAATGTCCATCTCCGATATCCTTTCGCTGGGACCGGGTTCGGTGGTGGAATTGAATAAGCTGGCCGGTGAACCGGTGGACCTGCTGGTTAATCAGAAAGTAGTGGCCAAGGGTGAGGTTGTGGTGGTCGATGAAAACTTCGGTCTGCGTATAACGCAACTTTTAACCCAGGAAGAAAGGCTGAAATCGCTTGGAAAAGAATAAAAAACTGAACCATCGAAGGCTTCTGACAATAGGCGTGGTTCTCGCCGCCGCCCTGACCGGCTTGTTGGTCATAAATATCGACCACGTGGCTGCGGATAAGGCTGCCGCGCCGGCAGGTCTATATCGTATGGCAGATGAAAGTCAGGAAACTGCGATGTCCGGTGATAACGTATACCATGGCGGTTCGGTCGCCTTATCGACCGTCAAAATGGTCAGCGCCCTGGCGGTGGTACTGGTATGTATTTATCTGGGTATCTATCTTTTGAAAAGGATGATGGGTCGGCGTTACGCCGCCGCTGGCGGCGACAGTATTTTACAGGTGCTGGAAACGGCTTATGTGGGACCGAAAAAAACCGTCTCTTTGATTCGTGTCGCGGAGCGCTCGGTATTGATCGGCGTAACCGATAACCAGATTTCCATGCTGACCGAGCTGGGGGCGGAGGAAACGGCGGCTCTTTCAGCCGTGAATACCGATACAACCGGTGAAGGGTTTAACCAGCTTTTTAAATCGGCGGTTGAACGTTTTAAAAAATTAAGCCCGAGAAAAAATCGAACGGTTCTGGAAAATTAAACCGGCTCCCGAAAAGGAATGTACGATTCGTAACATGGATGTTGCGGATGCGGTTTAAGAAAGATATAGGATATGAAAACGTTGTATAAACTTATTGTCGCCGGTCTGGCGTCCATTCTGCTGACCGCCGGTAATATCGCGGCACAAACCCTCCCGAAAATCTCGGTCGAGGTGGGAGAGAGTTCCGAGCCCGGTGATCTATCCACCACCATGCAGATTGTCCTGCTTCTGACGGTGCTGGCGCTGGCACCCTCCATCCTGATAATGGTGACCTCGTTCATCCGCATCTCAGTGGTGCTATCATTTTTAAAACAGGCGATGGGTTCGAACCAGATGCCCCCCGGTCAGCTGATGGCCGGGCTGGCTCTGATTTTGACTTTTTTCATAATGTCACCGGTCATCAATAAATCCTACCAGGAAGGCATCAAACCTTATCTGGATAAAACTCTCGACAAGGAAGAAGCTTTCGAAAAAAGCGTAGCGCCGTTCCGGACGTTCATGCTGGCACAGACCAGGGAACAGGACCTGGCTTTGTTCGTCAATATCGCGAAACTCGAAAAACCCGAAAAACCTGAAGATATCCCCCTGCATGTGCTCATCCCGGGATTTGTCATCTCCGAATTGCGAACTTCCTTTCAGATTGCTTTTGTCATATTCATTCCTTTCCTGGTAATTGATATGGTGGTGGCTTCGGTGCTTTTATCGATGGGGATGATGATGTTGCCGCCTATTATCGTCTCTTTGCCTTTTAAAATACTGTTATTCGTTCTGGTGGACGGCTGGTACCTGTTGGTAAAATCGCTGGTCGAATCGTTTCATATGTAGAAAGGAGAAAATTAATGACACCACAAATGGTAGTGGGCATTGGCCGCGAAGCCCTGACGGTGATTCTGATGGTTTCCGGGCCGATGTTGATGTTCGGTCTGATTATCGGCCTGGTGATATCCATTTTTCAGGCTATAACCCAGATCAATGAAATGACACTTACATTCGTGCCGAAAATTCTGGCGGTGGCCGTGGCTTTGTTGATCTTTCTGCCCTGGATGATAAATATGCTGCTTGATTTTACCCGCCATATGTATGATTTGATACCGGGACTGGTAGGGTGATGATGTTTTTGTTGGGAAAAGCCTTTTTTGAACAATTTTCCCGCCCAGATGGTAATTTTTTCCACAACTTTCTTCGTCTGTTTAGAGTCTTCCTTATAATTAAATTATAATCCTTTATCAAACAACGAGTTATAAACGCCATAGAAGCTGTTTCGATTTGGCACACGGTTTGAAATAGCTCTTGACGATTAAGGTGAACTATGAGGTTTTAGACGTTGTTTGATTTACTGACATACAGTCTCGATAAAATTCAACTCTTCTTTTTGATACTGATACGAGTGTCCGGCCTGTTTATCGCGGCGCCGGTTTTCAGCAGTCATGCGGTGCCGACCCCGGTAAAGATAAGCCTTGTCCTTTTGTTTTCCATAGTTTTGATGTCTGCCATGAGTCATTTCCCTCCGGTCACGGCCAATTCTATTCCCGAACTGGTGGGTATGGCAGCCAAAGAAATGCTCGTCGGCGTCATTATCGGTTTGGTGTTTTTGTTGATTTTTATGGGTGTTCAGGGAGCCGGTTCAATTGTCGGTTACCAGATGGGGATGTATATCGCCAGTGCGCTGGACCCGGTCACCCAGGGCGATACCTCGCTGATCGGGACCTTCTGGTCGCTTCTGGCCACCCTGGTCTTTTTGACCATCAACGGTCATCACCTCATTATTGCCGCTCTGGCCGACAGTTATCAGTCCATGCCTCCGGGTCATGTGGTCATGAACGGTTCGGTCGGTGAAATGATGATAAAATATACGGCATATGTTTTCGTGATTGCCCTGAAAATTGCCTCGCCGGTTATCGTAACCCTTTTCCTGGTCGATGTGGCAATGGGTACGGTGGCGAAAATGATGCCCACCATGAATGTTTTCTTTGTCGGTTTCCCGGTCAAGATTGGCGTTGGTCTGATGGTCATGGCGCTGTCTTTGCCCCTTTTCAAATATGCTCTCGAAAAAATCACCTTCTATCTCAATGACGAGCTGGGAGTGTTGCTCTTGGCGATGGGTAAAGTGTAAGAACGTATGGCGGAAGAAAATTTTCAGGATAGAACCGAGAAGGCAACGCCACGACGACGGCGTAAAGCCCGCGAGGAAGGAAAGGTAGCCCGCTCGGTGGAATTGAACTCGGCGATTATTATTTGTCTGGGTTTCCTGACGCTGTATCTGGCCGGTCCCATGATGGCGACGCAGATTCAGGATATCATGCGTCATACCATGTCCAACGCCCCTCTCATCGCGGCTTCTGATCCGACTTTCGTGAAGGTTTTCGGCGATAATATGCTGCACTTTTTCTCCATCCTCCTGCCGGTGTTTGCGATAATGGTCATTATTGGTTTCGGCAGTAATGTCGCCCAGGTGGGTTTTCAAATTACGCCCAAAGCCCTGGAACCCAAGCTTGAGAAGCTGGACCTGGTCAAAGGCCTGAAAAGGCTTTTCTCATCCCGTAAGCTGGTGGAACTGGTACGTGATACCGTCAAGTTGCTGATTGTATTCTATGTGGCTTATCTGGCTATCCGCAACGAGTTCGATAATTTTTTCCTTTTGCCGGATATGAGCACGTTGCAGTTCGGCATCACCATGGGCCGGCTGGCCCTGGTAATAGCGCTGAAAATTGGAGCGGCTATCCTGGTTATCGCGGCATTGGATTATATGTATCAGCGCTACGATTTTGAAAAATCATTGAGGATGTCCAAGCAGGATATCAAGGATGAAAACAAGGATACCGAGGGTTCACCGCAGATAAAAGCCCGCATCAGGCAGATGCAGCGTGAAATGGCCCGGCGCCGGATGATGCAGGAAATTCCCAAAGCTGATGTGGTCATCACCAACCCGACCCATTTGGCGGTAGCGTTGAAATATGACCCGGCGGAAATGCAGGCGCCCATGGTGGTAGCCAAGGGTGAACGGCTTATCGCTGAAAAAATCAAGGAAATAGCTTACGAACATGATATCCCGATAATCGAAGATAAACCTCTCGCCCGGGCGCTTTTCAAAATGTGTGATATCGGGCAGCTTGTCCCGGCCAACCTGTACCGGGCTGTGGCGGAAGTGCTCGCTTATGTCTATCGCCTTAAAGGCAAAACCTTAGGATAAACCATGGATAATTTGAACGGAAAACCGAATCTGTTGAGTCAACTGGCACATCGTTCCGATATCGTGCTGGCTTTTGCCGTGATTGGTATTATCGGCGTTCTGATTATTCCCATCCCGCCGGCTCTGCTTGATTTCGCCCTGGCTTTCAATATCACTTTCTCGCTGGTGGTGCTGTTGAGCACCCTTTATATCACGCACCCGCTTGACCTGTCGGTATTCCCCGGCATGCTGCTGATTGTGACCCTGTTGCGTCTGTCGCTGAATGTCGCTTCGACTCGCATGATACTGGGCAATGCTTACGCCGGTGAAGTCATTCAATCCTTCGGTAATTTCGTGGTCCAGGGTAACTACGTGGTTGGTTTCATAATATTCGTGATTCTGGTTATCATTCAATTCGTGGTCATTACCAAGGGCGCCGGGCGAATATCCGAAGTAGCGGCCCGGTTTACGCTCGATGCTATGCCCGGCAAACAAATGGCTATCGACGCCGACCTCAATGCCGGTATTATCACCGAAGCTCAGGCTCGCGAGCGCCGCGATAACATTGCCCGGGAAGCTGATTTCTACGGAGCCATGGACGGCGCCTCGAAATTTGTTCGGGGGGACGCTATTGCCGGAATTCTTATTACCCTGATTAATATTATCGGCGGTTTCATTATCGGAGCCGCCCTTAAGGGTATGTCCCTGTCCGATGCCATGCGGACCTACTCGCTGCTTTCGATTGGTGACGGTCTGGTCACCCAGATTCCCGCTCTCCTGGTCAGCACGGCTTCAGGTATCATCGTCACCCGCTCTGCCGCAAAGTCCAATATGGGTTACGACCTTTCCACGCAATTGACCAGGCACCCCCGCGCTATTCTGGTAACTGCCACCATGCTCTTTCTGTTCGGTTTACTGCCCGGTATGCCCACTCTGACGTTTATGGTCCTTGGTCTGGTGGTCGGTGGCGTTGGTTATATGACAAGAGAAATTCAGAGGAAAAATACCCTGGCAGCGGCTGATGCCGAGCGTAAGAAACTGGAAGAAAAGAAAGAAGTCGTCAAGGAACGCACCGAAGACCTGTTGAAAGTCGATACTATCGGTCTGGAAATCGGTTATGGTTTGATTCCCCTGGTCGATGCCAATCAGGGCGGTGACCTTTTAAAAAGAATCTCACTCATCCGCAAACAACTGGCCGGCGAACTGGGAATTATTGTCCCGCCGATAAGAATCCGCGACAATGTCCAGCTCCGTCCCAATGAATATCAGGTCAAGATCAAGGGTATCCGGGTAGCGGGCTGGGAAGTGATGACTGACCATCTGCTGGCCATCAATCCCGGTTTTGTCGAAGAAAAACTGGAAGGTTTTGAAACCCGTGACCCTGCTTATAACCTGTCCGCCACCTGGATTATTCCCAATCTCAAGGAAGTTGCCGAAGCTAAGAATTTCACCGTGGTGGAACCGGCGGCGGTGCTGGCAACGCATATTACCGAACTTATTCGGGTTTCCGCCGCCGAAATACTTTCACGGCAGGATGTCCAGCACCTGGTGGAAACTCTCAAGGAAGATTACCCGGCGCTGGTCGATTCCGTCATTCCCGAGGTTGTTCCGCTCGGCACACTGCACAAGGTTCTGCAGTCGTTGCTGGCCGAGAGAGTGCCGATTCGCAATATGGCCACCATCGTCGAAACCATTTCCGATTATATCGGGTCCACCAAGGATGCCGATGTCCTCGCAGAATATGTCCGGATGTCGCTCAAGCGGCAGATAACGGAAATGTACAAAGACAATCGCGGCCGGCTGAATGTTTTTACCATCGACCCGGCTATCGAACAACAACTGGCCGAATCAGTGCAGAATACCAAACAGGGGCTGATGCTCGTTCTCGAACCGGCTCTTACCGAAAAGATTATTCAAAAGGTCGGCGAAAATGTCGCCCGGATGGAAGAAACCGGCCTGACGGCGCTGTGCATCTGTTCCCCTAATATCAGACTGGCCCTGCGTCGTCTGGTCGAAGCCAGCTACCCGTCTCTGGCGGTCATATCATATAACGAAGTGTTACCCAATGTTGAAATAATATCCACCGGAATGGTGAGGTTGCAAGATGATAATTAAATCCTTTACAGCAGAATCAGCCGCCGCCGCTTTAAAAAAAGTGCGTTCGGAAATGGGTGGTGAAGCGGTGGTTCTCAAAACCCGCAAAATCGACGGTCCCGGCAACAACCGGGTGGAAATCACAGCCTGTCTCGATAAAGTATCGGTTGCCCGGGCTTCGGTTATTTTGCCTGAGCAGAAGAACCATCTGAAAAGTGACGCTCAAAAATCGCATACGGTTCCGACACGGTTTGAGACAACAGACAGCGCTTCGAACGTTCTTGACCGGGGTATCTCGTACCGTCTGACAATGATTGAAAATACTCTGGAAAAATTGACCGGGGCGATTGCCTTTGGCAAAGGGAACTGCTTTGAAGATGGAGATATCGGCGAAATCGAGGCAAAATTACGCCGTGCTGATATTTCGGAAAGTTATCTCGTTTCCCTTCGGGAAAAGTTTGATGAAGAAAAACAGGGAACAGATAAAACGGAAACTAAAGCCCGTGAGATTCTGAAGACCGATTTAGCTCAACTGCTGACTTCAGGTATAAATCTGAAAAACGGCGACCAGGTGGTATTCTTGGGCTGGCCTGCCAGCGGAAAAACATCGGTTATGGGCAAAATGGCCGCTCACCTGGTCATGCAGAATAAAAAAGTAAAGCTTCTCTCACTGGACAACCTCAAGGTGGGAGCGTATGAAGAAATTTCAAGTTACGCCGACCTGCTCGGTCTGGAGCATGATAACCTCTTTGATACCGAGATTAAGAAAAATCAGGCTGATAAAATACTCCTGATTGACACTCCGTTTATTTCAAACCGGGAAGATAAACTGAAAGAATTACAAGCCGGGGTTGAAGCTCTGAAGCCCACTTATCGCCTTCTGGTAATCAGTGCTCTGACTCGTTCTTCCGATATCATGGAACTTCTTGATACATTCAAGATTTTCAAACCCTCACATCTGGTACTGACCATGACAGATATGACCAGGCGCTTGGGTGTGGCTGTTTCAACCTGTCATCAACTCGGGATTAAGCTGGCATATGTAACCGACGGTCCTGGGGGGATAGGCCGGCTGGAGCTGCCTGATGTCGACAGTCTATTGTCGTCACTCTTGAATGAGGAGGTGGCGATTGCGTCGGCTTAATTCGGTTATCTCCGGTTATGTGAATGAGAATAAGCCCGAAGCCCGGTTTATCTCGGTTCTTTCCGGAAAAGGGGGAGTGGGGAAATCACTGCTGGCTTTTAACCTGGCTGAACGGCTGGTCGCTTCAGGATATCGCGTGCTGGTCGTTGACGCCGATTACGACGGCGGGAATATCCATATCCTGGCCAATATCAATTGCGATTATGGCTTGGGACAGTATGCCGCTGAAGTACTGACCTTGCCGGAAGCCGTTACGCCGTTCTGCCCGAATCTGGATATACTCCCGGCTCCGGATGGCATCAATGTCCGGTTACTTACAGGTATCACCGAACTTGCCCGCTGGATAAAAAAACTTCGGGCCGACAGCGTCACTTACGATTTTGTTATCATCGACCATCCCTCGGGTATCAGCGACCGGATTACACTAATGGCTCATGCCTGCGATTTAAACCTGCTGGTCATGATACCGGAACTTACCTCGCTGGCTGACGGCTATGGTCTTTATAAGTATCTTTTGCAGGCTCATGATAACGTGGCCTGTCAACTACTCCTCAACCGGGTGGTAAATGAAGATGAGGTTGACTACATTCGGAACAAATTTTATGCCTTAACAGAACGCTTTTTAGGCAAAGTTCCGGGCTATCTGGGCTGTCTGCCGGAAAGTGACATTTTCAGGCAGGCGGTAGCCCGGCAATGTCCGGTAGCTCGGGTAGAACCTAACTCCAATGCCTTACAAGCACTTAATCGTTTAAGTCAGACTCTGGCGGGATATTTTGATTCCGCCCCGATAAACATCACTGCCACTTCTATAGCGACAATAAATAAAAGCTTGGTAACAGCCGATATATAAAAGGATAGCATACATATGGTTAAGACATTGAAAGAAGCCCCCCGGAAACGGGGTCGTAAGCCTAAAAATGAGGCTATTACTCAGGAATCCGTAACGGCTCTGAAGAGAAGAAAAAAATGGGAAGTTACACCGCGAGAATGGTCTCATTATAAGAAAAATCAGACAGATGAATTAAGGCAGGCGCTGTTAAACAAGTATTTGCCCCTGGTCAGGAATGTTGCGACTCGCATGGCCATGGGTTTTCCACGCTCGGTGGAGTTATCCGATTTAATCAACACCGGCGTAATCGGTCTTATTGAGGCTTTCGGCAATTTTGATCCCGGCCGGGGAGTTAAGTTCGAAACTTATGCCGTTCCCCGAATTCGGGGAGCCATACTTGACGAACTGCGCGCCCTGGACTGGGTGCCGCGTTCAACCAGAGCAAAATCAAGGGAGATTGACCGCGCTATGGTTAACCTGGAAAACAAGCTGGGCCGGCAGCCGGAGAAAAAGGAACTGGCCCGCCAGCTGAATATCACCGAGGAAGAACTGTATATCACCCTCGATGATGTTTCCTGTTCCAATATCCTTTCGCTTGATGAAATAATCTACCCGGATGACGATAACCGCCAGCTACCTCGAATTGAAACCGTCAGCGACGCCACCACGCACAGCATTCTGGGCGAAATCGAAAAAGGCGAGTTACGGTCGTTTTTGGTTGTGGCTATCGACCGTTTAACCGCTCAGGAAAAACTGGTCATCGCTCTGTATTATTTCGAAGAGCTCACTTTGAAGGAAATCGGCGAAGTGATGTCGATATCCGAATCACGAGTATCGCAAATTCATACCCGGGCGGTCATGAAACTGCGCAACATGGTTAAAGAAAAATTTGCCTTGACGGGTTAGTAACGCCGGATTATCGGAAAGGAGAGAGAAAAATGGAGGAGACTTTAGAATCCCTTGACCGTGTCAGTCAATATCTGAATCCCGATAAAGTCAATCCGGCTCACCATTCCGAACGTGATAAGGAACGGAGATTCGCTCAAACGTTGAAAGACCAGATGGAAGAAGAGTTTGAAAAACGTAAACGTGATAGAAAGAAAGACGCCGTTATCCTGCAGCAGGAAAACAAGGCAGAAGGAGCTGTTGACCCGGCTCAAAACCAGGCGCCGGCGGATCCTACCCGGGCTCATTCCGATAATGAAGAAGTCGTGGACAACCAGACTCAGGAGCCGTGGTCGGAACACATAGATTTGAAAGCATAGTAACGGAGGTTATAAACATGGAAGTTTCACAGGAACAACTGCTAAGTATCGCCCTGAATGTCCTCGGGTATATTGCCGCCGGGCTTTTCTGGATGATGCTTTATTCTTTTTTCAAGGACCGCAAGAAACTCAATATGGTTGCATCCTCAACCGGTAAAAACGCCGGTAACGGTGAAAGATTGATCCCGAAGGCGCCGGCTTACAAGGGGAATACGGCGGTCGAATTTATTAACCTGTCGGCTTCTTCGCAGCCGGACATGCATAATCCGTCAGCCGTACTGTCAGACAGTGATACGCGGGAGCAGGTGCGGCGCAATCGGGCCGAAGTCATCAGGCTGGCTAGGGAAATGCTGAAAGCCAATCATACCAATGAAAATATTAAACATACGTTGCCGATTACCGAAGGTGAATTGGCAATGCTTAAAGATAATTAAGTGGAGTAAATCATGGTTAACGACAGTCCTTTTATCCTGACTAAGATTGAATGTCCAATCTGTAAGACAGTTAACGAATTTGAAGTTCTTAAGGTTGGCAGTTATACGGAGGAAGGTCGGGATTCTGATTTTTGTCCCCAGAGCATCAAATGGCGTTCACCCCGGTACCAGGCATACAACCCGCTGGTTTTTTTCACGGCAGCGTGCAGTAATTGTTATTATACCCGGGAACTAACCAACCAGTTCAAGGATTGGAAGAATGACAATAATTTCAGAACGTATCGTTTGAAAACCATCAAGCAGAAGCACCTGGAACAATTCTCCAATCCGGATTCCATCATCAACCAGATGGGTAAGGCACTCAACCAGAATCGTTATCCTAATGAAACCGCCATTCTCAAACTCCACCTGGCTATTTTTGACGAACTTTTATCCGATTATCGCAGTGACCTTGACCTGGGTCGTTTTTATCTCCGTATCGCCTGGGTTTTCAGAGGGATGGAAAAAGGCGAGGACCCCAACAAATCCCTTTTGAATGGTCTGGTCCTCGAACTGGAGAACCGGTATGGTGCCATAAAAACCGCCGCCGTCAATATCGGTTCCGAAATCGATGCCTTCTCCGGGCAACTGCAGAATCAATTTGATTCCAAGCAGGTCCCGGCCGAGATAAAGTCGGAAATGTACACCTATCGCGAACGCTACGACCGGGAAATTACGGCTCTTAAAAACAGCCTGAAAAACGGAGAAGATATTCTCAATAATCTCAGACAGCTTATTGATGAATATAAAAGTTCCATTCTGGGTGGTTGCGGTGTCAACGAGGTAAACGGTTTCGGCAATGAGAATTCTTTGCAGGATTATCTCCACGCCATGAAATTACGCTGGGATGGCGTCGTTGCTAACGAAAGAGAAGCTCTGGAAAAAGCGGTCTATTATTATAAACAGGCTTTTGCCAACGGCCGGGATATTCTTCCCGGAAACCAGCAGATCCAGGCTTCCTATTTGATCGCCGAACTCTCCCGGCGGATCGGTGATTACGATGAAGCCAAGCAGTATTTCACCAGTACCATCAAGACAGGGCAGGAGTTCATTTATCAAAACCGCCATGACCAGTCCCGGACGGTGCTCGCCCGGAAAATTCTGGAACTGGCTATTGAACAGGGTAGGGCTAACCTAAAAGCCTCGAAACCGGCTTGAAGTCAGGAGTAAAAATAGGTGCTTCAGGTTTTGTTACAACGGTCGCAGCCGCTCCGCATCTGGGAGAAAATCGAAATAATCGTCGGTGAGGGTTCCGAAATCGGGAAATATGTTTCCCGTGTCGAAGATTTCATCAATAACGGGATAGTCATCACTTCGCCGGTTTTTGTCGAAGGGCATACCTTGCTTCGGGAAGGATCCGAAGTCAATGTGCGGGTAACGCGTGATGATGCCGCTTATCAGTTTGTTTCGGTGGTAAAACAGATATCGTCCCATAACAAGAAATTTCTAATCCTGACGCCGCCCAAAAACATTCAGCGGGTTCAGCGCCGCCTGTTCGTCAGGGTGGACCTTTCGGATAGCGTCGCCTATGCCAATCTTGCTCCGGTCATCGCTGACCCTGACTCGGCGGACAAGCTTACCTGGCAGAAATCCAATTCGCTGGATATAAGCGGCGGGGGGATACTTTTACATATTAAAGATGACGTGAAAACAAAAGACCTGTTGTTAATGGAAATAAATTTTTTCAGAGAATGCGGCCTTCCCAAAATTATTCTCGGTAGCTGTAAAAGAATCTGCAAGAGAAACAATATCAGTTGCGCCGGATTGGAATTTGTACGCAGTGACCAGCTTGACCGCTGTCTTTCCCGGAATTTGCAGAAAGTACTGCCCCCCTCGATTCGCGATTTCGACTACAAAGCTCAGGACAAACTGGTTAACATGATTTTTCATAAGCAGATCGAACTGAGACAAAAAGGCCTTTTATAGAAATGGTTATTGAAAAGCAGATGATGGAAAACAAAGACCTTGCTTTCGAATCAATGCGTCTTGACCTGTCCAGCCTGGTGGGGCAGGATGTGAATATCTATTCCGAGCAGATTCCCGGGAAGAAACTGGTTTCCCGGGTCATGGCCGTCAATAACAACCAGGTACAAATAAATCAGGCCGGATCGGCGGGTCTTATCGATAACCTGGTCAACCATCAGAAAATGATAATTCAATTTGCCTATCGCGGACAGGACATAGCTGTCCGGGCGCTATTCAAAAAAGGGGTCGGGGGGCGATGTTATCTTTTGCTCGAAGAAAAAGTTATCCCTCTCAAGCAGAGGAAATTTACCCGCGTCGGCCTTGTCCGCACGGTTAAAATGGCCGCCTTTCCACTGGCAACTTTTTCCAATCGTAATCTGGCCCACCTGCGTTGGTTGGAAACGGATACCATCAACTTCTCCAGCGGCGGGGTGCTTTTGAATATTTCCTCTTTTCTCGAAAAAGGCATTCACCTGCTCATGAATATCGATCTCAATGAACCCCTCCTGCCGTCTTTGGTTCTGGGCCGGGTGTGTCATTGTTATCAGGGAAGTGAAACCACGTTCAAAGCCGGGGTGGAATTCATGGTCAAAGAACGCAGCCGGACACTGGTGGCGCCGGAAAAACGTCGTCTTTTGCCGCCGGCTATCTTTGAATATTCCTCTATTAACCGTGAAAAATTAAATAAAATTGTTCAGGCATGGAAGCCGTGATAAAGCTAATTTTTGTCAATGGGAGAATAAAATGAAAACCAAAGAAAAAGTAAAGTTTGTAAGGGATGTCGAGACTATGGATATGGAGATGGCCGTCCGTAAACCGTTTCGAATCGACCGGGAAAATAAGCGACGGTTTATCCGGCTCGAAATTTCCTCACCTATGAGCATGAAAAAAATAAAAGATGCCGTCGGTAATTTCTGGCCTGAGGGCGACTGGCATGTCATCAACGGTACTATTCTGAATATCTCCGCTGGCGGCGTCCTGGTTGAAATCGACCAGCCGGTGCTCGAGGGTGATATCGTCTCCATGCATTTCACCCTGCAGGACGTGGAATGTCTTAATAACATTCTCGGCCTGGTAAAACGGGTCGACGGTGAGGAGGGCTTTTTTCTGGCCGGTATTGAATTTATTACCCGGGATTACCTGGTCGACCTTTTCTCTGGGGGTGAACTGGACCTTCTGCCCAGGAATTTATCGAATTTTAACGAGTCGGTAAGAGAAGTTCTGAACAAATACGTCTATACCAGACGGATATCCGGGCAGGTAGATTAAAATGAAGAACAAACTCTGGTTTAAACTGCTTTTGCTTATTTTCTTTCTGGCCGGGAACCTGACGGCCAATTCTCGTCTGGTACTGCTCGATATTTCCACCGCGCCTCTGCCCTGGAGTGATTCCCGTCTTTATCAAAAGTTCGAAAAAATGCTGACTTGGGATGAAAACCTTCGCGTTCAACGGACAGACAATCTTCCCCCATTACAACCCCCGTTTCCTCGCGACCGGAATAACCTTGACAGCCTTATCAACTGGGGTCTGGAAGTGGGCGGACGCTACCTGCTGGTCGTGACCGTCCACAGTGAACGCCTTGAACAGCACAAGTCCTTCAATCTACCCCTTATTTTTCACAAGTATGAAACCGTAGGGATTATCGAAGGAGACTGGCGGCTTCTGGATTTGCAAAGGCAGAAGACTCTGGTGGCGGAACCCTTTAATGTCAAGTTGAACGGTCCCCGGATTTTCCAGGGCTCAATGGACGACAACGGCCATGATGCGGATATTCATCTGACGGCGGTTGAAAAAGTGAATTTCTTTAACCGGCTGGAAGAAAAACTGACGACCGAGCTGGTCGGTCGCGTTCGAAAACATACCGGTGGAAGGTAAATTGAATCGGAAAACATCGAAAAAAACCGGCGAAGAGAACAGCCGTTTCTGGCAGAAAATTGGTTTATTGGCTGATATTGCCGGAATCTGCCGGGCTAAACCCCCGGTCAGGGAAACCTTCGAGGAAGTCCTGAAACTGATTGACCAAATTTTACCCTTTGACGGTGCTACGCTTTTTCTTTTCGACAAAGGCAAAAAGAAGCTAGTCGAAAAAGCCACCTGTAAAGATAAAGTCGAACTGCTCAGTTTCCTGACTATTGACCGGGGTGATGGTATAACCGGCTGGACCGCGCTCCATAAAAAACCGGTCCTTCTGGCGGAACGAACCGCATCCGCTAATTTTGACCCTTCGGTTGACTTCGCCACGGTTATGTCGGTGCCGATGTTTATCGAAGATGATATACTCGGCGTTCTTAACCTTGGCAGTCACCGGGAAAAGGCTTTTATAGAAAAAGATGTTCGCCTGATGACGGTCGTTGCCGACCAGTTTGCTATCGCCATCGAACGCCAGTTATACCAGAAAGAGATTGAAACCAAGAATGCCGCCTTGAGAGAGGCTCATAATAACCTGAGAAAATTTCAGAAAAACATCGTGGCTGAAGAAAAAATGAAAGCCGTGGTCGAACTCGCGGCTTCGGTCAACCATGAAATAAATAACCCCCTGGCGGTGATTGTCGGGAATATCCAGTGTATGTTTATCGAAAAGGAAGTACTCAATCAAAAGATGCTGTCGCGACTTAAAAGAATCGAAAGCGCCGCCATGCAAATCAGCGAGGTTAATAACAAACTTTTAAAAATTAATACCCTGGTCTCGGAAAACTATCTCGAAAGTGACCACTCCCGGATGTTGAATCTGGATAAATCATCAGCGGAATGAAACCGCCTACAATATACAACTGTGAACAAAAGGTTGTTGTGATATGGACCGTATAACCCGGAAACGTAAAAAGAACCTGGATATGATAAATGAAGTCGACTCCCTGAACGAGGAAGTCAAAACCCTGGCTCTGAACCTGGCTATATATCTGGCCAAAGCCAAAGCAAACGCCGGTGCCGTTAAACTCACCAGGCTTGAGCCGGAGTTCATCCGCCTGGTCAATGGTACTGTTAAGGTGGTACAGGAATTGACATATATTTTAAATGCCGCTCGTAATGAAGAAATAATGGTCTATGAACTTCCCTCCGATGATATTCAGGTTGATAATGTAGAATTCAAGTTACAGAATATTCTGAATCAATGTTCCCGCCTGATGGAAATTCTTTCTCAGAGTAAAGATTAAAGACAAAGTCTTTTCCTGCAAATCCGCAGACAGGGGCATAATATTTTACGGGCGTCCCATAACCCCTTGAATGGCATGGCGATAAATACACGGCAGATCCAGCCGCGATATTATTTAACATATGGTATGAAGAAATCGGTTATTTGTGACGATTAAATTATATAGTTACTGTATCGTTAATTAAATAGCCGATTTGAAGTTAACCGAATTGAAAAAGGGACTTATGCCAATACGGGGTGTTGAAAAATTACTTGGTAAAATCAAACAGAGGGGTGAGCCGTTTCGGATTCTTATTGTTGATGATGAAAAATGGGTAAGGGAAGTTTTTCGTGATTTTTGCGACCTGACCGATGTTTTTAATGTTGACCTCGCCCAGAGCGGGGAAGAAGCTCTTGCCAAAGTCAGGGAAAATCAATACGACCTGATTACGATGGATTTAATCATGCCCGAAATGTCGGGCCTGGAAGCCTTAAATGCTATCAAGAAAGTTTCTCCCAAAGTGCCAATTATGGTCATAACCGGAAATGCCACCGATAAGTTAGTCAACGAAGCCGGTCTGCTCGGAGCCTGCCGGGTCATGTATAAACCGGTTTTGCTTGAAGATTTTATCGCCGAAATGGCGGAAACGCTTTTAAGGTAACGTTCCTCTGATTGATGAATAAGTTGGTTCATCGTTTTAATATTTACGGAGAGCAACTATGAAAAATACCATCACCATTATGGTGGTCGATGATGAATTGATGATGCGAAACCTGCTTGAAAAAATCCTCCAGCGGGACGGTTATAAGGTGGTAACGGCGGAAAATGTCCAAAAAGCCCTGGAAATCCTTAACCGTGATAAAATCGATATTGTTATTTCAGACATGAAAATGCCCGAAATGAACGGCTTTGACTTGTTGAAAATCGTGAAAAAAGATTACCCCCATATCGGGATGATTATGATGACTGCGTATGGGGATACTTATACAGTCAAGGACGCCCTGCTTCTGGGCGCCGACGAATATATCACCAAACCTTTTAAAAGTTTTGAAGTATCGATGATTGTAGAAAGGGCATACTGGCGGATTTTATCCGGCACCAATAAAATGGAAAATGTTTAAAAGAGTATCACCATGACGACCAGTGAAACCACAACCTCCAGTCGTAAAAGAGTCAGGATTACGGTCACCAGTGATTCCATGACGGCCACCCTGATTCTTTTTAAACCTTCTCTCGAAGACAGTCCTATCACGGTTGAGGAGGTGATGGCTGAAATTAATAATGCCGGCGTGGTTTTCGGCCTTAACCAGGCGGTCATTGAAAAGTGCGTTAATGAACAAGATTATAATAACCCGGTAATAATTGCCACCGGTAAAAAACCCCAGCGGGGAGAGGATTCCAAATTTGTCTACCATTTTAACACGATGGCGAAATGGACACCTACCGAAGACGCGGACGGCCGCATTGATTATAAAAATATAAATTTTATCCAGAGTGTCGAGAAAGACACTGTCTTGGTCACTAAAATTCCACCCCAACCTGGTTTACCAGGGATGACAGTCAAGGGCAAGGAATTGAAGGGTCTCGACGGTCGTGATTTCCCCTTCAATAACGGCGCCAATACCCGGGTATCGGAAGATGGTCTGAAATTACTGGCTACCACCGGCGGGTCGATTCTTTTTCTTTATAATAAGGTATCCGTAAACCAGTTGACCGTCATCAACAGCGATGTTGATTTTAATGTCGGCAATATTGATTGTAAAGGGTCAGTTCGGGTGAACGGTGATATCAAAGCCGGCTTTTCGGTCAAGCTGGATGGTGACCTTGAAGTGATAGGAAATGTTGAAGACTGTGATATCGATGTTAAGGGAAACATCATGGTCAAGGGCGGTTTCTTCGGCAAAGGCGAAGGCATGATGAAAGCCGGGGGAGATGTTACTCTGAAATATGTCGAGGGACAGAAAATTATCGGTACCAATATCTATGTAGGTGGAGAAATTGTCAATTCCAAACTTCTGGCCAGGGAACGAGTACTGGTGAAAGGTAAAAAGAGCAAGATTATCGGTGGCGAAATCAGGGCCGGCAAGGAAATCAGAGCCTCGGAACTGGGAACCAAGGCCGGTACCGCTACGATTCTTAATGTCCTTCTAGACCCTCAGCTTATAAGAAAATACCATACCACCACCGCCGAACTGGAACGCCTGGTTAACGATGAAAAGCGCATTAAAGATGCCATGGTGACTTTGTACCGGCTTCAAATCGACAAAAAACTGACTCCCGATAAAGAAAAAATACTCAAACAATTCGAGACATTCCAGAAAGAACTCCCCACTAATCGCGAAAGCCTTTTGAAAACCAAAGCTGAAATCGAAGAAGAATTAAAAAAATTCAAGGATACTCGGATTGTAGCCGAGAAGATAATTTATCCCGGTGTCCGGGTCCAATTTGGCATCGTTTATCGCGATATCAACGAGGAAAAACAGTGCTGTAAACTGATTCTGGAAGGGAACCAGATTCTCATATCGGAATTCAAGGAATAGCCTTTTCTTTCTTTTTTATTAAAAAAACCTTGAATAATTCAATCCCGGAAAATATATTATTGCCGTTTAAGGCAATTTATCGACGGAGAGGTGGCCGAGTTGGCTGAAGGCGGTGGATTGCTAATCCATTGTAGGGTCTTAAAGCTCTACCCAGGGTTCGAATCCCTGCCTCTCCGCCATATTTTTTTCTAACTATTTTTCCCCCTATAACTCAATAAGTTATTGACAAATCGCTCTCCGCTTTTGTATATTTCTAATAGATTTCTAACAATTTATTTCAAAATTATATGGCCAGTATTCATTTTAAAAAGTCCAGATCAGGTCAAAAAATCTATTATGTTGTGGTATCTTTAAAAGGCCGGCATAAATGGATTAAAGCCGGCAGCCAGAAAGATGCCAAAATATTGAAAAAACATATTGAATCTCTGGCCGAATCTGAACGGTTCGAAAAACTGGGTTTTACAGCCAGAGATATTAGGATTGATAACTTTTTTCAGGATTATTTACATCATGTCAGGTTGCATACTTCTCCTAATACTCTGAAAAGATATAAAAGTGTGTTGAATACTTTTCTGGTCTTTCTAAATATGTTTCATCCAACTGTTAGATATCTTTCTCAAATTAAAATAGAACATATAGAATCTTATCAGCAGAAAAGACTGGAATCAGTAGAGTTAAAGTCATCAGCGGATGGAGAAAAGAATGGCGTTCATGTTAATAAAAAGTTACCTAAGCCCCAAACTGTCAATTATGAAATAGGCGTTTTAAGAAGTGCCTTTTTATGGGCTAAGAATCGTGAGATTATAGCGGATGTCCCAACCAGAAAAGTTAAAAAATTAAAATCTGCTTCTGTCAGAAAAGTACAGGTATTAACTCAGGAACAGTGTAAACTTTTTTTAAAAACTGCTAAGGAAATGGCAAAAGATGATCTTGGACTTAAAGTTTTTTATCAGGCTTTTCAATTTATTCTAAATACTGGTCTTAGGTCAGGGGAGTTATGCAATTTAACCTGGGAAGATGTTGATTTAGAAACAGGCTTAATAAAGATTCAGGCTAAGCCAGGGTGGACTCCAAAGTCTTATGAAAGGTCGTTTTTCTTGAATCAAATTTGTTTGAAATTGTTAAATAAGATAAAAAATCGAGAAGGTTATATTTTCAAAAGTATTACAGGTCAGCAATTAGATAGTGATTCCCTCAGAAAGGCTTTTATAAAAATAGCAAAGGTATCAGGTTTTGAAAATCTTAC
>CAZUAS010000002.1:3450-64414 GCA_964618515.1 uncultured Ignavibacteriales bacterium | reverse complement strand
ATGTACCGCAGTGGAATACCATTTCCATATCGGGATATCATATCCGGGAAGCGGGAGCCACGGCGGTTCAGGAGCTGGCGTTTACGCTGGCTGATGGTTTTGAGTATATCGAGGCGGCGATTGCCGATGGTCAGGATGTCGATGAGTTCGCTCCCCGGCTGTCGTTTTTCTTCAACGCCCATTCGGACTTTTTCGAAGAAATCGCCAAATACCGGGCGGCGCGCCGCATTTATGCCAAACGGATGAAAAATAAATACAAAGCTAAAGACCCCCGTAGCTGGATGCTTCGGTTCCACACCCAGACCGCCGGTTGCTCGCTGACGGCGCAACAGCCGGAAAATAATATCGTTCGGGTAACGACCCAGGCTCTGGCGGCGGTTCTGGGCGGGACGCAATCGCTGCACACCAACTCGATGGACGAAACACTGGCTTTGCCGTCGGAAAAAGCGGTCCGCATCGCTCTTCGCACCCAGCAGATTATCGCTTATGAAACCGGTGTGGCCAACACGGTTGACCCTCTGGCCGGTTCGTATTTTATTGAGGCTTTGACGGATAAAATGGAAGCCGAGGCGGAAAAATATTTTGCGGAAATCGAACGCCGGGGCGGGGTCATAAATTGTATCGAGGAAGGTTTCTTCCAGCGGGAACTGGCTAAATCGGCTTACCGCTTCCAGCAGGAAATCGAAAAAGAAGAGCGCGTTATTGTCGGCGTCAACAAATATGTCATGGAAGATGAAAAACTGGAGATACCGGTTCTGAAAATCGACCAGCAGGTGGAAAAGGAACAATGCGCCTTCGTAAAGAAAATCCGGCAGGAACGCGACAATAAAGCGGTGCATGAGAACCTGGAAAAACTGCGGGCGGTCGCACGGGGCAAAGAGAATACCTTTGAAGTTATCCTGGACTGCGTCCGGGTGTATGCCACCCTGGGCGAGATATGCGATGTACTCCGCGAGGAGTGGGGCGAGCATGTTGAGTCAGCCTCAGCCATGCAGGTCTCGTAAAGAATAATTTTTAGCATATAGAGAATTATGGCAAAAAAAATCAGAGTGCTGTTAGCCAAGCCCGGTCTAGACGGCCACGACCGGGGTGTTAAAGTGGTAGCGGCGGCGTTTCGCGATGCCGGGATGGAAGTCATCTACACCGGTCTTCGCCAGACCCCGCCGATGATTGTCGAGGCGGCGATTCAGGAGGATGTGGACGCGATCGGGATATCGATTCTTTCCGGCGCACACATGACGCTGTTCCCGGCCATCCTCGAAGAAATGAAAAAACGGGGCGCCGAGGATATACTCCTGTTCGGCGGCGGTATCATCCCGGAAGACGACAAAATCGCTCTGGAAAAAATGGGTGTCGCCCGCATTTTCACACCGGGTGCTCCCACCGAGGAAGCCATCGACTTTTTAAAAAAGGCGGTGGCCCGGAAATCGTCGGATGAAAAAATAATGTAGCGGAATAATTTTCGATAAAATAAACATTTTGTTCTGGGAGGAACAATGAACAAGAATATTGACCCGAAACAACAGGCTGTCAGAGACGAAGTAAAGGCATTTGCGGAGAAGGAAATCTATCCCCGTTCGAGGGAACTG
Source organism: uncultured Ignavibacteriales bacterium (assembly GCA_964618515.1). Classification (GTDB taxonomy): domain Bacteria; phylum Zixibacteria; class MSB-5A5; order GN15; family FEB-12; genus JAFGNW01. The sequence continues at coordinate 62,825 of CAZUAS010000002.1, read as the reverse complement.
GACCAGATGCCGGAACCTCGAAAATTTCCCGTCGATCTCTATCGTAAAATCGGTGAAGCGGGTTTTATCGGCTACGCCATGCCTCCGGAATACGGCGGTAAGGGCAAGTCGCACCTTGAGTATATAACCCTGATTGAGGAACTTTGTTATCATGACGCCGCGGTGGGGCTTCTATGCGCCGTGGGTGAGCTGGCGACTTATCCCATTATCCATTTTGCCAGCGACGAGCTCAAGAAGAAATTCGTTCCTGACTGCGCCGCGGGGAAGAGGATTCCCGCATTCGTATTGACCGAGCCCAACGCCGGGTCTGATGCCGCCAACCAGTCCACCGAAGCCGTGGAGACCGGCAACGAGTTTATCATTAACGGCGAGAAAATATTCATCATGCACGGCGATGCGGCTGATTTAGGCGTTTTATTCTGCAAAATTAAAGACCAGCCCAAGCTTTCAGCTATAATCGTAGAAGATACCAAACAACCCGGCTGGCAGGCGCGGACACTCAAAAACAAGATGGGGATGCGGGCGGCTACGACCGGCGGGATTATCTTAAAAGACGTAAAAGCTCCCAAAGCGAACCTGCTGGGTGAAATCGGCAAGGGTTTCCGCTATGCCATGATGACGCTGGACAGCGCCCGGATCGGGGTGGCGGCCCAGGGAGTGGGGATTGCCCAGCGGGCGCTGGATGAATCGGTCGCTTATGCCAAGAAACGTATCGCGTTCGGGGCTCCCATCGCCAAGCTTCAGGCTATTCAGTGGATGATTGCCGATATGGCCACGCGTCTTGAAGCCGCTCGCGGCTTGTGCTATAAAGCCGTACTAAAACAGGACAAAGGCGAGCCGTTTTCGGTTGATGCCGCCATGGCCAAATTGTATTGTTCCGAAACGGCCAATTTCTGTGTTGACCGCGCTATGCAGATACATGCCGGGTACGGTTATATCGGGGAGTTCTCCGTTATCGAGAAATTGTACCGCGACCAGCGCGTGCTGGAAATTTACGAGGGAACTTCGGAAGTCCAACGCCTGGTTATTGCGGGGAACGTTATAGGCCGCTAAATGAAAGTGGGGCTGTTCGAAATATATACCTTCGTCGAGCAGAAATTCCGGCTCGACGGAGGTAGTATGTTCGGCGTGGTACCAAAAGCAATCTGGCAGAATCTGATACCGGCCGATGAAAATAATCTCATCCCCATGGTGACCAATCTTTTTGTCCTGAAAGCCCATGGGAAAAACTATCTATTCGATGCCGGGCTGGGCGATACCCTGACCAAAAGAGAAAAGAAAATTTACACCGCCGACGGTGAGTCGTCGCTTGAAGCCGGTCTGGCCGGTCTTGGCTTGAGCCCCGAAGATATCGATTTTGTCATTTTGACCCATCTTCACACCGACCATGCCGGGGGGGCGGTAAAAAATGAAAAAGGAAGATACCTGCCGCGTTTTAAAAACGCCCGTTATATAATCAACCGGTCCGAATGGCAAAGAGCATTGCATCCCGATGAACGAACCGCGGCGGTTTATATCCCCGACCGCCTTGCGCCCCTGGAACAAGCCGGGCAGGTGGATTTTTTCGATGGGGACACCGAATTGTTTCCGGGCATCAAAGCGGTTATTACCGGCGGGCATACCGAAGCCCATTACGCCCTGGAGATAACATCCGGGGGGACAAGTGTTTTTTATTATGCGGATATTTTCTGTACCGCGCACCATATGAAAGTGGCTTATGTCCCGGCGACCGATTTGTACCCGCTTCAGACGATGGAAATTAAACGCCGGACTTTGCCCCGGATAGTCAATCAAAATGTGATAATGGCTTTTGACCATGATGTACAGCAGCCGCTGGCGTTCATCAGAGAAAAGGATAACCGGCTGGTGGCGCAAGCGGTCGTTAACGTACGAGTATAAAATTAAAATTGCAGAGAAAACATGTCATTAGAAGAAAAATTAAATGAACTTGAGAAATTGCGCACCCAGGCGAAACTCGGGGGTGGCGCCCGGCGTATCGATGCTCAGCATGAGAAAAAGAAACTGACCGCCCGGGAGCGGATTGAACTGCTGGTGGATACTAATTCCTTTGAAGAGTTTGACATGTTTGTTACGCATCGTTCGACGGATTTCGGTCTGGCGGAGAAAAAAATCCTCGGAGACGGGGTGGTTACCGGCTGCGGCAAGATAAACGGGCGGAAAGTCTATATCTTCTCGCAGGATTTCACCGTATTCGGCGGTTCGCTCTCCGAAGCCCATGCCGAAAAGATTTGTAAAATCATGAAGATGGCACTTAAAGTCGGGGCGCCCATTATCGGCATCAACGACTCCGGCGGAGCGCGGATTCAGGAAGGCGTGGTGTCACTGGGCGGGTATGCCGATATTTTCCTGCTGAATACCCTGGCTTCGGGAGTGGTGCCGCAGATTTCGGTTATTTTGGGTCCCTGCGCCGGTGGGGCGGTGTACAGTCCGGCCATTACCGATTTCGTGCTGATGTCAAAAGGAACGTCGTACATGTTCGTAACCGGTCCTAATGTCGTCAAGACCGTGACGCACGAACAGGTGACCTCGGAGGAGCTGGGTGGGGCGATGGTGCACGCTTCCAAATCCGGCGTGGCGCATTTTGCCTGTGAAAACGAAGCCGATGCCATCACTAAATTAAAAAAACTGGTCGGTTATATCCCCCAGAACAACTGTGAAGACCCGCCCTTTATTGAAACCGGCGACCCGGCTGACCGCGAGGAGGAAGCGCTCAACCATATTGTCCCGGAAAATCCAAACCAGCCCTATGACATCAAAGACGTTATCAACCTGGTGGTGGATAAGGGAACCTTTTTCGAGGTTCACGAGGAGTTTGCCCAGAATATCGTAGTAGGGTTTGCCCGTTTGGGAGGACGATCGATAGGCGTCATCGCCAACCAGCCGGCGGTGCTGGCCGGAGTGCTCAGTATCCGGTCTTCGATAAAAGGCGCGCGCTTTATTCGTTTCTGCGACGCCTTCAATATCCCCCTTCTGACTTTTGAAGATGTACCCGGCTTTTTACCCGGCGTGGACCAGGAACACCGCGGGATTATTCTCAATGGCGCCAAGTTGCTTTATGCTTATTGTGAAGCCACGGTACCCAAGGTGACGGTTATCACCCGCAAGGCTTATGGCGGGGCTTATGATGTCATGAATTCCAAGCACGTCCGCGGCGATATGAACTATGCCTGGCCGACCGCTGAAATCGCCGTTATGGGACCTAAAGGGGCGGTGGAAATTATTTTCAAGAACGATATCGCCGGAGCCGCCGATGCCGAGGCGGAAATTCAAAAAAAGACCGAGGAGTACCGGGAGAAATTCGCCAATCCATATATAGCGGCATCACGGGGGTATATCGATGATATTATTGAGCCCAAAACCACCCGGCCGCGGCTGATACGAGCTTTTGAGATGCTTGAGACAAAAAAAGATTCTAATCCACCCAAAAAGCATGGAAATATACCATTATGAGTATTCCAGATTATCAAAAATTAATGTTACCTTTGCTATTAATCGCACAAGATAATAAAAAACATAAGTTGCAAGATGCGATAAAAGAACTTTCTGAAAATTTTAATCTCACAGATGAAGAAAAAAAAGAATTACTCCCAAGTGGTAAGCAATATAAGTTTAATAATCGTGTTAATTGGGCAAGAACTTATTTGAGAAAAGCAGGATTATTAGATTGTCCTGAAAGGGGTTTTTTTAAAATTACTGATAGAGGTATTCAATTTCTTTCAAAAAAACCAGATCAAATTACAACTAAATCTTTATGGCAATTCCCAGAATTTCAGACTTTTCAAGGTAGAAGAAAAACAAGAACGAATTATGAAAATATTGAAAATGAGGAAAACACACCGGAAGAGAAAATTGAATCAAGTATCTTAGAAATAAACGAGTCATTAGCCTTTGAATTATTAGGAAAAATTGAAGAATCTTCAAATTCTTTTTTTGAAAAAATTGTTGTTGAACTACTTTTAAAAATGGGATACGGAGGTTCAAGAAAAGATGCTGGAAAAGCTATTGGAAAAAGTGGTGATGGTGGCATTGATGGAATTATTAATGAAGATAAATTAGGATTAGATAAAATATATATTCAAGCAAAGAAATGGGGGGATACACATGTAGGAAGACCAGAACTACAAAAATTTGCTGGTAGTTTAGAAATGCATCATGCAACAAAAGGCGTCTTTATCACAACTTCTAAATTTACAGCTGACGCAAGAGATTATGTAAAGAAAATACAGAAAACAATAATTTTAATAGATGGTGAAGAACTTGCACATCTAATGATTGAATATAACCTTGGAGTATCTTCAGTAGCACTTTATGAATTAAAGAAAATTGATAATGATTATTTTATAGATGACTGAAAAGATAAAGAAAATACTTATCGCCAACCGGGGCGAAATCGCCGTTCGGATTATCCGTGCCTGCCATGACCTGGGTATCGAGGCAATTGCCGTTTATTCCGAATGTGACAAGACCGCCTACCATGTCCGACTGGCTGACGAGGCTTATTATATAGGGCCGTCACCCTCAACCGAAAGCTATCTGGTACATGAAAAAATAATCGAAACCGCCCGGAAATGTAACGCTGACGCTATTCATCCGGGGTACGGTTTTTTAGCCGAGAATCCATTGTTTGCTGAAAAATGTCTTGAAGCGGGGATAATTTTTATCGGTCCCAAGCCGGAGACGATCCGTCTTTTGGGCGATAAACTTCTGGCTCGCGAGACGGCTTTAAAAGCCGGTTTGCCGGTGGTGCCGGGTCGCGATATCGGCGGTCTTGATATGGCGTCGGCTCTGGCCGCGGCCAGAGATATCGGTTTTCCGGTGCTGGTTAAAGCCGCCGGCGGCGGCGGGGGCAAGGGGATGCGGGTGGTGACGTCCGAAGACCTCTTTGCCGAATCGCTGAAATCCGCCGCTAACGAAGCCGCTTCGGCGTTCGGCGACAGCCGGGTATTCCTTGAAAAATATCTGCCCCGCCCGCGGCATATCGAAATCCAGATTCTAGCCGACAGTCACGGCAACTGTATATACCTGGGCGAACGCGAGTGCTCCATCCAGAGGCGTCATCAGAAAGTCATCGAGGAATCACCCTCGCCGGTGGTGACGGAAGCCCTGCGACAGCAAATGGGCCGGGCGGCGGTGAGTATCGCCCGGAGCGCCGGTTATGTCGGGGCGGGAACGGTGGAGTTTCTCGTCGACCACGACCTGTCGTTCTATTTTCTCGAAGTCAACACCCGGCTCCAGGTGGAACACCCGGTCACCGAAATGGTCACCGGTCTGGACCTGGTCAAAGAACAGGTTTTCATTGCCGAAGGGTTGCCGCTGAGCTATAACCAGGAAGATATTAAATTGCGGGGGCATGCGATTGAGTGCCGCATCTATGCCGAAAAACCGGAGGAAGGTTTCGTACCTTCAACCGGAACCCTGACGCATTACCGTATTCCGGCCGGTCCGGGAGTCCGGATTGACTCCGGCGTACTGCTGAATTCCCAGATTCCGATTTATTACGACCCGATGATTGCCAAGCTGATTGTCTGGGGCAAAGACCGCCGGGAAGCCATTGACCGTACCAGAAGGGCTCTTCAGGAGTACCGGGTTGGCGGAGTGGACTCGACCATCGGTTTTCACCTGACCATCATGGACAATGAAAAATTTATAAAGGGGGATTTATCGACCCGGTTTCTCGAAGAAGAATATCCGGATAATGATTACCATCGGCTTGACGGGGAGGTTCTTGAAAAGGCCGCCATCGCCGTTGCTCTGGACAGTTTTATTAACGAACGTAAAATTATCCTCAGCCAGACTTCCGGCCATAACCGTCCCGCCTGCGGCTGGGTAACGTATCACCGGAAAAACAGCCTTCGACAATTCGGGGGGAGTCGCTGATGCCCAGGTATCATGTAAATACCGGCGGTAAAGAGTTCGATATCGAACTGGAGTATCATTCGGAGAAATATTTCGTCACGGTGAACGGCCGCAAGGTTGAGGTGGTCAGCCGCAAGCTGAGCGAGACGCGGTCGCTGATGTTTGTTGATAACAAGTCCTATGAAGTCGATATTCGGCTGGAGGGAGAAAACGGCGGGCGGAAGGTTTTCATGATGGGGCTGGATATCATGGCCACGGTGGAAAATTATCACCTGGCACAGATGCGCCGAACCGCGGGGTTGTCGGTGGTGTCGGCGATGGAGACGCTTTTCAAAGCGCCGATGCCGGGTATGGTTCTCGAGGTCAAGGTGGCTCCGGGGGAAAAAGTAGAAAAAGGTCAGCCGCTTTTCGTTATCGAGGCCATGAAAATGGAAAATATCATCAAAGCCAAAGCGCCGGCCCGAGTAAAAGAGGTGTTTGTCAAAAAAGGGATGTCGGTCGAAAGAGGCGATAAAATTATGGAATTTGAATAACCTGGTAACACGTAACGGACAGGAGACAGTCATGATCAGAATGAATTCTTTTTACGGATTTACGGTACTTTTTATTTTTTCGGGGTTGTTTTTAATGTTGGGTTGCTCCGGGGATAACCAATCTGGAAAATCCGATTCGGTTGCGGAAGTCAACACGGCAGGCGACCCCGACAAAGAACAGATAAAAGCCATGCTTTATGATGCCATCGAACGCCTTCACTATGATGACAAGGGCGGTCTGTACGATAACGAGTTCGAGTATCTTAAAGAACTCTATACTTTTGACGAATACCTCAAGCATCAGTATATAAGGGCGGCTACCGCAGATACGGTGGAATCGTTTACGGTGCTTGATATAAACCTGTATGACCGGGACTCCGCCAGGGTCAGAGACAGGGTGGTCTTCGTCGGTTTGAAGGGCGATACCTTTGTTATTCACAACGAGTATATCGTATATTATCATCAGGGCCGCTGGATTAAACCGACTATCAGCTCAATATACAAACAAAAAGATTTCGAAGAAAAAAAGAAAAAGTCCGGTGACCGCTGACAGTATCAAACCAGAGGAACAATGAAAAATGAAAAATGCCGTAATATCTCATGTGGGAATAGCCGTTAAAGACCTGGAAAAGAGTATTCCCCTGTATGAAAAGCTGACGGGAACGAAGGTGAAGGAAATAGAGGAAGTTGCCTCGCAGAAGGTGCGGGTGGGCATCTTCTCGACCGGGGGTGAAAAGGTCGGTTTTACCGGGGGAAATATTGAACTGCTCAGCGGGACCTCGGAAGACAGTCCGATATCGAAATTTATCGCCAAAAGAGGCGAGGGTTTACATCACCTGTGTATTTATGTGGACGATATCGAAAAACAACTGGCGCTTTTAAAAGCTGCAGGGGTTCGTCTTATCGATGAAAACCCGCGCCTCGGTGCCGAGGGACACCGGATCGCTTTCGTGCATCCCGCCGGGACGAACGGCGTTTTAATAGAGCTGGAGGAAAAGACAAAATAATAAAGTGACTTTTAAGTTGGTATTTATCGGGGGGTGTCAGTTAACGACCGGACCGGGAATTTTGGTACGGCCGCAACGGCGACAGGTCATTTGATTTAAAGGATTGAGCCGACCGCATTCACAGCGCCAGAATACTTCGTCATCGCTGAATTTTATCCGCGCTTTTTGTAGTTGCCTCGCTCTCATGAAGAAAAATATCCCCAGTAGCAAAAAAAGAAAAACATAAAGAAAAGTCGGTATTTTATGCCGGGCACCGAATACATCACTCAGCTTGGGCCCCAGATAGTCAAAGCCGCTCTGAATAAGTTTGATGCTGTTTTCGACTGCCGGGTAGGTTGCCTGTCCCGATTTAGCCCAGATGATGAAGAGAAGCTGATAACCGTCGGGATGCCTGTAAATGATTCCCTGGAGACGGTGCTGCAGGGTAATCAGATTGACCGTATCGAAAGACAGGAATTCCAGAATGAAACCAGCCCGGTATTTTTCAAAATAACCGGTGTTGGACAAAATCCGCGCGTCGGGCAGGCTCATGATGACTTCGTCGATAACACCCTGTACCGATTTTTTTAAGGCAGTATCGTTGCTTATCATATCATCACGGGGAATATCCGATTTAAAAATCATGATATCCGAACTTAGGGTGGTGTCAACCAGTTGAAACGGGTACTCCGAACCGTCGGTGGCCACAATCCAGTCGTTCGGCAGGGGGATTTTAATTTCCTGTCCCAGTTCGACGTTGATACCGGCCGACGTCGCTGTTCCCGACAATATCAGGCATAATAAAAACAGGGAGCGTAATGGCATATATTATTTATCGACGAAAAAATGAAAAATAATAAAGATTCCGTAAAGAATTTACGGTTAATTTATATAGCGGCTTTAAAATTTTTTTTCAGGCAGTCGGCAACTACCTTTGATTTTTCTTTGATAAAACGTTCCCGGTCAAGAGCGGGTCGGTAAATATAATTGCGACCTTCCTTTTCCTTAACCAGCAGACCCTTATCAGCCAGACGGCTTAAAACCGTCATGACGGTGGTATAGGCAAGACGTTGTTTATCAAGATGAAAGAGAGCTTTTTTAACGGTTAATTTTTCATATCGCCAGGCCAGTTCCATGAGGGCGGCTTCGGTTTGCCCCATGAAAACGGCCAGGCCCTCGGCGGCCGGGTCGAAATAGAATTTCCTTGATATCATCGGTCAGTTTTTTTACGGTCCTTGAAAATCATTGATAGACCCAGCGCCACCAGGATTGCCGGCCAGAAATAATCCCAGAAATCGCCGTTTATTATCCCTAGCTTGTTAAGCATAAGAAGAATCCCGATGAGAATTAAAAGGAACCCAAAGAACATATTAACCTCGGTTTATCTAATATTTTTCAGCCTTTCAACTACCAGGGCGGCTATCGCCTCAAGCATCTGTTTGTCTTCCTTAGTAAAATTGGAAGGTTTGTCGGAGTCAATATCAATTTCACCCAAACAGGTATCGCCGTCCATCAGGGGAACGACGATTTCCGAGCGGGTGGTCAGGGAACAGGCCAGAAAACGGGGGTCGGCGTTGACATCATCCACGATTATAGTTTTTTTCCGAGTGGCGGCGGCGCCGCAAATCCCGGAGTTCAAAGGGATTTTGACGTGCTCGGTGACCGGTCCGATATAGGGGCCGACTTCGAGCCTATTTCCTTTCATCATGTAAAAACCCGTCCAGTTGAAGTCTTCGGAATAACTGTCAATTATTTCCACCGCGGTTCGAAGAATATCTTGCTCTGTTTTTTTATGGGCAATAGCCTCTTTTACGCGGTTAATCAGTTGTTGCCGTTTCTTATCCATTTATTTTCTCTCTAATTATTTTCAGGTTTTCAAAAGGTGTTTCCGGAGGGATGCAGCATCCCGGCCCGATAATCAGGCGATGCGGGTCGTGCAATTTTAAAAGGCGGCTGATCTTGTCGCGGACAGTGTCCCGGCTCAGCTGGAGCCAGCCGTTTTCCTCGACGCCACCGACAAATACTTTTCCCTTGATGTGATCATAGGCGGTTTCCAGTGAAAGGTTGGTTTCATGGTTGCTGTCCCAGTTATACATCAGGCAGGGGTAATGATGCTGGTGCAGGTGCTCCAGATAGTTGCGGGTATGGCAGACATGAAGTAAATTGAGGGCGTCGTTTTCTGAGGCCCTGATTACTTCGAGGTCATAGGGCAGTCCGAAACGTTCATATTCCTTCCAGGTGAGCATCTCCGCAGAAGCCCATTGCAGGGTAGCGTAGAAAATACCGTCGGCACCGGCGTTACGAAGTTCCGCTACGAAAGGTTTGAAGGTATCGGTTATGGCACCCAGGGCTTTTTCGACCATTTCCGGGGCGGTATGGATGTGCTCGACCAGTACCCGGGGATCTTCAACCAGTCGTCCGGCGATCGCCAGAGGCGTAAAAACCGTCATCAACAGGGGCAATTCGCGTTCGGCATTTTTTCTAATAAAGGCAACCATTTTCAGATGTTCCGCCAGGACGGGGGAAGTCGGGTCATGGGCATTTATTTTAAGCCAGTCCTCCGGGTCTTTGACCGGGAAATTGCTCTTGTTATGTTTCCGGTATTCGTTTCGGGAATATTCCAGTTTAACGCCCCAGTCCTGGGTATGGTAGTCGGCACGGGGATTTATTTTCATGAAATCCCAGTCGAATTCCTTCTGAAAAGCCAGCATTATTTCGGCGGTACTATGGACATCGTGTTCCTTATGGAAAAAGTGCCGCCAGAAAGAGGCGGCGAAGCGGTCGGGCTTTTCCCCGGCCAGAATCATCTGCAACCGTTCACGATGAGAATATTTAGCCAAATTTTGCCTCTGTTTCTTACCTGAAAGTTAATAATATTATACGTTTGGGAAAGAGTTTTTTATTTGGGGATTCGAGACGGGTTTAACCGGTCGGTCGGTGTTTTAATGGCGGTCTTTTATCAGCCATCAGATTTCCCAGTCCGGCTGATTGCTTTCTAATGGAAGTTATCCGTTTTCGGTGTTTCAAAAGTAACAGCCTGAAGAAATTTTTATGGTCGTCTCCCTATTATTTAAAACCGGCTTTTTCATGTCCTGTTAAAAGAATGAGCAATATCTTTTGTTCGTATTCAGACGGTTTGAAGATTGCCGAATATCAATATGAATAAGAGTATTTATCGGAGTTTTTCGGAGATTTTATGTCGGCCAAAATACTGGTTGTAGATGACGAAGATTCCATGTGCAATTTCATGGAAATAATGCTTACCAAAGACGGCTACAAGGTCGAGACGACCACGTCGGGGGGGGAAGCCATAAATCTCTTGAAAGATGGAAATTTCGACCTGGTGATTGCCGACCTGAATATGCCGGAGATGTCCGGGATTGAGGTACTCAAGGGGATAAAGTCATTCAAGAAGGAGCAGGAGATAATTATGATGACGGCATTCGCCTCGGTGGATACGGCGATCGAAGCCATGAAACTGGGGGCGGCCGACTATATCACCAAGCCGTTTAAAATCGATGAAATCAAACTGGCCATCGAGAAATCCATCAACCGCAAGAAACTTCTCGAAGAAAACACGACCCTCAAGCGTCAGCTCCAGGGGGATAATTCTTTTGACAAATTTATCGGCAAGTCGGAGGTGGTAGTGCGGTTGAAAAAGCTGGCTCAGCGGGTGGCTTCGTCCGATTCCACCGTTATGATACGCGGGGAATCCGGGACGGGCAAGGACCTGATAGCCCGGGCGATTCACCATCATTCACCGCGTTGCAGCGGGCCTTTCGTCACCATCAACTGTGCCGCTCTTCCGGAAACGCTTCTGGAATCGGAATTGTTCGGATACAAAAAAGGCGCTTTTACTGGTGCCATCAAGGATAAGGATGGCCTGTTCAAGGTTGCCAGCGGGGGGACGTTTTTCCTCGACGAGGTCGGCAATACTTCGCTGGCCATTCAGGTGAAATTACTGCGGGTGCTGGAAGATAAAAAGATTATCCCGGTCGGCGATACCCAGCCTATCAATGTCGATGTTCGTCTGATTGCCGCCACCAATGCCGACCTTGAAGAAGAAGTAAGAAATGACCGTTTCCGGGCGGATTTGTTTTACCGGTTAAATGTAATTCCCCTTTATATACCGCCGCTTCGGGAAAGAAAAGAGGATATTGCCCTTTTGGTGGATTATTTTATCGCCCGCTATTGTGATAAGGTGAAAGTACCTCTTAAGAGTATTTCCGAAGAAGCCATGCAGTACCTGACCGAGTATCACTGGCCGGGTAATGTCCGGGAGCTGGAAAATACTATTGAGCGTGCTATTCTCCTGAACCGGACCGATAAACTGGATATAAGCGATTTCCCTGAAAAGCTGTTGCAGAAGGAACGAATAACGGTGGTCAAGGACAGCGACCCGGTCACGCCGACGCTGGAATCAATCGAGAAAGCTTATATTCAGTATATCATGGTCGAGACCGAGGGGAAAAAATCCGAGGCGGCGAAAATTCTCGGTATTGACAGTTCCACTCTTTATCGGAAGATAGAAAAATATAAATTGAAAAACCTGCCCCAAAACAGGTCGGGAAGTAAAAACGAAAAAAAATGAAAAGTTGGTGGTATTTTGAACAGGCAACGGGAATGTAAATTGCCACTTAATTCTGGTGATTGAAATATCAGACTCAAATAACGAGGAAAATTATGTTTATGAAAAAATCAAGAAATGGCGGTTTTACCCTGATAGAACTTATGATAGTGGTTGTCATCATTGGCATTCTGGCGGCACTGGCTATTCCCCGTTTTATGCGTTCAACCACGAAAACCAAACAGTCCGAGGCCAAGCTGATCTTAAAGCAAATTTATGTTAATGAGCATGCTTATCGTCAGCAGTCGAGTGTTAACAGTTATTACATTCCGGCCGGACCGGCCTCGGCGGCCAGCCCGAATGCCTTAAGCTCGATCTGGATAGAGATAATGGCGGATGCCAAATATACCTATACGGTAATCGGAGGTGCCAACAACTTCGTGGCAACGGCAGCCGCTAATATCGACGATGACGCTACTATCGATACCTGGACAATAAATGACCTGGGTATTCTTACTAACACCATTGATGACGTGCTTAATTGACGGATAAAAAAACCGTTTAATTTACAGGGCGCCTGCGGGCGCCTTTTTTATTGCAATTTGCGGTTGTTAATGCAAATTGCCCGGTTTCCTTATAAGAAAAAAACGATATAAAACTGTGCGTGTGAAAGCCGCTGATTTGAACGGAATAGATAATGCGATAGATGTCATATACTTCACCCTGTTTAAAAAGCGGTATTGATTTAATACAGGGGCGGGGCATGTCCTTTGCAATATAGTCAGCCGTGGCGAATTTCTAAAATAACCCTTATATGAATTAACTTAAGGAGGATTTATGTTTAACATATTTCACAATCGCCAGAAGGGTTTCACCCTTATCGAGTTGATGATTGTGGTCGTAATCATCGGTATTCTGGCCGCTCTGGCTATTCCGCGTTTCATGCAGGCCACGACCAAGTCCAAGCAGTCCGAATGCAAACAGCTTTTGAAGCAGATATATACCATGCAGCGGACCTATCGTCAGGCCAACGGTACTTATGGTGACGGTGGTGTCTCCATCGCTGCCGGAGCCGGCGGTACTTTCCCGCAAATCGGTGTCGAAGTCATGACCAGCGCCATGTACACCTATGCTATCGTGGCGGCCGCCAACACCTTCACCGCTACGGCGACAGCCAACCTTGACGATGATGCTACGGTCGATACCTGGACCATTGACCAGACCGGTGTTCTGACCTGCACCATCGATGACGTGACCACCTGATCGGTACGTTGTTGAAATTATTAAAAACGCTCCTTTTAAGGAGCGTTTTTTTTTGCAAAATGCACTGATTTATTGCATTATGCCCTAAACTTACTCATAAAAAAAGGCTGAAAATTATTGGATTTATCCCTTATTTTTCACCTTTTTTTATAACGCTTTGTTTTTTAGGCGGTTACTTTCGGAAAAAGCTGTTCAAAAAAAGCTCCGTCAAAGGCATGTCCTTTGCCTTTGTAAAAGTGTGAAATTAAAACAGAACATAGAACCTTAACAGGAATTAACTTTAGGAGGACACATGTTTAGCAAGTTTCACAATCGCCAGAAGGGTTTCACCCTTATCGAGTTGATGATTGTGGTCGTAATCATCGGTATTCTGGCCGCTCTGGCTATTCCGCGTTTCATGCAGGCCACGACCAAGTCCAAGCAGTCCGAATGCAAACAGCTTTTGAAGCAGATATATACCATGCAGCGGACCTATCGTCAGGCCAACGGTACTTATGGTGACGGTGGTGTCTCCATCGCTGCCGGAGCCGGCGGTACTTTCCCGCAAATCGGTGTCGAAGTCATGACCAGCGCCATGTACACCTATGCTATCGTGGCGGCCGCCAACACCTTCACCGCTACGGCGACAGCCAACCTTGACGATGATGCTACGGTCGATACCTGGACCATTGACCAGACCGGTGTTCTGACCTGCACCATCGATGACGTGACCACCTGATCGGTACGTTGTTGAAATTATTAAAAACGCTCCTTTTAAGGAGCGTTTTTTTTCTCCAGTTTTCAAAATAAATATCCGATAAAAAAATATGGCTTTTAATATGGAGAAAAAAGTTCCCGAATCAATACCGGTTGGAGGGCATCCGGTGAGGGACGCCCGGCGAAGGAAACTTTTGGCGGTCTGTGAGCATTTTACAACGGTGCCCCTGGTGACTCTGGACTGCCTGGATTTGACCGGCTCCGGCGATAAGGCTTTATTTATGGACCGTTTTTTTGCCCGCTATGAAACTGCCCGACCTTTTGACAATTGTTTTAACGATGAAACCTTCGACCTTGTTCTCTGTGCCGATAACTATCAAAAATATGACTGTTTACCGGCGCTGGCAGATGAAATATACCGCCTGCTTAAAAGCAACGGTTTCTGTTATTTGTCGGGCCGGGGGTTTTTTACCCCGGGTCGCAGGGATAAAACCCCGGCGGATAAAAATTACCGCACTAAAAGCTATCTGAAAAAAGTCTTTGCCGATTTCTGGATTCATGATTACACGCCTTTAATCGAAGAAAACCAGGCTCTTTTTTATGATGAATATTCCCCTGTGGAGCAGTCCGGCAATATTTTCAGTTATTTCCTCAGGTGGCTGAAAATATCTTTTTTCAGCGAATTTGTCTGGGTTCTGACCAAAAAGAAATAACCCATCATTAATCATTATTGTTGACCGGATTCTTATCTTTAAATTATCTTTTGAAGTGGATATGAAGTTTTTCCTGATATTATTACTCTGCCTGGTACCTTTTGGTCTTTTGGGCCAGGATAATTCTCCCGTAACGCCTGAGTGGTTCGGCCTGGAGCATTTGACCGACTACCTGGGACTGCAACCGGCCGATATCGCTTATCGTTCGGACTATACCGAGCCGGATTCGTTTCGCCTGAAACTGGTTGCCGACCTCATGGCGGCGCCCCTGGGCATGATTGGTTATACGGCAACTCTGAAAAAAGCTCATGTTAAAAAACAGCCGGAAATAATAGCCCGGATTCTGTTTGGTGACCTCAGGGGTGAATACCAGCTCGGAAGGGCGAAACCTTACCAGGCGGATATTTCGGAAATACAGGGTCGTTACAATCTTTTTTATACCGATTTCAATCTCAACCAGCTTTTAACGCGGGCCATGAAATATATCGACGTGGTTTTTCCCCGCTCGGCTGAGATGATGCTGGCGCCGCTGACCTCCGAGCAAAAGAATTTCCTGAAAAAGCAGTTCAAGGAACTCATCGTGATGACCGTGGAAGAGGAATTTTTCACGGTTCAGCAGAACGATTCTCTGGAGAAGCTGGAAGAAGCTTACAGCGATGAGTTTATTACTTTCGGTACAGCCATTGATAAGGACCCGCTGGTGGCCGCCGGTCTTGACTGTCTTCAGGAGTTGATGCTTGAAATCAACGCCCTACGGACACTGCTTCGTTCGGGGCAGGTGACCGCGGAAAAAATTATCGAAGGCACCGGGTACCTTCCCGCCGACGCCCGCACCGAAACCTATCTGGGACGGCAACCGGGATGGAAAATCGGCGGTCCCGGCAATGATTATTACAACGGCGATTATAAATTTATCCTCGATTTCGGCGGCGATGATATCTATGACTTAACCTATGACCCGGCTAATCCCCATAGTGTCATCATTATTGACCTGGCCGGTAATGACTGTTACCGTTCCCGGTCGGATTTTACCCTCGGCTCGGGCTGTTTCTCGGTCGGATTGCTTCTGGATTTTGACGGCCATGACCGTTATGATGCCCGGTCTTTTGCTCTGGGCTCAGGGTATTTTGGTTTCGGTCTCCTTTATGATGCCGCCGGGGATGACCGTTATGACGGTGATACCCATGTTCAGGGGGCGGGAAGTTTCGGGATGGGGCTTTTGATTGACGAGGGGGGCCGCGATGTCTATAACGCCGCCCTTTATGCTCAGGGATTCGGTTTTATTCAGGGGTTGGGTATGATATACGAAATGGACGGTTCGGATACTTATTATGCCGGGGGTAAATATAAAGATATTCTCCGTTATAAGGAACATTACCTGTCTCTTTCACAGGGGTTCGGTTATGGTTTGCGTCCCTGGATGTCCGGTGGAATCGGGGCGATTATCGACCTGACCGGCAACGATAATTACCAGGCGGATATTTTTGCCCAGGGTTGCAGTTACTGGTGGTCGCTCGGGGTAATTTATGACTCCTGCGGTAACGACCAGTACAGTTGTTTTCAGTACGGTCAGGGGACGGCCACGCACATGGCGCTGGGTGTCCTTATTGATGATTGTGGTTCGGACGTTTATTTCGGGAAGGGACTGATGCAGGGCTGCGGTCATGATTATTCCTGCGGCCTTATATTGGACCGTCACGGCAACGATACTTATATAGCTTACGACCTTTCTCAGGGAGCCGGTTCGGCCAATGGCGCCGGCGTTCTTATAGACAACGAAGGCAATGACCGGTACCTGGTGAATAATTTTCAGAATACCCAGGGTTACGGCAATCCCCGCCGGGATTTCGGCTCCATCGGCCTCCTTATCGACCTTGGCGGTACCGACCAGTATCTGGGGAACGGACAGGATAACTATTACTGGCGGACGAACTCCCAATGGGGGGGCGGGATGGATATTGAGTACATAACCGCGGACAGCCTGACAGGCACAAAGGAATAAAATGCTGAAAGTGATTTTAAAAACAACTCTAACGCTTTTAATTATGATTGCGGCTGTCAGCGAAACTTTGTCGGCGCAAGAGGACATAAAAAAGAAAGTCGATTCCCTGTTTGTTATTGCTTCTTCAGGGTCGGTTCTTTACCAGGATTTGGTGGAACCGGCCAAGGACTCCCTGGCGGCATTAGGAGCTCCGGCGGTACCTTACCTAATTGATAAGTTTATAACTAAATCCGCCCGGGAGAGGTGGGCTATAATTCATGTTCTGCAGAGAATCGGTTCTCCGGCGGTACCATACCTGACGGCGGCGTTGAATCGCCCCGATGGCGAAGTGGTGTCACGAGTCTGCTGGGCTCTGGGGGATATTAAGGATACTTCTTCGGTGCAGCCGCTAATCGAGGTCAGCCGTCATGAACGCTGGCAGGTCCGCGATGAAGCGATTGGCGCCTTGGGGAAAATCGGCGACCACCGGGCGGCAGACGCTGTTACGGAAGCCCTGAACGATTCCATCGCCCAGGTAAGAAAATCAGCGGCGGTGGCCTGTGGTAATCTGATGGTGGCTGGCAATATCAGGAAACTGACCAGTCTTTTGGGAGATGAATTTTACGGGGTACGAATGACCGCTATGGAAGCTCTTTTAAAAATGGATACGGTAGAAGTAATAAGGGCTCTTCAGGATTCGATTAACTCCCCGAAGGTTCTCCTGGGGAACCTGGCTTGTCGGGTACTGGGACGATACGCCACCGATGAAGCCCTGGAAATTCTGCTCGACCAGACATCTGCGACCGATCCCGGCCGCCGGGCTCATGCCGCCGTGGCGATTATTCTTGCCGACCCGGAAGATAACTGCTGTTTCAGGAGATTCTTTTACGAGCAGGAACAAGACCGCCTGGTGCGCCTTAAAATGGCCTCAGCTCTGAAAGCCGCATCCCATGTCCGGTGATAATTTTAACGAACGTTTAGACAACCTGAAAAAATTCATTGTATCAGCCGCCCCTGGAGTACCAACAGACCGCCTGCCCTCGCGCTATCGACGCCTGGCTTCAGAACTTGGCGGCCACCTCGTTACCCGCCAAGAGGGAACCTGCTGTGTTGTCAAAACGCTTTTCCCGGCTGGTTCTTCTTTGGGTGAAGTTTACCTTGAGGACGAGGTGCCGGAAGCAGTTGTGACCGGGTCCGCTTTTTCCAACCGTGAAATTGACGGTGAAACAACCCTTTCTTCGATGCTCTTTTTCGATATTGAAACCACCGGCTTGGGGGGAACCGGGACGGTCGCTTTCCTGGTCGGCTGTGGTTCGCGGGTAGCTGAGGGTTTTGAGGTTCGCCAGTATTTACTTCCTGATTATACCGATGAAACCGCCTTACTTGAGCAAGTCCTGACGGAACTTGGTCCCGACAAAACCATAGTGAGCTACAATGGAGCCGCTTTCGACCTGTCCATAGTTCGTGACCGGATGATTATCAACCGGGTAGCCCGGGAAATAAAGACCGCCGGTCATATCGACCTTTTGCACACCACCCGCCGTCTTTTCAAGCGACGGCTGGGTGATTGCAGTCTGGGTAATATTGAACGCGAGCTTTTTGGTTTTTATCGCGAGGATGATATCCCCGGCTATCTGATACCTTCCGTTTATTTCGACTGGCTGGCCGGGGAAAACCTGGATAATATGAAAGAGGTTTTGAAACATAACCGCCTTGATATTTTGTCCCTTTATTTTCTGGTTACTCAAATAAATAATATTTTTCTTACCGAAGGTACGGACCTTGACCGGGTCGAAGATATTTATTCGCTTTCCCGCATATATGGAAAGCGGAAGCAGGTGGATAAAGTTATTAACCTTTATGGCCTTCTAAAAAGGGACGGAAACGAAGCTTTAACGGGTGAAATGCATTTTTTTCATTCGCTGGCTATGAAAAGAGCCGGTCAGTGGTCATCGGCTGTTGAAATCTGGCAGGATTTAGATGAAGCCGACGGGCGGGAAGCTTTCCTGGCTAATCTGGAACTGGCCAAATATTATGAACATCGCGAAAAAAATCTTCAAAAAGCTTTATATTATACCCGGTCGGCAATAACCCTTGGTCCTCATAGTATTTACCTGCAGAACCAGTTAAAAAGGCGTCTTGACCGCCTTTCAGCCAGGTTAAGCGGATGAGATCCAATAAGTTATAAAGCATCTCAATTTGACGATATTTTAGCCGATACAAGTATAAATAGCGAGCTTCTATGGATAAAAACGAAATAATCAATAAGATTCTTCAGGAACGTCATGAACTGTTTTCTCTTCCGCAAACGCTGGTGGAGGTATTGCGGATAGCCCGTGATGACCGCTCCTCGGCTGATGAAATGGCTAAGGTATTGATGCATGACCCGGCTCTGACGGCCAAGATTCTGCGGATGGCTAATTCGCCGTATTATAGTGTTCATCGGGAAGTTACGACAATGACCAAGGCGGTGGTTATGCTGGGTCTCCGCCAGGTAACCGCCCTGGCGCTGTCGGCTTCGATTTATAATTTGGTGGCCCGATGGGAAACGAAAATCGACCGCCTTCGTTTCTGGAGGCATTCACTGGAGGTGGCGATTGCTTCCAGGATGATTGCCGAGGCGATTCAATATCCGCATATAGAAGAAGCCTTCATAGCCGGCCTTCTGCATGATATCGGTCTTTTGATTTTAGAAAAATCTTTTCCAAAAGACTTTGAACACCTGTGCAGTCAGGCTAAGAAGGGCGAGAGGACGCTGGAACTTGAGGAAGAATTATGGGGCACCAATCATGCCCGGGTCGGCCAGTTTCTGCTCGAACAATGGAATATCCCCCAGGCAATCTGTGAAGCGGTTGGGCATCACCATATCCAGTATGCACCTAACTGCTGTGACTCCGAGATGATCTACAGTCAGATTGTTGCCCTGGCCAATCTTGTATCAAGTTTCGGAGTGATAAAGGAAGTTCGGGATGAGGAAGCTTATGAAATCGAGAATCGCAATACCATTCGGGACAATCTCAATCTGACGGTTGAAAGCCTGCGGGACATCCAGGTCCGGCTGTTGCCGCAAACGGTCGAGGAAGCCCGTTACCTGGATATTGAAATCGGTTCGGTGGAAGAAATATTATCCGAAGCCAACCGTCTGTTAACCCGGCAGTATTTGGCGGTGGAAACTCTGTTGTGCGAAAATCGCCGAATGCAGCAGCAGATTGCCCGCAACCAGATGAAAGAAGCCGCCCTGGAAACGTTGAGAACTATCACAGCTACTTTCAACCACTATATTAATAACGCCACGGCGACCATCCTGGGGCGAGCCCAGCTGGTAGAGCTGGCGGTTAAGAATGGGGTCATACCTGACCGCGAGGGTCAAATTCTGCAGACCATGAAGGTTATTATTCAGAGCGTCAATACCATCTGCCTGGTTATGAAGGAATTGAAAAATCTGTCTTCGTATGAAACAACGGTTTATCACGAAGAAAATTACATCATCGATATCGAGAACAAAATAAAACAGCAACTCAAGGAACTGGAAACTTCTTTTAGAGCCGAATAAAACCGGCTTAATTATCCATAAACGAGAACAGGGTTTTTCGTAGTGGGGACTTACTTGGTTTCTTTAATGATGATATCGGTCCGGTTGCCGAAAAGGGACAGGGAGTCTTTACCGCGACCCAGGATGAGTTCGCCTGATTGCATATTTCCCAAGTCAATCAGCTTGAGGGGATAGGTACTTTTTATCTGGCCGTCCTTAGTCTGGGCTTTCAGGAAAATGTCCGTTTCCTTATTGAGAGCGATATTCATGGTACCTGATATGGCGGATATGGATGAAGAACCCTTGAGGGGATTGTTGATTACCACTGAAATGTCACCATTTTCATTGATGATTTGGAAAGGTCCGTTCAAATACCGGGCATCGATTTTTCCGTATTTATTCTCCACCGTAAGGCTACCCTCGATATCGACCGCGGAAACAAGAGAATAGGTGTTGCCCAGGGTCACCGTGCCTTTGATGATATTGGTTTCGATAGGGCTGTAGTTATTGTTGGCTTTCAGATTGCCGTATAAATTGTCCACTTTAACCAACCCGTAGCTGTTGTCGATATTAATATCTCCCTTGTGATTTTGAACTTCCGTCTGGCCGGAATTTTTAATCCTTGCTTCGCCGGAGGAATTGAAGATGGACACCTGGGCATAGGCATTGGCGATTTCCATTTTCCCGCTGCAGTCATAAATCATAATCGGACTGTAGGAGTTGGTGACAGTGAGGGGTCCGTTGATGTTTCGCAGTTCCACGGTATTCATGGAATTGGTCACTTTTACTTCGCCTTTGATGTCGTTCAACTTGATTTCGGCATAACTGGAGTTAAGAACCAGGCCGTTGAGAAGGTTGGACGCTTTTATCGGTCCGAAAGAACTCTTGCAGATGACATGGTTGCGGGAAGGCAGGCTTAGCGTCAGCAGACTGTTCAGGATTTTCGTATGCGGGTCTGTCAGTTTGGGGAAAGAGACATTGACGAAATAACCGTTTTTATCTTCGCGGATCTCCAGGGAAGAAGCCTCGGTAAAGCTTTTTTCCCGAATTCGGGAGTCGGCCGCGACCTCCAGATTAAGGACGGCTTCGAGTTTTTTATCGTTATTGCCCAGGATAATGATTCCTCCCAGAGGATTATTGATATTAATGGGCAGATTGGGGGAAGATACGCTCTGTACGGCAGTATAGACTTTGGCCAGACCGCTTTCTCGAGAAGTGCCGTCAAGATCAATTATAGTTTTTACCCGTGAACGTCCTTCATCCGGAATTACCGGAATGGGGGGAATCTCAGGGATTTCAGGTATGGCCGGGATGGGGGGGATTTCAATCACCTCGAAATCTTCCATTCCTTCCAGTTGTTCTTCAAGTTCGGTCAGCTGTTTTTCCAGTTCGGTAAGTTGATGACCTTTTAAGATATTCTGCGTAAATTTTAAGATAGCATCCTTGAGGTAGTTGGCAAATTTTTCATCTTTGAGTTTTTGAACGAAGCGACTGGTGATGTTTTTATCTATGAGGTTGTTTAATATGGAAAGTTCTCTCTGGAGACTGCGGGTGATGCGATAACAGTCACGGGCATTGATATCCTCCGATTCCCTGAAATCTCTCTGGAGGTTTCTCAGGTTATCCGTGTAGTCCTCAATATCGCTTTTGAGCATCTTGATGTCTTCGGCATATAAACCGCTAGCCAGACCTTTTTCAAAAATTTCAAAATTGATGGCATTATCACAGGGATTGGTTTCATCGATATCGGAAAGATAATCTTTGAAGTCTTCAATGGTCTCTTTTAACTGCTCAAGAATGTCAAGGTATTCATCAGCGAGGTCCTGTTCATCCTCATCGAGATTGAGTATGATTATATCCGGGTCGATATCAATTTTGTCCTTTTTGATGGTCTGGGCATAACTGATTACCGACATAGAAGCGGCCAGGATGAAAAAAAGAAAGACTAAGCTGATATGTTTAAATAAATTCTTTCTCATTCCGGCACCTTCAGATTTAATACATTTTCAATTACTTAGCAACCCTTTTAATATTTCGATTTTCAAAATTTGAAAACCGAATGTCCAGAGCATAATAAGCCTACTTCTACTACGTCTAAAATTAAGCAAGAGTTTCAGTGTATAGCTATCCAAAATCAACCGGTTTGTCAATTATTGACTTTTTAATTATTTTGAAAATTTGTGAAAAGGCTTGCAGAGAATTTTAATCAAGCTCACAAGCGTTCCTAAATCTTAAAACAAAAAAATTAATATCTTGAAGTAACTCATATTATATCAATTAATTAGGGGTTGACAGTTTTCCCTTGCTATTTTATTTTCATTATATATATTTTATTACAGGAGGGCACCTAATTTGCAATATCTATAAAGAAATCTTATAGGTTTGAGCATTATGTTTTTATTAAGATTTACCTTTTTTATCGTTCTGTGCTGGTTCTTGATTAAACCGGTTATGGGTATGGAGCGGGCTTATGAGCATGCCTCTCGGATGGCTGGTCTTGATTTATCCAGCAGAAATTCCACTTCAATGTTGAAAAATCCTGTTTCTTTCAACGTCTCGGTTGAAGATGAAGTTAGTATATCGGAATCGGTTGCGCCGGCACGTTTTAACCAGGATAATGTCAGTCTCTGTTTTCTGGAGGATAACCGGTGGTTGGCGGTCTGGTCGGATGAACGGTTTGGTTCCAGTAAAATCTTCATGCAACTTATGGACGGTAATGGAAATCCGTCTGGTGTCAATCAGTTGATGGTGAGTTCTGATAACGGGGCTGACCTGGTTGACCCTAAAATCAAAACAGACACTCTCGGGCGGGTATTTTTATTCTATCGTGACCGAACCAATGGTTTGATATACGGCCGGGTTTACAACTCCGCTCTGTCAATTGAACGACCGACCTTTCTGGTAAACGATACCAGCCAGTCATCTTTTGCGGGACCATATGATTTTGATATTTATCCTTCGGGGCGGCTGGTAGTGGTATGGGAAAATTACGCGGTATCCGGTTCGGCGATATATATGCGCATTTATGATTTGTCCGGTAATTCCGTAAAGGGACCGACCCGGGTCGATGCTGATGGTGGCACGGCTATGAAATGGGTACCTTCGGTGGCTGTCCAGCCGGGCAGCGGCTTCCTGGTGACCTGGGAGGATTATAGAAACGGCCAGGCCGATATCTATGCCCGGTTATTTTCAGGCGGCGGTGATGCTGTGGGTGGAGATTTTACACTGGTGCCCCCTCCCGCTGGCAGCAGTGACCAGTATTTGCCACGGGTTGTCTATTCTTCAATACACAACTATATCATCAGCTGGGTTGACCTTCGCAGCACGCATGAAATTTATATTCAGCAATATAATCCTCAGACCGGTCTGGTTGGTGAAAACCTTTTAATCTCGGTACCGGACAACCAGGTGACAAATTGGGACCCGTGCCTGGCGGTAACTTCCGGTGGCCGTCTTGTAGCGGTGTGGTCATCGTTCGGCAGCCAGAACAAGATTATGGGTTTACGTTTTGACAATGTCCTCAATCCAATCGGCAGTCCGCATCAGGTTAACAGTTCCATAATCGACCAGCGCTGGCATCCGAGCGTGGTCATGGCGCCATCCAACCGGATGGGATTTGCCTGGACGGAGTCCGTCCACAGTAATACCGACATTCATTTTATACTATATGATACTCTCTGGACGAAAATTACATCGGACGAGAAAAAAATTAATGACGATGCCGTCGGCGCTCCCTCGCTGGAGCCGATGGTAATTTCTTTGACCAACTGGTATAACCTGCTGGTTTTTACGGACCGCCGTCATGACTTCGGGGATATTTATTTGCAGGTGGTTACCAACAACGGTGATAAAATCGGGTATAACCGGAAGGTAAATCAGGATATCGGATTTAACCTTCAAGCCGAGCCGTATGCCGCCGCGACTTCAACCGGTGCTTTGATAGTCTGGGTCGATGGACGCGCGCTTAACGGGCTATCGGGGCAGCGAATTTACGGCCGTTTTTGTACTCCTTACGGTATTATGAACAGCGATGAATTTCTGATTTCCGATTCTTTACGGATTGAGGTGAAAGCTAATCCGGCCGTGGCCGTTAATAATACCGGCAGAAGCCTGGTTACCTGGCTGGATAAACGTACCGGTTCGTCCCAGGTTTTCGGAAGGTGGTTGAATTCAATGGGACAGCCCGAAGAAGCTGAATTTCAGATTAGCTCCGATGCGGTTGACCTGGAAAACGGCGATGTTAAAGTAACCGTCGACGCCCAAAACCGGTTCTATGTTACCTGGGTGGATTATGGTCTCAATCCGGTGGCGGTAAAGGTAAAATTCTTTAACGGGGATAAAACTCTCGGAGGTACTTTCAGCTGGGTTTCGTCGGTAACCGGAGTAGAACTTTCCGAGGTGGCGGTGGACGTTAATTCCGGCGGTGATATTTACCTGCTCTGGACCGGTTTTGACGGGAGTCGTTATCGCATGTATTTGACGGTTCTTAACAACAGTGGTGGTGTCATAAAGGCGCCGGTAAGAGTTGATGATAATGAGTCGGCTGACCCTGTCGAACCAGCCCTGGCGGTCGATGAAAATGATTATATCACGGCGACCTGGACCGACCATCGGACAGGCGCCAAACTGATCTATTTCCAGCTTTATAATAATACCTTAGTGCCACTGGGGGGCAATCAGCTGGTATCATCGGTATTTCCGGAATTCATGCAGTCACCTTCGGTTGACGCCGCCCGGGGCCGGGCTTGGTTTGCCTGGGTCGACCCCAGGGAAAACGGCCTGACGGTTTATGCCGGTAATTATCTTTACCTGGCCACCGCTGTCGATGATGATGAACCACGGTTGCCGGAAATCTTTTCTCTTGACCAGAATTACCCCAATCCCTTCAATCCCGCGACTGTAATAACCTTCTCCCTGCCGGCACCGATGGCTGTTACTCTTACAGTTTATAATCTGCTTGGACAAACGGTCAAAGTTCTGGCCGACAGTTACTATGGCGCCGGTGAACACCGCGTGGTCTGGGATGGTACCGATGAGGTCAATACCCGGGTTGCCAGCGGAATTTATTTTTATCGTCTGGCTAGTGGCCATTATTCACAGGAACGAAAAATGATTCTATTAAAATAAACTTTTTGCAGCAGCAAAGAGCCAATGAGAAAAAGCCAGCGTGCCGTAAGGTGTGCTGGTTTTTATTTTGGTCGGATTTAATTATTGCGGGAAGAAAATGGCGCTGAAATCCTGGAAAAAATGAGCAATTATACAGGGCCAAAGGCGTCGGGTTTTGATAAATAATAAAGAAAACATCAGCCCGTAAACGCTGATGATGATAAACCCGGGCAAACCCTGGTAGCTGTGGCAAACCCCGAATATAAGAACCGATACGACTGTGGGAACAAGCCAGCTTTTAAACTTTCCTAAAAGACGCAACCGGGTCATCAAATAACCGCGAAAGGCGATTTCCTCGCAAAACCCGGCCGTGAAAGAAACAAACACCCAGAGCAGGCGGCCGGTGTTTTCGGTAGGGATTAAAAAGGCTATTTCACCCGGCATTGGCAGGCCGATTTGGGCCAAAAACCAGGCCAGACCGGAGAGAATAAGATTGGACATCAGAAGAAAACTGAAAGCCCAGGCAAAATCGACATAGCGGATCCTTACCAGTCCCAAGCCAGCAAGGCCGGTGTTTTCAACGTAGGCACCTGCGAAATTAACCAGAAAGATGACCCATTGTAAAAGAATGGTGGAGATTAAGAGAAAAGCCAGAGCCTGCTGGTTGATATTTTTGAGCATGTTTGAAGTATCGCCGATGCCTATCAGGGACAAGCCGGGATAAATGAGAAGAAGTATTACCAGATTAAAATAAGTAAAAAAACCGGCCTTGAAATTCTGATTATTAAAATCCGCTTGAAAAAGAGCAAAGGCGTTGCTTGTACCAACGGGACTGATAGTCTCATAAGCCGGGATGCGTTCGAAGTCATGATTATTCAAGGCGACACTCACCGGGAGACGTGATTACAGGTGGCTTTTACCCGCTTCTCTTTTACGGGTAAAAGTACCGAAGATTAAAGCCAGGCCAATAATAATAATAAATAACGGCCAGGTTTTGTCAAAATCCGGAATAAGGTCCATGGACCATAATTGTAAATAAATACCCAGCCCCAACAATATAAAACCGCTGATTACAGGGCGGCGCCGGCTGATATTATTTTTATCATCTTTCATATTCATCCACTTAAATTATTAATCGGCTTGAAAGCCTGTTTTATTACTTATAGTTAATATATGTAAAAAAACGGTAAAAGTTTAGAAAAACTTATCCGGGGAGTAACTTTCCGGAACCGCTGGTGATACATGTGATAATCACCCCGCTGAATACCGCTTGTGTGATGTGACTATCATGTCATCGACAAACCATCTAATTGGCGGCATCTTTATCTTGCAACAATCAAAATGGAATGTAAAGTATGCACCTGATGTAAATAAGGAGGGATGATGGGTCGAAGCCGGATAGTTTATCGAAACTGGATTGTGGAGCTGGGGACTGACCCCGAAAAAATAAGAAATATTAAATATCGATATTATCAGTTGGAGGATGGATTAACGTTTGAAGAGGGGAGTATCAATGAGGTTGCGGAGGAGGCGGTGTTGTATTCTGATGACAAGGGATACCAGGAGGATCTGCGACGACAGATTTATATCAAGGAACGAGTGTCTGCGGCGCTCAGGTGTTTGAGTGAAGACGAAAAGGAGTTTATCGAGAGGTTTTATTATATCGGGCAGAGTTATCGTCAGATTTCCGAAAAATCAGGCCGGGCTGTTTATAAACTGGAAGCTTTGCATAAAAGAGCCATAAAGAAGCTTAAAAAGGAACTGTCACCGTTGATGGCGGAATTATATAACGTGACTTTTAAACCGGCTGAAGAAGGAATTTCTAAGGCCTGTCCGGTGTGCCAGTCTCCGCACCGTGCTGAAATTGACAGGTTAATCCGTAGCCGGGACCCGCAAGGTACGTGGCAACCCGTTATCAGAATCTTAAAAGAGAAATACAGTTTGAAGATTAAAACCCCGCAGGTTTTAATCGGCCATGAAAAATATCACTAAATGAAAGGAGAAGAAAATGAAAGAAAACCAATCTCAGGTAAAATTAAGGGGCGAGCATTGTCTTAATATTTTCGTTTCCTACGAGCTGAAAAACCGGCTGAAGGAATTAGCCCGGAAATATGACCGAACCACGGCGGATATTGTCCGGGCGGTGTTACGAATCGGGATTCCCATGATGGAGGGTCTGTCGCAGGCGGAGGAAGTCATGGTAAAAGAATATGTGGAACTCTTTCGCAAACTGCGCCAGGTCAAAGCGCTTAAGGAAATCTAACTATAATTTTTGAAGGTGATGAGCAAAAACCCCCCGCCTTCTTTTTAAAAGACGGTCTAAGACTCTGCTCAAGGTAAGGTTATGGACAATCCGGCAGAGGGTTATGGCTCAGGTAGAGATAATCGATTAGGCGGGTGATGTCGGAAATATCCGGGTCCGGTCCGCCACTGGCGTTGACGTCGGCTTCTTCCGGGCAGCAAAGAGGGGTATGGCTGATGTAGAGATAATCAATCAGACGGGTAATATCGGATATGTCCGGATCGTCAATCATGGAGCAATCGGCATTTCCGGTGATTCCCACACAACAGGTTTCACAGGCATCGCCAATACCGTTGCTGTCGGCGTCGAGCTGATCCGGGTTATAAAAGAAGGGGCAGTTATCGATGTTGCCGCAGAAGCCGTCGTTATCAATATCATTGTAGAAATCGTTTATGCAGATGTCGCAGGAATCTCCCAGACCGTCACCGTCGGTATCCGTCTGGTCGTTATTGAATACTTCGGGGCAGTTATCGCAGGAATCACCGTAATCATCACCGTCGACATTGGTTTGTAGGGGGTCATAGTCGAAAGGACATATATCTATATCGCCGCAGATGCCGTCGCCGTCGATGTCATTCTGGGGGTCATAAAGGCAGATATCGCAGGAATCCCCGATACCATCAAAATCGCTGTCCTCCTGCTCAGCGTTATATATGTAGGGACAATTATCAGTATCACAGGTGTTGGCGGCAAAACCCGGGTTACCGAATCCGTCACCGTCCGTATCAGTGCAGGTATCGCAGGCATCCCCTACTAAGTCGCCATCGATATCGGTTTGGTCGGGATTGTACACCTCGGGGCAGTTGTCCTCACCTTCACAAATATCATCCTGGTCGTCGTCGATACAGTCGTCGAAAATTTTTGTAATGAATACATCTTTGACGCCGGTAAGAATGTCATAAAGCGGATTAGCCATAGGGAAATCGGTTGACGAGGTCGAACCTGCCAGATAGATATGACCGTTCAGGTCAACCTCAAGGCAATTGGCGGCATCACCGGCATTACCTCCCAAATAAGAGCTGAAAAACAACAGGCTGGCCGTGACATTGAATTTGGTAATGAAAGCATCACTGGCGGCCTGGTAATTTTGAATTTCTCTTTTCAGAGGGAAATTGGTTGATTCCGTGCTTCCGGTAACATATACCCGGCCGGCGGTATCAAAGGCAATTCCCTGACTGTAATCGTTTTGATTGCCACCAAGAAAAGTGCTGAAAATAAGGGTTACTCCCGAAGAATCGATTTTAGTCACGAAAGCATCCGCCAGGGCGGCTTTAGCATTTTGAAAAGCATTCTTCTTTGGAAAATCATAGGAAAAGGTGTAACCGGTCAGATATGCATAGCCGTCGGCATCGACTTTCATATCAATAGCCCAATCATCGTCAAGACCGCCGAGATAGGTGCTGTAAATAAGAGAAGTTCCGGAGTTGCTTATGCGGGTTAAAAAGGCATCGTATAAACCGCCACGTTCATCCTGAATAGCCCGGTGGCTGGGGAAATTATCCGAATTGGTTGTGCCCAGAATTAAAATATTACCTTCACCGTCAAGACCAACGGCTTTCCCGAAATCGCCCTTGTCACCACCCAGGTAAGTGCTGTAAAGCAGAGTGCTGCCGTTGCTGCTTATTTTTGATACGAAGGCGTCTCGCTGAAGTTTGTTCGTATAAAGAGGTAAGGCTAACGGAAAATTGTCCGAATCGGTTCCGCCGGTTACATAAATATTACGGTCGCCATCAATAATGATATCCTCGCCACCGTCGAAACCGTTACCGCCCAGATAGGTGCTGTAAAGCAGGGTGTCCCCGGCAGGATTGAGTTTTATGATGAAAAGGTCACCGTTACCTCCGGGGTTTTCTTGAAGAGCGTTCACGGTCGGAAAATCAGTTGAATAAGTTGTCCCCGTAATATAACAATAGCTGTCCTCGTCGACTGTCATGGCGAGCCCGAAATCGGAACCGTTACCACCCAGATAAGTGCTGAAAAATAGTGAATCACCGCTTGTTTTAAGTTTGGTAACAAAAATATCGGAAGTACCGGTGAGAGTATCGATAAGAGGTGCTTCCAGAGGGAAATCGGCCGAGTAAGTCATTCCGGTAACATAGATATTACTGTCCTTATCAACCGTAATATCGAACCCCCAGTCTTCAATACTTCCGCCCAGGTAAGTACTGAATACATAAACCGGGTCGATAACCAGCGGTAATGATTTATCATAAGCTGGCTCCGGAGAAAAGCCGAAAGTGGTATTATCAATCAGACGGTAATTGCCCTCGACAGCTTTTCGGCGTCCGTTCTCTAACTGGTAGAAAACCGGTTTTTGCTCAACTATAATACCCCAGGCAGTTTCAATAAGCAATTGCCCCGACTGGTCAAGGGATAATCCTTTAACTCCATTATAATTGATCTTAATCCGTTCCGGCTCGGCTCCGGGAGAGACGACGAAATCGTACTCGAGCTGCCCATTATTAACGTAATAGGTCAGGTTAATACCGGAATAGATGTTTTCATAAGTAATTGACCGGAAACCGGGAACATTGGTTTGCCAGTCTTCAGGGTTACTTCCTTTAATGAAATTGGTGATATGTCCCGAAAGCTGCCGCCCGGTTAGTTCAGGATTCATCTTGGCGTCAACAAATTCCGCTTTAATCAAAAGCCGTTCAAATAAGACCTGGTCTGAAAAGGTATTATCCTGAAGGTGGGGAAGGCGGTTGTGGCTGGCATTTTCTGCAGAAAGGCGGCGGTTAAAATGATAGTAAACACCATCACGAGTAAACCAGATAACAGCTCCACCCGCATCGCATCTGAAAGATACTTTTTGGTCCCATTGACCATAATTGGCAGTAAAAATCAGAGGTGGCCCGGAAAAACCTTGTAAAGCAGGTCTTTGTGTTGGGATTTCACCTTGTACTGAGGAAAATTGTAATAAAGAGAATAAAAAAATTAAACCGATTGTGAGGGTCTTCATGTTGCTTCCCTAATAGGTAAGTAGTAAATCAGTCCAAAGATATAATACAAAAAAAACCTCTTTTATGAAAGACTTTTTTTATTATAAGATTAACAAAACATGAATATTTTTCTTATTAATCGGATCTTGAGAGGTTCTCTTAACTATTGTTATTACAGAAACTTACTTTCACAACAAAAGAACGGCGAAACCTTATTTTTTTTGTTAGTGTGCGAGTCAATTATAGTGATTTTCGACAGGATTTAAATTGTGATGTTTCAACTTGAAACATCGATAAAACTTTCCTATAATATTTGTTTGAAGCCAGGAATAAGGAAAAAAATAAAAAAGTCTTGAAAGGCTTCAAGGATATTTGTATAATCATGTAACTTATTAGAGAACTTAAGATTATGTTTGAAAAGCAAAGAACTATACGAAGCCAGATTTCGATGACCGGTATTGGTTTGCATACCGGTAATAATTGTACAATGACTTTCAAGCCGGCCCCGCCTGATTCGGGGATTCGTTTTGTACGAACCGACCTTGAAGGCCAGCCTTCGGTTATCGCCGATATTGACCATGTAGTGGATATCTCTCGGGGAACAACACTCCAGAAGGGAGAAGCCAAGGTTTATACGGTGGAGCATGTTCTGGCTACTTTCGCCGGTCTTCAACTGGACAACATGATAGTGGAGCTGGATAATAATGAACCACCGGTAGGGGATGGTTCCGCCAAGCCATATGTCGATAAAATCCTCGAAGCCGGTATAGAAAATCAGGAAGCGGACAAAGATTACCTGGAGATTGATACGCCGATGTCCTTGAGCGAGCCGGAGCGCCAGGTGGACCTGGTAGTTACTCCCTCAAATGACCTTCGTATAACCTTCATGATCGATTACAAAAATCCGGCTCTGGGCACTCAGTATACCACTTTACAGGACCTTGAGAAGGAATTCGTTGAGGAGTTTGCCCCGGCACGGACTTTTTGTTTTCTTTCGGAAGTAGAGATGCTCAAGGCGGCCGGTTTAATCAAGGGCGGCAGTCTGGATAATGCTATTGTCATATACGATTCCGATTTAGGTCAAATTGAGGTGGACCGTATTCGTAACGCTTTAAATTTAAAAGGCCAGGCGTTTGTCGGGAAAACCGGCATAATCAATGATATCCCTCTTCGTTTTTATAATGAGCCGGTCAGGCATAAAACACTCGATTTGCTGGGGGACCTGTTTTTAATCGGGGTACCTTTCAAGGGTCATGTTCTGGCCGGTCGGTCGGGGCATAAAGCCAACGTGGAGCTAGCCCGCCGGATGCGCAAGCTTTACAAGAAGAAAAAAATCGCCAGTCGCTACGCGGTCGGGGAGAGTAAACACTTTCTGGATATTAATGCCATTTCCAGTATCATGCCCCATCGTTATCCTTTCCTCCTGGTGGACCGCATTCTTGACCTGGAACCGGAGAAGAAAGTTGTGGGCATAAAAAATGTAACCATCAACGAACCTTTCTTCCAGGGGCATTTCCCCGGACACCCCATAATGCCCGGGGTATTGATACTTGAGGCAATGGCGCAAACCGGAGGAGTATTGCTTCTAAATGCCGTCGAAGAACCTGAAAAGAAACTGGTTTATTTCATGGCTATTGATAACGCCCGTTTTCGACAACCGGTTGTACCCGGCGACCAGCTCCGGTTTGAAATGGATATGGTATCCTTCCGCCGCGGTACCTGTAAAATGGCTGGCAAGGCGTTTGTGGGTGAAACCCTGGTTGCCAATGCAGATTTTATGGCCATGGTGATTGACCGATGATGGACATTCACAAAACCGCTATTGTATCTCCCAAGGCCGTAATTGCCGATGACGTTACGATTGGTCCTTACTCTATCGTGGAGGAGGGTGTTATAATCGGCAAAGGTACAAGAATCGCTTCTTCCGTTCTGTTAGCTACCGGGGCGGAACTGGGAGAGAATGTAAAAGTATCACATGGGGCGGTAATCGGCACCGAGCCCCAGGATTTGAAATTCGAAGGTGAAAAAACCAGGGCTGTTATCGGCGACAATACCGTTATCCGTGAATATGTTACTGTTAATCGCGGCACCAAAGCGACCGGGGAAACCAGAATCGGCAAAAATTGTCTTTTAATGGCCTATGCTCATTCCGCCCATGACTGCCATATCGGGGATAATGTCATCATGGCCAACTCCGTTAACCTGGCCGGACATATCGAAATCCATGATTACGCTATTCTGGGCGGCGTTCTACCGGTACACCAGTTTGTCAAAATCGGAACACACAGTATGATTGGCGGGGGTTTTCGGGTACCGCAGGATGTCTGTCCCTATGCGTTAATGGGCGGGTATCCTCTGAAGGTGGTCGGCGTCAATAAAATCGGGCTTCATCGTCGGGGTTTTAAAAAGGAAGTAATTGAAGCACTCGAAAAAGCTTTCAAGTTTCTTTTTTTCTCCGGTTTAAACACCACTCAGGCGGTGGAACGGATAAAAGGGGAAATGGAAGTTATCCCTGAGATTAAGATAATCCTTGAATTTATAGAGCGTTCGGACCGTGGCTTGACGAAATAATTCCGGTTTCCGGGACGGTTATAACTTTTATAAACATACTATAGATATGTTAAAGATAAAAACAGCCGTGGTAGGAGTGGGCTCGCTGGGACGTCACCATCTCAAGTGGCTCGCCCGCCTGCCTCAGTCGCAGCTTATCGGTCTTTATGATATTGACCGGGAAAAAGCCGATAAATACGCCGCTGAATATAATATCACCGCTTTCGCTTCCCTGGAACGGCTGGCGAGCGAAGTGGAATTGGTATCGATTGTCGTGCCGACAACACTTCATTATGAGGTTGCCCGATACCTGATGGAAAGAGGTATTCATTGTTTTATTGAAAAACCGATGACTTCGAGTCTGTCACAGGCTTCCGCCCTGCAGAAGCTGGCGGCTGAGCAAAAAGTAAAAGTCACGGTTGGGCAGATAGAACGTTTCAATCCGGCAGTCCTGGCTTTTAAAAATCTGAATATCAGGCCGTCGTTTATCGAAGCTCACCGTCTGGCGGCGTTTGACCCGCGGGGAACCGATGTAGCGGTGGTACTTGACCTCATGATTCACGATATCGACCTGACACTTTATTTTATCAAATCGAAAATCGCCGATATCCAGGCCTCGGCCGTGGCCGTGGTGTCCGAGCAAGCCGATATCGCCAATGCCCGGTTGACATTTGAAAACGGCGCCGTGGCCAATCTTACCGCTTCGCGTATCTCGCTTCACAGTATGCGGAAAATACGAATTTTCGAAAAATCCGGTTATTATTCGATTGACCTGGCCGGCAAACAGGCTGACCTGTACCGTCTGGCCGCCGGAGAAAACGGATTCGACGGTATGCGCGTCCCTCTGGGTAAATCCGGCAAACATCTGGTTTATAAAAAAGTATCTGATACCGGTGAAGATATGCTGGGTCTGGAGCTGGAAACTTTTTTGAAGGCGGTGGTCAATGAAACCCCGGTGGCGGTAACGATTGAAGAAGCGGCCGAGGCTTTGCGGGTCGCTCTCGAAATTGAACGCATCGGCCTGAATTCAATCGCTCGCATGATGGAAGCGGATACGGATTAGATGGGGAAACCATTGATATTCATCTCAGCGGGGGATCCCTCGGGAGACAATGCCGTCAGTCATCTTATTATGGTACTTAAAAGTATGGTTCCAGATGTTTCCTTTTTCGGCCTGGGGGGCCCGAAATTGCATCAACTCGGTCAAGAACAACTGGCCAAGAGCCATGACCTGGCGGTGCTTGGTTTCTGGGAGGTGGCACGAAAATATTTTTTTTTCAGGCGTCTTTTTTTCCATTGTTTGGAACAAATAAAAAAGCGACGGCCGGCTCTGGTTCTGCTGGTCGATTATCCCGGGTTCAATCTCCGCCTGGCTGAAAAAATAAAACCGCTCGGGATTCCGGTGGTTTATTATATCTCTCCCCAGGTATGGGCATGGGGAAAGGAGCGGCTCAAAAAGATAAATCACCTGGTGGATCTGATGATGTACATCCTGCCTTTTGAAACAGAGCTCTATACTGAGAACAAAGTGAAGAGTAGTTTTGTGGGCCATTATCTTCTGGATGATATTCCTTCTGCTTATATCCGTTCGTCGTTGCCGTCTGAAAACCGGCTGGCCCTGTTGCCCGGTTCCCGCCCGCAGGAGATTGACCGGATGCTTCGCCCCATGTTACAGGCCGTCGCCATTCTTCGGAAAAAATATGATATTACTCCGGTCATTGCCGGTATCAGGGGGCGCTATGATTATGAAAAGGCTTCTGAAGGATTAGCTGATAAAGTCGTGATTACCTATGATAACGCCCGTCAGGTAATCTATGAAAGCCGCCTGGTTTTAACTTCTTCAGGCACCGCCACCCTGGAAGCGGGGATTATCGGCAGACCCATGGTGGTTATTTATAAGACTGGTTTTGTAACGTACCACATCGCCCGTCGGCTGGTAAGATTGAAAATGATTGGTCTGGTCAATCTGGTTTTGAATGACAAAGCGGTACCGGAACTTGTACAGCACCAGGCGACTCCGGAAATGATGGCTGTAGAACTTGAAAAATTCCTGCTGGATGCTTCTTATACTGAAAAGGTCAAAGAAAAACTGGACAGGCTACCAGCTGTACTGGGTGGGACAGGAGCTTCTCGGCGGGCGGCGGCACTTGTCCGGGAATATTTATGATTTTCATATATAAAATATTCAGTTTTTTGATTTACCTGGCAGTGTATCCTTACGCTCGATTGAAAGCGGCGACCGGTGACCCTTTATGGAAAGGCCGACTCGTTTTAAATAATGATATTGGACAAAAAAATATCTGGCTTCATGCCGCTTCGGTAGGCGAAGTCAAAATAATCGGGCTCCTGGTAGAATACCTTCTTGAAAAAAACCCTTCCCTGAGCATATTTCTGACGACCATGACCCGCACCGGCTATAAGACAGCACTCGCCACGCTGGGTAATAAAGTCGCTTTAGCTTATCTGCCGATCGATACATCGCCTTTGATGCGGAAGTTGTTAAAAAACTTGAGACCTGATATGCTGGTGATTGCGGAAACCGAAATCTGGCCGAATCTGGTTCTGGAAGCGTCACGGTGCAATCTTCCGATTATTCTGATAAACGGTCGCATGTCGGCCAGGGCCTTTAATAAGTACAAATGGTTGAGACCTTTTTTTGTAAAACTCCTGGCACGATATGAACGTTTCTTTTTTAAAACGGAGGACGACTTGAAGCGATATCTTTATTTTGGCGTCGCCCCGGAAAAAACGGTTTGTGCCGGAGATATGAAGTTTGATGCCCCCGTGCCGGACCGGTCGGAAGTAAAGATTAGGCAGAACCGGGAAAAAATTGGTTTCAAAAGAGAAGATTTCCTGCTGGTAGCGGGTTCCACCCGGCCTGGCGAAGAAGAGATGCTGATGGAAATCTTTAAAAATTTGAAAAAAAGGCATGAAAAACTGGTCCTGGCGGTAGCCCCGCGGCATCTGGAACGAATTGAAGATATAAAAGCTCTTTTGGAAAGAAATGGGTTTGGTTATAATATTTACGATGGTTTATCTCTTACCGGGCAGGTTCCTCCCGGGGCTGACAATAAAAGGAAAAGTCTTGTTTTGATAAACCGCATGGGTCCTTTAAACGAATTATACCTGGCCGCGGACCTTGCTTTTGTCGGTGGTACTCTGGTGCCAATCGGCGGTCATAACCTGCTGGAACCGGTCTGGGCCGGGACGCCGGTGCTTTTCGGACCATCGCTTGACAACGTTATGGAAGCCGCGGATTATATTATAAACGGTAATTTCGGTGCCCGAGCGGATTCGGCAAGCGAACTGGAAAAGATAATAGAACAGGTGCTTCGGGGGGAGAAAAAATTCGCCGTTAAGTCCACCAAGGATATGCAACGATCGGTTACGGCGAAGGTGGGCTGTTATCTTCTGGAAAGAATCGAACATGGTTGAAGAAATCTGGAAAAAGATAATTCGCAGCCAGGGTTTTTCGTTTTGGCGGGTGGTCGCTTTTTTCCTGTGGCTGGCTTCTTACTTTTATCGTTTCCTGTTTTTTATAAAAAAAATAACTTCCGGAAAACCGGTTAAAATTAACATCCCCGTTTTATCGGTGGGTAATATTACGGTCGGCGGTTCCGGTAAAACACCAATGGTGGCATTTATTTCCCGGTTTTTTTTGAATGAGGAAATCAGGGTGGGTATCGTATCCTCCGGTTACGGCCGAACCAAAAAAATCGCTTTCGTAAAACCGGGGTACAAGGTACAGAAGATGGATGTCCATGTGACTGGGGATGAAGTCATGCTGTTGGCGCATGAGTTACCGGAAGCGTACTTCGCTGTTCACGAATCAAAGACCGAAGCGGCCATGAAGCTCGCCGAAATGAACAAAGTCGATGTCATTATTATCGATGACGGTTATCAGCACTTTAAACTGGGGCGAGATATCAACCTGGTTACATATGACGCCGGTGTTAAAAAGAGATTACTTAAGCCTTTTCCATATGGCATTCTTCGTGAACCGGTGTCGGCTATAAGACGGGCCGATATCGTGGTGGTGACCCGTTCCCGGTTTGCCAAAGACCTGAATCTTCTCATGAAGCGTCTTCAAAAAATACATCCCAAGGCGGATTATTATAATGCCGCCTTTTCGATTACCTCCCTGGTCAGCCCTGGTCAGAGTATGCCGGTTAAATATCTTGAGGATAAGTCGGTTTTCCTGTTTGCCGGGGTGGGTAATTTCGAGGTTTTGAAAAAACAGGTTTTTGCCTTGTCCGGCGACCTTGACTATGCCTGGGAATTATCGGACCATCAGCAATACGACCAGACTCTGCTTGAAGAAATAAAAGCCATGGCGGAGGAGCTTGATTCGGACGTAATTGTTACGACCAGTAAAGACTGGGTAAAGTTGGGAAATTTTGATTTTGGTCGTGAAATATATTATCTTGATTTATCGGTGGATTTGAATCCCGGAGAAGAAAAGCTGATGGAATTCATCATGACCAGGCTTGATTTAAAAAAACAGGAGAGTTAATGGAACGGCGGTACGATTTTCTGGTAATCGGAAGCGGGATTGCGGGTCTTTTTTACGCCCTGCAGGTGGTGGAAAAAGATTCCAAAGTAAAAATTGCCATCATCACCAAAACCGACGAAAGCGATACAAACACCAACCGGGCACAAGGTGGAATAGCCGCTGTTTTTGACAAAAATGACTCTTTTGAAAAACATATCGAAGATACTCTGAAAGTAGGTTGCGGCCTGTGTCATAAAGATGTCGTCGAGCAGGTAATAGAAAACGGGCCTTCCGCCATAGAAGAATTAATGGAATATGGGGTACGCTTCACCAGGGTCGATGGTCAGTTTGATCTGGGTCGGGAAGGCGGTCATTCCGCCAAGAGAGTGGTGCATGCTTCGGATTTAACCGGCCGGGAAATAGAGCGGGCGCTTATCAAGGCCTGTCGGTCTTATAAAAAAAATATTGATATTTTTCCTGACCACATGGTGCTTGATTTAATTACTTATACCCTGGCCGGCAGGGATTGTTGTGCCGGGGCTTTTGTTTTCTGCGAATCGGAAAGGGAGTTCAGCTCTTTTTACGCCCCGGTGACTTTACTGGCTACCGGCGGATTAGGGCAGGTTTATTTTCATACTTCGAATCCCAAAATCGCCACCGGCGACGGTGTGGCGATCGCTTATCGCGCCGGGGTGTCCGTCGCCAACCTTGAGTTTATTCAATTTCACCCTACCACCCTGTACAGCCCGGGACGGCGCCCGTTTTTAATTTCCGAGGCTGTTCGCGGTGAGGGAGGACGGTTAAAATCGGTCGATGGCCGGTTTATTATGGAAGACCATGAGCTTAAAGACCTGGCCCCGCGTGATATCGTGGCGCGGGCTATTGACCGCGAACTCAAACAGACCGGTGAAGAATATGTTCTCTTGACCATCAGTCACCGGGGGGAATCATTTATTAAAAAGCGTTTCCCTAATATTTATCGTAATTGTCTCAAGTATGGTTTCGATATAACGAAGCGGTCAATACCGGTGGTTCCGGCGGCTCATTATGCCTGCGGAGGCGTTGTCAGCGATATCAACGGTGAAACCTCTCTACCGGGATTATATGTAGCCGGGGAAGTAGCCATGACGGGAATGCACGGGGCTAATCGGCTGGCGTCCAATTCTCTTCTGGAGGCGGTTGTGATTTCGCGTTTCGCCGCCCGGAAATCTTATGATTTCTTCAAACATTCTCATTTTCCGGAAGCTGTTCCGGTGGACAATCTTCTTTATTCCACTTTGCATTATCCGCGGGAAAAAATTGTAATTGCCCATGACCGTCACCAATTAACCCGGGTCATGTCGGATTTCGTCGGTATCGTTCGTACGGAAGAACGTCTTGCCCTGGCACTGGAACGGGCATTGCAGATAAAAAACGCGGTGGAGGAGTATTATTTTGCTACTCCGGCCACCGTGCAAGTTGTGGAACTTCGCAATATCGCCACCGTGGCGGAGTTGATTATAAGGTCGGCTATTTCCCGAAAGGAATCGCGCGGTTTGCATTATCTGGAAGACCGAACTGAAACAGACCCGTCGTTTTTGCATGATACGGTTTTACCGGGTAAAACTAAAGACAGGAAAAGTTAGTTATGTCTCATGAAATGATTTTGATACTGGATTTTGGTTCGCAGTACACTCAGTTAATTGCCCGCCGGGTACGCGAGGCTCATGTCTATTGTGAAATTGTCCCCTATAATGTCGAACTGGATAAATATGCCAACCGGAAGGTATCCGGTTATATCCTCTCGGGCGGTCCGGCCTCGCTGGCTGACCCTGATTCCCCGCGTTTACCGGCTTCCTTTTACCGGCAGGAGCAGCCTGTTCTGGGGGTTTGTTACGGAATGCAGCTTTTGGCTGATTATCATGGCGGGCAGCTGGTCAGAAGCACCAACCGTGAGTACGGCGCCTCGACTTTTAAGGTGGTCGATGACGGTCTTTTGTTCCAGGGAATTAAACCGGAAAGCCGGGTGTGGATGTCGCATGGCGATTCCATCGTCAGACTGCCCGAGGGTTTTCGCGTTATCGGCTCCACTGATTCATTGCAAGTGGCGGCTATTGCCGACGAGAAAAGAAGCGTCTATGGTTTGCAGTTTCATCCTGAAGTCCATCATACCATCGAAGGGGAGAAGATACTGCATAATTTTCTCTACAGGATTTGTGGTCTGAAGGGGGACTGGACGACGGAGTCGTTTATCGATGAAGCGATAGCGAAAATAAAAAAACAGGTCGGCAGGGGAAAGGTTCTCCTGGGCATATCCGGCGGGGTGGATTCCTCGGTGGCGGCTATATTGCTGCATCGGGCAATCGGGAACAACCTGCATGCGGTCTTCGTCAATAACGGCGTCCTTCGCAAAAACGAGTTCCACGAAGTCGGCAACCTGCTTGAATCGCTGGGAATAAACCTGCATAAGGTCGATGCCTCCGATATATTCCTAGAGCGGCTGGCGGGAGTGGAAGACCCGGAGCAAAAACGGAAGATTATCGGTAACACCTTCATTGATGTTTTCGAAGCGGAAGCCGAAAAAATCGGAGACATTGATTTTCTGGGGCAGGGAACGCTGTATCCTGACGTCATAGAATCGGTCTCCTTCAAAGGTCCATCGGTGACGATTAAATCACATCATAATGTCGGGGGGCTGAAAGAACACATGAAACTCAGGTTGATTGAACCTTTGCGGGAGCTGTTTAAAGATGAGGTAAGAGCTCTGGGGCGGGCGCTGGGTTTATCGGAACAATTCGTCCGGCGACACCCGTTTCCCGGGCCGGGGCTGGCGGTCAGGATACTGGGACCTGTAACCCGAGAACGGCTGGATTTACTGCGCGAGGTTGACGCCATTTTTATCGAGGAACTCCGCCGGCATAACCTCTACGATGAAATCTGGCAGGCTTTCGCGGTGCTTCTGCCGGTCAAAGCGGTCGGCGTAATGGGGGACGAAAGAACCTATGAAAATGTCGTGGCTCTTCGAGCGGTGACCTCGGTTGACGCCATGACAGCCGATTGGGCGCGCATCGACCCCGACCTTCTGGCGCACATCTCCAACCGGATTATTCGCCATGTCAAGGGGGTTAACCGCGTCACTTACGATATTTCCTCCAAGCCGCCGGCTACAATCGAATGGGAATAACCTGCGGATAGCGTCCGCATATATTTCCACGAACATATATTTTATGCAGGCTGGATAATTGCTGAAAGTATTTAAAATGATAACCTGGCTTTTTTTGGTTCTTTTTGGAGTTTTTCTGGCTATCGGTCTTTATTTGTATTTCAACCAGGGCCGTATGGTTTTTATGCCCGTGAGAGAATTGGCTGTCACCCCGGATGAATTGAACTTGGTCTTTGA
This sequence comes from uncultured Ignavibacteriales bacterium, assembly GCA_964618515.1. GTDB lineage: Bacteria > Zixibacteria > MSB-5A5 > GN15 > FEB-12 > JAFGNW01. Next base: position 21,906 of record CAZUAS010000002.1, on the reverse strand, counting down.
AGATGTTTTAATTGAGATTGTTCCCGGTCAAAAAATTCATGCCTGGTATTTTCCCTCGATGCCGGGGGACAAGACGGTTTTATTCTGCCACGGGAACGCCGGCAATATTTCTCATCGGCTCGAAACGGTTCAGTTTTTCACAAGTTTTAATGTCAATGTGCTTTTATTTGATTACCGCGGTTATGGTCGTTCCGACGGCAAGCCCTCCGAAGCGGGTGTTTACGAGGATGCCCTGGCCGCCTTCAACTGGCTGGTGCAGGAAAAGAATATTGCGAATGCGGATATTATCCTGTTCGGGCGGTCCCTCGGCGGCGCCGTAGCTGTTGAAACGGCTTTTAAAGTTTCCTGTGGCGGGGTGATTGTGGAGTCTTCTTTTACCTCGGTTGCGGAACTGGGGCAGAAAATGTTCCCCTTTTTCCCGGTCAGGTATTTACTCCGCTATAAATTTGATTCCGCCGCCAAAATTGGTTTACTGTCCTGTCCGGTGCTGGTAACCCATTCGCCTGATGATGATATGATTCCTTACGAAATGGGCCGGAAGTTATATAATCTTGCCCCGGAACCGAAGTATTTTATCGAACTATGCGGTTCACATAACGACCGTGAGTACCTGAACAGTATTTCTTATAAAAACGGAATCAGAAAATTCCTGTTTCCCGAATATGGAAATTAGGGTCATATTTATTTATAATGATCGTTAAATATGTTGTCCACAAACAAATTATGGATAAGGGGAATAAGGATACAATTCTTTTTAATTCCATTGACAAGTCATGAAAAAAAGCATATTTAAAAATGTAAAACCTGTTTTTGGAAACGTATATATTGAAAATGCTGGATATAAACAGATTACAGGAATACACCCGGCCTGTCCATTCGGACCTAGATTTGTTTGAAGAAAAGCTGAGTGATTATCTGCGGGGGGATTCGCCGTTAATTTCTTCTATTGCCCGGCACCTGTTAAAATCCCGCGGGAAAAGGATACGCCCGGCTTTTTTGTTTCTTTCATCTCGGGCATCGGATAACTACACCGAGATTTCGGTCGATGCTTCGCTGGCCATAGAGTTGATTCACACCGCAACTCTTCTGCATGATGATGTCGTGGACGAATCTCATTTACGACGCGGTCAGAAGACGGTCAATGCCCAGTGGACGAACCTGATTTCGGTATTGATGGGCGACTATCTTTTTGCCAAGGCTTTCCGCATCATGGTGGATGTCAATTCTATGGATTTGATTAACGCCGTTTCCCTGGCTACCTCGCGGGTCTCCATCGGTGAGTTGCGGCAGATTGAGGAAACCGGCAATTATGCGCTTTCCGAAGAGGAATACCTTGATATCATTGCCGACAAAACGGCTTCGCTTTTTAATGTGTCCTGTGAAGCGGGACCGATTTTAAAGAAAAAGAACCATTCCGAAAGACGTAAGTTTGCCTCCTTCGGTGAAAAAATCGGGGTGGCTTTTCAAATTGTCGATGACCTTCTGGATTTCGTCGGCGACGCGGAAACCATCGGGAAGGAGCCCGGCAATGATGTAATGACCGGTAAAGTAACTCTACCGCTCATATACTCACTGAAAAAAGTGACAGCTGCAGGGGGAAGCGATATAATCAAGCAGTTAAAACAGGGAAACGAAGATTCGTTCCGGCTGGTCTATGATTTTGTGAACGAAAACGGCGGCATCGAATACGCTTATAAAAAAGCTGATGAACTGTGTCAGCAGGGGCTTGAAAGTATCTTACCTATCAGCAATTCCGCTTATTATGAATCCCTGACCAGTATGGTTAAATACACCATAGCCCGGACGTCATAATTTTGCAACTTCAGTTTGTTTCCACGGTAAAATCAGTATTATGTTTTTTTTCATTAACTTAACCGGTTAGAGCTGGTATATTGTAGTCATGTTCGGTTTTAAAGATATCTCTATTGATTTTTTATCCGGGCACCAGGTTATGGTCTGGCTGGCGCTGGCCGGTTTACTTTTAATGTCCTTCTGGTTGTACCGGCGAACCAATCCACCGGTGACGCTTTTTCTGAAAACAGTTTTCATTTTTCTCAGGGTGATGGCGGTACTGGCACTGTGTCTGGCTTTACTGGAACCGGTTCTCAGTTATGCCCGGGAATTTAAAAGGCCAAAAAAAGTAACGGTTCTTATTGACGGCTCTTCCAGCATGGAACGAGTGGAGAAGGATAAATCACGTAAAGCCCGGCTTGATTCGCTATTGAAATCGGCCGATTTTGCCCGTTTAAAAGACCGGGTGAATATGAAAATTTTTTATTTTGGCGGTAATTTGGCCGTTTCGGAGAAAAATGTAGACCGTGACCGAACAGCCCTGGGCGAAGCTCTCTATGAGCTGAAGAAAATTGACCTTATCGAAGCCTCGGATTACTGGTTGTTATTTTCCGACGGTAAATCGAATTCCGGGCGTCAGCCGGTTGAGGCGCTACGCGGTTCAAAAACCCCCCTTTTATGTGTGGATATGTCCGGTAAGGCGGCGAATTTCGATATCGGGCTGGAAGGCATCAACTTCAACCCGGTGGTTTTTGTAGGTCAACCGACCGAAGTGAAACTCAAGCTCAACTGGCATAATGCCGCCGGAAAAAATATTACCGTCCAACTGGCTGACAGTACGAAAATTTTGGATGAAACCCGGCTGGCGATATCTCAGGAAGGCGGCTTTGGCGATGTTACCCTGTCTTACACCCCTGAAGAACCCGGTCAGAAATTGTTCCAGGTTAAAATTGTACCGCAGGAAGGCGAGGAAACAACCGGCAATAATCTTAAAACCATTTCAGTTAAAGTGTTGAAGAATCGCCTGCTTATTTTGCTGGTGACGGACCACCCGGATTATGAAGTCGGTTTTCTCCGGCGGTTTTTACTTCAGGCGGATAAATATGACGTGGTTTTAACCGTTACCGGTGATAAGGCTGGTAACCTGTCAGGTCTTTTTCCTGTCCGGCAAACTGACCTGAACCGCTATGACTTGGTAATCCTGCATGACCCAGACCCGGTCAAGTTTGAAACCCGGCAGGATATTTTAAAGACTTATCTTAGTGAAAAAGGGGGAGCTCTGTGGATTATTCTGGGGCAACAGTACGCCGGCCGGGGACCGGTCGGCTGGTTCAACAGCCTGCTGCCGTATTATCAATCGCAGAAGTCACCGGTTGAATATTTCGATTTCCACGGCGAACCCTCGGAGCAAAACCTTTTCCATCCGGTGGTGAGGCTGGCCGATGACCGCAATGCCATCCGGGAGATCTGGGCAAATCTGCCGCCGTTTAAGATGCTGGTCCGATGTGATGTGGTTGACCCCGAAGGCGTGGTTCTGGTGACGGCTGCCGATATAAGACGGCCGGGTGATAAAGCCCCGCTTCTGGGCTACCGGCGGTTCGGTCCCGGAAAAGTTATTGCCAGCGCCGCCCTGCCGTTCTGGAGCTGGGGTTTTATCAAACTGGGCTTCGGTGAGGATGACAGCAATTATGGTAAATTTATGGAAGGGATGATCAGCTGGTTGACGGTACAGGATGATTTCGAGCCGGTAAGAGTAACTCCGGAAAAAGAAGTCTTCAGCCGTGGTGAAACGGTGCGTTTCAAGGCTCGGGCCTATGACCAGGGTTTTCGGCCTTTGCCGGAAGTTACGGGGGTTGTGCGGCTGGAAAATGATAACGGCAGCGACATTTTCGAACAGGATTTTATCGAAAGTTCCCCCGGACAATTACAGGCTGAGCTGGTTAAAATACCGCCCGGTAGATATACTTATACTGCTAACCTTGAAAAGGGCGGGCAGATATTAAAAAACAACCGGGGCCGGCTGGTAGTAGAAGTCTTCTCGCTGGAAGAATTCGACCAGAGCGGCGATCACACCGGTTTAATGGCGCTGTCATCGATAACCGCTGGTGGGTATTTTACTTATGACCGGTTCAACGAAGCCGTTAACAGCATGGACCTGGAGATGGTTATGGAATTAACTCAAAAGGAAGTCGTTTTGTGGAATAAATTCTGGCTGTTGTTACTTTTTATCACCTTTTTATCAGTGGAATGGATTATTCGTAAAATTAATAATTTAATTTAAAAGCGGTTCTTTTTATTCCTCGGGGAAGATTTGCTTTAAATCGAGACGCCCTGCGAGTTCTATTTTTTCCTGACATAACCGGCTGATCTCTTTTTCTATCCGGTCGGCACAGGACATTATTTGATGGACACAGTCCCGTTGGATTTCTGACAGGGTTTCTTCTTCAAGCAGAAATTCCGTATATCCGAGAATTCCAGCCAGAGGGTTGTTGATTTCATGGTTAAGTTTCAGGCAACGTAATATAAACGGTCGCAGCCTATTTAATATATCGGCCGGGTCTTGTGTCTGAATCTTTTGTTCAATTGTTCTGGTCATTTGATGATTTATACCGGATATGATTTTCATTTAAATTTATATTTTACATATATTATCGGCAGAGGAACCCTTTTTCTTATTTAAGGGGCAATAAATTATCTTTTTAAAATAGAAAATTCATATATATTCACCGGTTAAGAAAAGGAGACAGAGAATGAAAATAGCTGTTATTGGAGCCGGTTTGATGGGACGGGCAGCCTTGTATGACCTGGCACGGGTGGATGGTATTGAAGCCGTGGGTATTTATGATATTGATGCGGAACTGGCCCGAAGGATGGGTGAAAAATACGGGGGCGGCAAAGCGGTGGCTGGTCAGCTTGATGCCGCTGATGAAGACCTGGTAGCGGAGATTTTGAGGGGCTATGATGCAGCTGTTTCCTGCGTGACTTATAAATACAACCCCGGGCTGACCCGGGCGGCAATAAAAGCCGGTTGTCATTTTATGGATCTTGGCGGCAATAATAACGTAGTACAGCAGCAGCTGGAAATGAATGACCCGGCAGCTTCAGCCGGGATTATTGTTATCCCCGATTGCGGCCTGGCTCCGGGAATGGTGTCCATCTTCGCCGCTGATGGTTTCAACCGTTATGACCGGGTGCGTTCTTTAAAAATACGGGTTGGAGGGTTACCCCAGTCGCCCCGTCCGCCACTAAATTATAAAATGGTTTTTTCAGCTGAGGGTTTGATAAACGAATACTGGGAACCATGTGTTATTCTTGAAGATGGTCAGAAAAAGATGGTCCACCCCATGACCGCAGTGGAAAGCCTGGAGTTCGACGGTGTCGGCGAGTTCGAGGCTTTCTATACCTCCGGCGGTACCTCGACCCTGCCCGATACCTACCTGGGGCGAATTGACTTTCTGGATTATAAAACCATCCGTTATCCCGGTCATTGCAGGTTATTCAAGCCCATGCTGGAGATAGGCCTGGCTTCACGGCAACCGCTCAATATCGGGGGACAAAAAATCGAACCGAGGGAAGTATTCAAGGCGGTCCTCGACCGTAATCTCAGTTATGAAGACGACCTCGATATGGTTTTGGTCAGGCTGATATTCGAAGGTGAAAAAAACGGCAAGACAATAAAAACGGTTTATGAAATTGTTGACCGTCAGGATACCCGCTCCGGCTTGACGGCCATGATGCGTACCACCGCTTTTCCAATCGCAATTATCGCCTGGATGGCGGCTTCGGGTCAAATAACTGAACGAGGTGTTAAGCCCCAGGAAATCGCCGTCAAATCCTCCCTGTTTATTCCCCAGTTGAAAAAACGGGGTATTAAACTTGATATAAAAGAAGAAGTATGCAACTGAGGAAATAATATCACACTGCCATTCGTAGCGGGGTAATTGAACGGTTTGTCACCACAAGTCGGCAGGGAAGGTGATATTGATTTTTGCGGTTCGGCCGGGATGGATGCTGACCGGATAAGTTACAGTGTCACTATCCGGAAGATAAATAATTTCCAGGTTATGATTACCTATGGGAAGGCCGTCAAAATAAAAATTGCCGGTGATATTGGGATTGGTTAAGGCGGTCGTTATTCCACCGATACCATCAGGATATGATAAGTGGATGATTAATGAATCGCGATAGACGATGCCCGGCATGGTATTGTCAGCGTCCGTTATGACACCTTCAAGGCGGTTATTAAGTAAAGCGGCTGTACTTACGGCAAAAAGCTTATCGATATTACTTCCGGACCCGGTGGAGCGTATAAGAGTGTCGATGTAAATATAGGGCGTGTTCCAGCCGTCTTTTTTAAAGTCATCAGAGTCAAATCCCTGAGTCATATAAGGACCCTTCCAGGTGGCATAGCTGCCGGGGTTTTGCACCAAGGCATCGAGATCCGGCGGCAAAGCACCTACATCCCCTACATACCCGAAATCCATTCGTGACTGACCGGAATACAAAGCCGGGTCGCCGGCGATTGCCCGCGCCAACTGGTCCATTTCTTTTTTGGTCTGTTCCATGCGGGCGGTTTCGATTGTCCCGGACATCTGGCGGGTGGCAATAGCTGCGATAATACCGATTATTATTATAACTATCACCAGTTCTACAAGAGTGAATCCATAATTGTCATGATGTTTGTTCATGGACAGGCTCCCGTTGCAGCCTCAAGGATAGAACCGTCGGAGAAGGCAATATTGAAACTGGTGTTGTTCATATTCACCGGTGAACCGCCGTTGGGGAAGGTGCGAAAATCATCGAATTCAATTTTGATAGTCTCCCCGGGACTTATTGTCTGCGGGCTGAAACTGATTAATTCCCCTGATGCAGCTTTGGGATTGGAACGGTTGAAAACAGTCGTTCCCTGCCACCGGGCATATCGATAATAAGCCGTCGGACTGCTCCAGAGCAGAACTATCGAGTTTATGGTGATATCACTGCCGGAGTTGTTTTTAATCCAGAAATAAAAACCATGACAATCGCTATTTAAAGAATCGGAGTAGTTGATTTTGGTCAGTTCGGACAAACTAGCCGAGGATAAACTTCGGGAGAGATAATATTCCTGGTACACCGAGGATTTAGGCGTTACGGAAACGAAACGATGGAGGGTGTCATGGTCAGGCAGAAAAATTATCGCCAGGTCATGATTGCCGATGGGAATCGAATCGAAAGAGAAATAACCGCCGGAGTTTACCGAGACGGTACGCCGGGCAAGATTACCGGCACCGTCGGGGACAGTCAGAACCACGCGCAAGGAATCCCGGTAGTCATACCCCGGCGGCGTGCCATGACGGTCGAAAACCGTACCGCTGACCCGGTTGAGAAGAAGGTCACTGGTGGAATTGCATATTCGTCGGATAATGTCACCGGATGTCACCGGGCCGCCACAGCCGCCCCCGACTATTTTACCCTGACTGGCGATAGTGACCCCATTATATAGATAGGTCTTACCCCAGGCGTCGGTTTTATAATCATCGGTTATCTGGGAAAAACGATTCTGGAAATACGGTCCCCTCCAGGTACTGTAATCGCCGGGATTTTGCACCAAGGCGTCAAGACTGGGCGGCATTGCTCCGATATCGCCTACATAACCAAAATCTGAACGCACGCCATCGTTATTTAAAGCTGGATTGCCGGTAATGGCAAAAGCCAGGGCGTCAAGTTCCTGCCTGGTTTCCTCAACTCGAGCCGTATCGTAAACATTCGACCCGGCCTGAAAAGCTATGGTAGCCAGGATACCGGTGATAACAATAACCATAACGATTTCCACCAGGGTGAAGCCTTTAGAATCATGAACTCCTGTCATGGACAGCTCCCCACTGTAACACTCAAAGTTGACCCGTCGGAAAGTTCCAGGGTAAAGTTAGTATTGTGCATATTAACCCGTGAACCGCCATTCGGCTGGTTGCGGAAATCCGCGATTTGTATCTTAAAACTTTCCCCCTGGGCAATGGTTTGGCCGGAGGTGAAAAAGACCGTTTCGCCCGAAGCGGCTTTGGGATTGTTACGGTTGAAAACCGTAGTACCGTCCCAGATAACATAGCGATAATAGGCAGTCGGACCGGACCAGGTCAATTTTAAGGAATTTATGGTGACACTTACACCGGTGTTATTTTGAATCCACAGGGAGATGTTATTGCAAAAACCGCTGTAAATGGAATCAGAGCCGCTGATTTTTGTCAGAGCACTGTCGTAAACGGTTTCGGTCTCACCGGAAAAATAAGCGGCGGCAAATTGAAAAACCGGAAGAGATTGACTTTTATGGCGAGGAAGGATGGTAATATAACGTAAAAGTGTGTCAACCCGGGGAGTGTATATCATGCACAGGGGATGTTTCCCGACTGGAAGTGAATCCAGAGTGAATAAACCCGCGGAATCGACCGGATAGTTTTTGGTGAGAGTTGTCCCGGAACCATCGGGAACGGTTATCCTGACAGTGACCGAATCGCGATAAATTACACCGGGCGGATTGTTAGCGGCATCATGTAGAAGGGCTTGATATGAATTTGAAAGATAATCCGAGGTGTTATCAGCGATTTTTTTGGTAAGATTGGCGCCGCTTCCAGTGGACGTAATATACAAACCACCGTCATAAACATAAGGTTGTCCCCATTCATCAAGGCGGTAGCCCTCGGTGTCTTGAACAAACCCGGCAAGCAAATATGGACCGTGCCAGGTACTGTAACCCGGATTGGTTACCAGAGCCTGCAAGCTGGGAGGGAAGGCTCCGACATCGCCGACATATCCGAAATCTGAACGAAGGCCACCGGTCATGATATCCGGGTTACCCGTAATCCCTTTTGCCAGTGACTCCATCTCCTGCAGCGTCTTCGTCCGGCGGATATCTTCGGTGACGGTGGTCATCGATTTCATAGCCACCGTCAGCATGATGCCGATAACGACCATGAAAACCGTCAGCTCGATAAGGCTGAAACCCTGTTCCTTTCGGCGTACAATTGACATATTTTACCAGACGTCTTTAAAAAGATTCATCTCAAGGTACAAATCCGATCCGATATCGACATTTATTTGGCGGAGAAGAGTATCCTTATCCGGCTGATAAACCAACCTCAGTTCATGCAAACCGATAGGGATGGAATCAAATACCGCCAGGCCGTTGAAATCGGGGTGGCGATTTAAGAACCTGTAGGAACCATGGCCGTCGGGGCATCGCAGAACGAATCTTACGGAATCTTTGAAAACCGTTCCGGGGGGAGTATTGTTTAAATCGGTAACTACCACGACTACTTTGTTGTAAAGGAGGTCGTCAAGCGAGGGTGCGATTTGACGGGTAAGTGGTGTTCCCCCGCCAGTAGAAGACAGGGTAAGACCGCCGGAATAAATATAATTAACACCCCAGGCATCCTTTTTAAAATTACGGCTGGTGCTGTCGGAATAAAAATCATCGCGGATATACGGACCTCGCCAGGTGGCCAATCCACCCGGATTTTGAAACAGCGCCTCAAGATTAGGCGGTAAAGCTCCGATATCGCCCAGATAACCATAATTACTGCGGGAGCCGGAATTATTTATATCCGGTTGGCCGATTATGGACCAGGTCAGGCGGTCCAGTTCCTTGCGAGTTTCCTCTATCCGGGCTATTTCACTGGTGGTGCGCAGGGACTTAAGGGTAAGCGAACTGAGAATCCCGATAATAACAATAACCACTACGATTTCTATTAAAGTATAACCGCCGTGTTGTCTGTTTTTGGACATTTTTTACTCTGAAGCAATTTTAAGCCGTTTTTCTTTAATTATCGGCTGTTTACAGGTGGTTTTTATGTTAATTTTTAATGTGGATTAAATGGGAACTTTTGAAAGGATATAGGGTTTAACAACTAAGAGTAGGTAATCTTTTTTTAAATGTTCACAATGAAAGACAGAGCACTAAAAAAATATAGACAAAGGCAATCATTTTTTATTATTTAGCCGTATATAAAAAGTGGAAATATAGAAATACATTTCTATTTTAAACAATTATCTTTAACAGGGGTGCTGTATGCAATTATCCAGAAAGGCCGATTATGCTCTCAGAGCCGTACGATATCTGTCGTCACTGCCCAAGGGAAAACTCGGCTCCATTAATACCATCGCCCAGGCAGAAGCGATACCTCGGGAGTTTTTAGCCAAAATTCTCAAGGACTTGACTCGCAATGGGGTGCTGGTATCCTATCAGGGGGTTACCGGTGGTTATCGGTTATCCAAGAATCCGCGCGACATTTCTTTTCTGAACGTTATCGAAGCGATTGAAGGACCTTTGCATATTAATCTTTGTACAGAGGGGCCGAACTGCGGATGTGAGTCGTATGAAACCTGTCAATTTCGGGAATTCTGGCTGGGACAGGAGAAAAAAATAAAACAAGCTCTGGCCAAGCATAGTTTCAACAAGTATAAAGCCGGCAAGAAGTAACCTTCTCCGGGCAGATTATTTCAAATCAGCGGGTAAAGTTCATTTAACACAGTTACTTGTATTTTTTAATACCTGCTAATTTTCTGCCTTTTACATCTTTTGACTTTAAATTAACCAGGGGCTACTTTGGGGGTTGTGCTATTTAGCGGGATTGTATTATATTATTATTACAGGCTTATAAAAAGTAAGTCTGGTGAAATTTAATATATAATGATTTTCCGCTTTTAGGCTAGGGTTAACGTTTCGGTGTATGAAGAAGTCCGGGGCGGGAAATCTGACGATCAAAACCGAGGTGTAAAGTGAAGTACTATGAGGATAAAGATTATAAGGTTAAAGTCGGGCTGGCGGAAATGCTTAAAGGCGGGGTGATAATGGATGTCACCTCGGCGGAACAGGCCCAAATTGCCGAACAGGCCGGAGCCGCCGCCGTGATGGCTCTGGAAAGAGTTCCCTCGGATATCCGCGCCGAAGGCGGGGTGGCTCGCATGGCTGACCTTGATGTTATCGAGAAAATCAAACGTTCGGTAACCATCCCAGTTATGGCTAAATGTCGCATCGGCCATTTTATCGAAGCCCGGGTTCTGGAAGCAATGGAAGTCGATTTTATCGATGAATCTGAAGTTCTTACCCCGGCTGATAATAAGTATCATATCGACAAGTGGTCTTTCAAAGTGCCATTTGTCTGCGGTTGTCGCAACCTGGGTGAAGCTTTAAGGCGTATCTCTGAGGGGGCGGCTATGATTCGTACCAAGGGTGAGGCCGGTACGGGTGATGTTTCCCAGGCGGTGAAACATCTGCGGGAGATAACTTCGGTCATGAAGGCGCTGACGGTTATGAGTCCGGAGGAGCACTATGGTCTGGCCAAAGAATACCAGGTTTCAATCGACCTTGTCCGGGTGGTGGCTGAAAAAGGAAAACTCCCGGTTCCCAATTTTGCCGCCGGGGGAATTGCCACTCCGGCCGATGCCGCCCTGTGTATGCATCTGGGCGCGGAGGCTGTTTTTGTAGGTTCGGGTATTTTCAAATCGGCCAATCCCGAAAAGAGAGCTAGGGCGATTGTAAACGCCACTACCCATTATCAGGATTATGCTATTATCGCCGAGAATTCGCATGCTCTGGGAGAAGCCATGAAAGGTATCCAGGCCGAAACCATCCCCGAAGAAGAGAAACTTCAAACTCGATAAAAAAGCGTTTTCCCCGGTTAGAAACCTGTGAGTTCTATCCGGGGATTTTTTTTAATTTTCAGACCTGTGTATGGTTTCACTCAATCTTTGATTGTGCCGTGACGGATGAGTAAGTCAGGGGAAAAGAAAGTTTACGAGGTTTATTATCTCATCCCGGCTCTAATATTGTTCTCTCTCTTTATAATCGCCAGCCTGGGAGACTTTGAATATTTCTGGGGTTTCAATTTTCTTAAGTTTTTCCCATTATCTGTCCGTTGGCTTTTTCTATTTGCCGTGGCCGTCATATTCCTTCCGATAATATCTCTGCGTCTGACCAAGATTAGTCTGGCTTTATCAAAAAAAATAAGCACACAAAAAAGTTACGGAATATTTTTTCAGGTTATAGTGTCTTTAATTTATCTTTTTTTGTTCTACTATTTTTCCTCAGAGACGACGCTTCTTGGCGACGGTACTCTTCGTCAAAACCAGATTGGCAAAGGGGAGATGTGGCTTCCTTTCGAATTACTCGATTTTTTAGTTCATGCTCTGTTGTATCAGTACGTGTTTTCGCCACTGGCGTTGTCGGCGGTGGCATGTTACCGGGTGGTCAGTATTGTCAGCGGGCTTTTCTTCATCGATGGTCTGAGGCGGCTGGCGTTTTACCTCGACGAGGAGAAAGGACTGATTTATTTCTTAATATTTATATCTTCCGGTGTTACCGTTCTTTTTTTCGGCTATGTGGAGAGTTATTCAATCGCCGCGGCCGTAATGCCGTATGTTATTCTGGCCGCTCTTAAAGTTATCGACAAAAAAACAAGCATCGTCGGTTTTCTGGCTTTATATGTCCTGCTGGCGCTGGTGCATGTGGTGCCGGCTTTTATCCTGTCGTTGGGGGCGGTGTTGCTTTTGTTTTTGTTTCGCAGGGAAAACAAAGCATTTAATAAGAGATTCTTGGTTTACCCGGCGGTGATGCTCTCGCTGGCAATTGTAATGGGATATATCCTCAGTTATAGCGGGGTGGAGATTTTTCAAAAGTCGCTTCTGCCCCTGGTACCGGCGGTAAAAGACGGTCAGGGGCTTCTGACGCTGAATCATTTCTTTAATATTCTCAACTGGCTGTATCTGGCCGCCCCGGCATTACTTTTTTTAATCTATCCTCTTTTGAAGATAAAAAGCACTCTCGAGAGTACAAGTCGTCTGAAGATATTCATATTCGGCTGGATTGGATTATCCGCCCTTGTCTTTATGTTCTTCTACACCCCCCAGCTGGGGGGACCCCGAGACTGGGATATTTTTTCTCTGCCTGCTTTTTTTGCCCTGAGTACGGTGGTAGTGATTTACGCGGAGCGATGTAAAAAGACTATGAGCGTTTTTATCTGGCCGGTAATAGCTATGGCTTTCGTGACGACATTCAGTTTTGCGATAATCAACAGCTCGCCGGTAAAATCGGCGGACCGTTTCAGGGAAATCGCGGAGATTACGCGCTTTAAACCCGTTTTTTCGAATTTGGCACATCTTTTGAACTATTATAACAAACGACCGGAACTGAAAGACCGTCGTTTTGACCTTGCCTGGGAAGTGCTGAAGGTGGCTCCGAACAACGTTGACTCCTCTTATATCCTGGGCAAGATAAGCCAGATGTATTATGATGAGCGCCGGTATGACCAGGCACTTAACTATGCTTTCTATTCATTGAAAGCCGACAGTATGAATTTAAACACGCATCTTTTAATGGTAAAATACAGCATCGATTTCGGGACCCTCGAAAACAAAAAGATGGTGGCGGATTTATTGGTCAGGCATTTTCCTCAAAAGGCGGAGGCGGTGATGAATGCCGCTATATTATATTCCGCCGGTGACGATAAGGAAATGACCGAGCGTTTGTTTCAGCAGGCTCTCAGTCTTGATAGCACCAATATGAAAATTGTTATGAATTACGCGACATTTAAAAGTAAAAACAACGACCATGTGCAATGTCTGTCATTATTGGACCATGCTTTTACGCTGGAACCGGATAATTTCCTGATAAATTATAACAGGTGCGTAGCTTTGATTCAGCTGGGCAGGGTAGAGGAAGCCTTGCGTATCTACCTTAAACTTCAGAAGCTGGCTAAAGAAGAAAGTGAAAAAGAACTGCTCCGCAAATTATCGCAGAAAAAGGTCTTTTAGTACTTACTGAAGAGCTCTCCCCATTCGGTTTTTTCCAGCCATTCATTAAAGACCTTGCGGCCTTTGGAAGGATACCACAGACGGTCATGATATACTGCCGAGCCGAGTACGAAAATATAGACCAGGGGGGTATGGAATAAAATTTTCTGCATGACCTTCAGGGGAGAGAACCAGAAAATATCACCGACTGTCGAAGCCAGGTTATCGCCGACCTGGAAATTGAAATTGATTTCGGAAATATCGGCGCCCTTTACCTCGATTTCTTCGAGCCTTCCTTTTCCCAGGCCGTGTTCGTGACCCAGTCGGATGTATTCGATCTTCATCGGGTCGAAACCCATCATTTTGGCGGCGACGGCGTCGATTGCTACCTGGTCGGCGGAAGCGAGAAGGTAGTTTTTGACATGAGGCGTCATCGTGCGCGGTCCCGGACCGGAACCGCAGGTCGTGCCGTCCATGAAGGCGAAGATGCCCGGATGGATTTCTTTCTGGATATGGAGTAAATCGACCAGGGTTTGATGAATCACCGAATGGGTATAATGGCGTTTGGTGTTGAGTAGACCACCGAAAGCGTTTTTCATGGCCCCAGTGGTGGTGGTGTAAATATGGGTTTTGACCGTCGGCAGGTGGACAATATTTTTACCGAGGAAAAACTCGGGAATTCTTATTCCTTCATGATAGATTTTTTTCAACACCAGCATCTCGGCTTTTGGCGCATATTCAATCCATTTCAAATCTTTGGGGTCATTGTTGAACCGTTCGGGGATATGATATTTTTCATAGACCGGTTTGAGTTTTAAAAGTTTTCCGCCCACGTAGGGATTAGTCACCACGGTATCATTGTGCACCGCCACCAGGTCGTTGAAACCATTCCCCTTAAGAGCTTTTATGGCGCCTTCGAGTTGCCAGGGGACGGTATTAGCGCCGGGAAAGGGCAGGTGCCAGGAAATATTATCTTTCAGGATGGTGGTGGTATCAGGTTTAAGAGCGTTTTGAAGGCCGGCAAGTTCCGCCGCTTTGAAGTAATCAGCCAGAACATTTTCGGGGTCGGTTTTGATTACCGCGACAACCGGTTTATTGTTATTCATCGGTCTTTCCTGTTTTAGAAGCTTATACTTTTCATGCTTTCAATGACTTAACATAATACGTTAAAATATCCGTATTTTTAGGAGTAATATAAAATTTTTAGTGACTAAGTAAACTATTTAAGTTGATAATTGTATGGTATTTTAATCCTGCAATTACAGCAGTTTCTTGTTGTTCCATCTCCATTTTAAAACGTATCATTGGTATAATGTTGTTTCATAAAATAACTTCCAGGAGATATTATGAGTGGAATATATAAAGATATTACCGAGTTGGTGGGAAAAACCCCTCTGGTGGAGTTATCAAAACTGGCCGCCGGTCTGCCCGGTCGAGTGGTCTGCAAGCTGGAATCCTTCAATCCCTGTTCATCGGTAAAAGACCGTATCGGTCTGGCGATGATAAAAGATGCGGAAAAGGCCGGTAAGCTGAAGGCGGGTGCAACCATTATCGAGCCGACTTCGGGTAATACCGGCATTGCCCTGGCTTTCGTGGCGGCATCTCGCGGCTATAAAATAATCCTGACCATGCCGGAAACCATGTCCGAAGAACGGCGCAATCTGTTGAAGGCTTTAGGGGCCGACCTCGTTCTGACCCCCGGAGTGGAAGGTATGGCCGGAGCGATTGAACGAGCGGAACGAATCCTGGCTGAAACGCCGGGTGGGTTTATGCCCATGCAGTTTCAAAATCCGGCCAACCCGGCGGTGCATTATTATACTACCGGGCCTGAAATATGGAAAGATACCGAAGGCCGGGTGGATATTTTTATCGCGGGAGTGGGTACCGGCGGAACCATTAGCGGTGTCGGCAGATATCTCAAGGAACAAAAACCGGATATAAAAATTATCGCTGTAGAGCCGGAGGATTCCCCGTTTCTTACCCGGGGTATCAAAGGTACTCACCCGATTCAGGGGATAGGAGCCGGTTTCAAGCCGGATATACTCGACCTTGAGGTAGTCGATGAAATCCTTACGGTAACAAGCCGGGAGGCGATTCAGACCACCCGGATGGTGGTTCGTAAGGAGGGAATTCTGGTGGGTATATCATCGGGAGCCAATATCGCCATAGCTTTAAAAGAAGCCGCTAGAATAGAAAACAAGGAGAAAATGATTGTAACGGTAATCTGTGATACCGGGGAGCGGTACCTTTCTACCCCCTGTTATAAAGAAATTGAATAAATATCCTTTTTTTTCAAAAACAGTCCCTAACAAGGCTGTTTTTTTATGCTGTTTTTTGAAAAAAATTTCATTCAAGATACCAGTTGGCTTGTAAAATATCATAAGTGTTTGTCGGGGGTAGAATCTTAACTCTTGACCGAATGCTGGATATGCAGGCTTATAGTGAAAGTGTAGCGGTTGGTTCCCTCCGGGTGAGGGAAGCCGAAAAAATTAAAACACCTCGGGTTATGCTTTTTTTATCGAGCGGTCGAACTTACGGCAATAAGACCGCGGCGGTGGATTTTCTTTATAACCGGTTAAAAGAGGATAATCAGACGGTTGATATTCTGGAAACTCGCGGATACCTGGCTGAGGGGTACGGGAAATTCTTAAAATGGCTTCTGAGAACTATCCCGGGTAATGATATAATTCATCTATATATAAGTTCTTTTGATAATTTTCTTAAAGAGGTTCTGCCGCTAATAATTATGGCACGGTTTTTTGGCCGTAAAATAGTGCTCAGTTATGTTTCTTCGGATACGGAGATTTTTCTGGATAAATGGGCGAAACTCTGCCGACCGATTATTTCTCAAGCTGACCGGATTATTGTTCCTTCGAAGTATACGTCGACCATTTTTGCCCGTTACGGATACCGAGTTGAAATACTTCCCCGGGCGATCGATACCCGACGTTTTAGATTCAAACTGCGGTCTTCATTGCAGCCGAAGATACTGGTCAACCGTTCTTTAGAGCTTAAAAATAATATCCCCTGCGCTTTAAAAGCCTTCAAGCTGGTAAAACAAAAATATCCCCGGGCGGAAATGATAATAGCCGGCCAGGGTTCGCTGGAAGCAGCGTTGCATGACCTGGTAAAGGACGAAAGAATCAGCGGGGTTACTTTTACGGGCCGGGTGAAGGCTGAGGACATCCCGGCTCTTTATGACACAGCCGACTTGTTTTTAAATTCTTCGACTCTTGACGATTTCCCCCTGTCACTGGTCGAGGCGATGGCTTCGGGTCTGCCGATAGTCACCACTGACGCCGGCGGTATTCCAGAGATGGTTACTGACTGTCGGGATGCCCTGGTGGTGTCCATTAATGACCCGGTGGCACTTGCTGACCGAATAATTGAACTTATTGAGAATAGTGCTCTGGTTGAGAAATTATCAAAAACCGCCGGCCATAACGCTGCCAGATTCGACTGGCAAAGTTACCGGAATAGTCTGACGGAACTTTATAATTCACTGGTAGTTGCCTGATTTTTTTAACCTTTTATTTCCCGAAAATGTAATTACTTGCTGATATTTGTGATTGCCTTACCGGTTTCATAATCTTATTTTTTAAGCATGTTGAGCAGTTACAGTTACAGTGCTCTGGGAACCTTTCAGACCTGTCCCAGAAAATTCAAGTTCGAGTACTTTGAGAAGCCCGAAATCCCCAAAAGTATAACTGCGGATACCTATATGGGTAATGCGGTACACCGGGCTCTGGATGTGCTTTACAGCACTCCCCTGGGCGAAGCTGTAATACCACTTGAAGAGATTATCCGTTTTTACCGGGCGGAATGGGAAAAACCCGACCGGAAATTCATCACCGTGGTCAATGAGTATCAAACGGTGGATGATTATATCGAAGAAGGCCGGAAAATGCTGGAAGCATATTATGACAAGTACAAACCGTTTGACCTCGGGAAAACCATCGGTACGGAAATGAACGTGCGGTTCAGGCTTGAAAACACCCCCTTTGATATAAAGGCAAAAATTGACCGCCTGTGGAAGCGTAATGATAATGTGATTGAAATTTGTGATTACAAGACCGGCCGAATGCCTCAGGAAGGCGTCAATGACCGGTCTTTTTACCAGCAGATGGGTCTTTACCAGCTGGCGGTGCAGGCTAAATTCCCTCACTGGGAAGATATTGAACTGGTTCAGTATTATCTTAAGTTCGATGAACAGTTACGGCGACGTTTACGCGCAGATGAGCTTGATGAGTTGAAAGAACAGATTCGAGTCACTATAGTAGAAACCATAAAAGCGGAGCAACTTGATAATTTTCCCACCCGGGAAAGTGGTTTATGTAACTATTGCGAATATTATAAATTATGCCCGGCCAAACGGCACCTGTTGGTTCTCGAAGAAGAAGAGGGTGCGGAAGATTCAGAAAAATCAACCTTTGAGAACGCAGCCCATCGGGTGGACCTTTTCCTTACCAAGCACCGCCGGCTGGGGGAATTAAAAGCCGAAATAGAGGCTCTCAAGGAAGATATGGTCCGGTACGCCAGAGATCTGGGGGTTAATAAACTGACCGGTTCGGAGGGTGAGGTGTCCGTTAAAATAAGCCGGTCGGAGAAATTTATCACCAAAACGGAAGACCCGCAAGCTTTTGCGGAGCTTAGCGGCCTGGTGCGTAAAATCGGCTTTGAGGAATATTTTAAACTCGACGAGAAGGCGCTGATGAAGGAAATATATCAGAAAGAACGGTTAACCCCGGAATTGCTCGAAACCTTTAAAAAGTACGTGGTGGTAAAAGAAGATAAACGCGTCACCCCTCATCATAATAAAAAGGATGATGATGAGGAGGAATAGAATAGCCTTAAATGAAAAAGCCCGCCGTCGGCGGGCTTTTTTTATTATTTTTTCTTTGG
>CAZUAS010000002.1:0-3440 GCA_964618515.1 uncultured Ignavibacteriales bacterium | reverse complement strand
GAAAACCGGTATGATGGTCGTTTTGGACGTCTCCACCCGGACAGTATCCGGTGGGATACCCTGAGTCTGGTCAGCAATAGCCATCAGGGAATTGTTCGGATGCGTGGTGGTTGTATCGATAGTCAGTTTTTCAATGGGTTTATCTTCCAGAGAGGAAACATACACAGTGGCAAAGGGCTCGTTGCCAGGTGCCAGGTGTTTTCGAGTCGGTCCGAGATTGGCTATCAGACCGATTGTGGCGCATTGGATAGCTGTATCGACCTTCAAGTTTTTATAGTCGAAATGGTCTACCTTACCCTTAGCGTAAACGATGGAGTCAGCCACAATCCGGTTCAATCCGGCGGTCATTTTGAAAGGCAAAGACAGGCCGATAATCTGTTCGTCATTGGTAAAAGTAAAAGCAACCGACCAGTTATAATCATCGATTTTAGCGATGTCGGCATAGAGAGTATCAATTTTCCCGAGAGAATCGACCTGGGCCAGGGCCGCCAGGGGAAAACAAACAATGAAAGTCAACATTAAAATTTTAGCTGTGATTTTCATTACCTTTCCTCCAATATCTGACATTAATGTTCTGTTATTTTACAATTTTATGGCTAAAAAGGTCCTTAAGTTCCCCATTCTTCTTCAGTTTTGGTAAGGGATTGTCTGAATTGAGCTATCAGAGAATCGGCCTTAACGGGGTTATTGAGTTTCTGGCGGTAAATCTCAGCCGCCGTTAAAACCGCTCTCTGGCCGATTTCAGTCTGAGGGAATTTATCGAATATCTCGGTCATAGTGACGGCGGTGGATAACCAGTTGCCGTCCTGGCGGAACATTTCCGCCCGGTAAGAAAGAGCGGTGGCCTCCTTAAGGGTTCCTCGGTTCTGGGAGGCGATTTCATTAAAGTAATTTTCCGCTTTTTCCCGCCAGCGTGAGGCCTCGCCTTTTCGGCCCAGCTCGTCAAGTTTTCTGGCGAGATAAAGATGGGTCGACATGGCTTCCCTTGTACCTGGATAATTCTCAATTAAAAACTTATATTCGGTTTCAGCCCGTGACCAGTTGCCCTCAAGTTCAAAGCTGCGGGCTTTGATATATTGAGGTGTCGGATAATATTCATAATATGCCGGATATTGATTGGCCAGCTCGATAAGAACGGTACGGGTCTGGGTATATTGCTTTTTCTCAAGATAGACCATGCTTTTTTTATGGAGAAGCACTGGTTTAAAGAGTGAATCGCGGGGGGAAAGATGCTTTTCTATGAAATCATATATCAACAAAGCGGTGTCCAGCTTTCGAAGTTCCACAGCGTAGATATCGGCGATTTTCATATTCGCCGAAGGATTGATAATGCCGGTGGAGTCAACCAGGTTACTCAATTGCTCGATAGCCTGACGCCATCGCCCGTCATTGTAATACAGGCGGGCCAGGTTGGAACGAGCCGCGACGTAAAATTCCGACTCTGGAAAATCTTTAATGAGGGTCTGGTAATACCGCTCGGCATCGACAAAGTATTTCCGGGCATTCAGACTGTCGCCGGTTTGCTGGTAAATATTGAACACATGAAGAGGCAGGTTGAAAAGGTCATAGGCGATACCGCTGTCGGCGCTGACCGGGGGATAAAAGTTTTTAACGGCGTAATTATAAATAACGATGGCGCTGTCCCACCTACCGGCAACCTGCAGAGTCTGTCCCATACTCACGTAAGCAGTCATCCTCTGGTAATTTTTAAGACTGGTTTTGTTGATAAGGCGGTCAATCAGATAGAGACAGGAATCGTATGTTCTTTCGCTGAATAAAATCTGGCTGTACTGCCGGGTGGCGGCAAAAACCATGTTGGTTATGTCATCATATTCCTTAGGATTGAGAGTGCTGTCAATATTATCCAGTGAGGTGAAGGCGTGATTTATAAAATCGCGATAAAGGTCATGAAGCCGATTCGCCGTTTCCTGATTATTAAGTTCCGGTTTAATCTGGGAATCTTTTAAAAATTTTTCGATAGCATAAAATTTTTTCTCCAGTTCGTAGCGGCTTTTTATCGCTTCATTAGTGGCACAGGCGAGAATTAACAGCCCGATTATAGTAAATAAGGTAATAAGGACTTTACTTTTTGGTATCATAACTGTCATATCGGACATAACATCTTATTAAATAACGCTATAAAATATAGGAGATTATTAAAATCGGTTCAAGTTTTAAAAAAGAGTAAAAATGAGATAAAAAAAACCCGCCATCGGCGGGTTTTTCTTAACCTTGAAATTTTATTTTTTGTGACGGCGATACAGTCCCGTACCTATCAAGCCCAGACCGAAAAGAAGAATCGTCGCCGGTTCCGGAATGGCATCATAGGAACCTTTGAGAACGTCATTACCGCAGGCCAAGGTAGCACTCAGTTCCAGTCTTTGAAAGTCACCCAGCAGGGCTCTGTCAAAAGAGAATTCCCATACATAGGTCATCGGTGAGCCCCCGAGATTATGGTTGGGTGGAAATTGTTCGAAATTAGCATTGAAACCCAGATACATATTGACCGCATTATTATTCGGGGAGTACAAACTGGAGTTTATCTGGAACGGGGTCATGGCATTAACGGCGGCACCGGTGGGCGTACCATAGTAACTACCGGCGATATTAGGTATCCCCACTCTGCTACTCGGGTTGGTAACATCGTATAATCCGGTAAGAGAGGAGGTCAGGGAGTCGATGCGTTGAATATCGATGGCAAACATCCGGGTGCCGGTATTAATAAACAAATCACCCATATTGTATCTTTGGCGCCAGTAAGAGGAATAGTTATTGTTCCAGCCGAAGGAATTTGCCATAGCTATGTAAATATTACCGTTCTTTTCGCGAACCTGAATACCTTCGAGGTCGTACATTTCACCACCCTGAGTTCCCGGTGACGGGACATTACCGATACCATAAGGATAGCTGATGTAAGAGTAATCGTTGTTTTGGTCAAAGGGGCTTTCAGCAAAACCAACATCTGAAAAATGATAAGACCAGGGAGCAGCAAAGGATGCCGATGCTAAGAACATGATTGCCAGAACAATAATTTTTTTCATAACTTCCTCTTTAAAAATAAAAATGATATTGTATTAAAAAAAAGCAATTTATATGCCCGGCTTTAAAGTGCTTTATTATTTTTTTATCTAATTGTCAGACAATAAATTACATAATTTTAAAAGGCTGTTTTTCCGAAGTCCTGGGAAAATGATAAAAGTTGTTCATATTTTGTACAACAGCTTTCACTTCTTAGTCCTGTGATTTTCATAATTTCCTGTCCTGTTTTCTGTTAGAGTATTTTATCGGCTTAAAAAATAATAAGTTAATACAGCAGCAGGATATCAAAAAGAATAATAAAAAAAGGGTATTGATTGGTCGGGAAAATTTGAAAAAAGGATAATTTATGACAAAAGATAAGTTAAATAATACTCAACCTGAAGATTTAATGGCAGTTACGG
>CAZUAS010000001.1:80155-81634 GCA_964618515.1 uncultured Ignavibacteriales bacterium | reverse complement strand
ACACCCTATCCTACACTCTTTCCCTACACGACGCTCTTCCGATCTTTTCAGAAGACTATCGTTACGCTGAACCCAGTTCATATCCGAAGCCGCTGAGTATTTTTGATAATATTCAGGGAAAAGGCTGTTCTGTAAGGTTATGGAACGGTCATTTATGGTAACTCGGGGAATCGGGGTATAGGTATCATAACCGGTCTGGGCAAAAGTGGCCAGTTCCGGCAGTATTATGCACAAAAGGGTCAAAACAGACTTTGTCATAGCCGGAAATAATAGTTAAAAAGGGGCTAAGGCAAGTAAAACTATAAAGTGATTTTAAGCCGACAGACAAGATTTCCTGTCGGCTTCGCAGATATTATGAAATTTGCTATTATGGCCCGGAGGGCACAGCCGGTGCGACGGTTTGTCGGCCGCCCGGTTCCACCAGCTCAAAATAAAAAAGGGTATATAAACTGTTAAAAACCACACCCAGAAAACCTCCGACAACCAGCGAGACCGGCAAGCCCAGAATGATACCGACAATCATGGCCGGGATCAGTTTCAAGCCCATGGCCATGACAATCATGCCAAGCGGAAGACTTACTATTAACCAGATAATAAAAGCGGCCAAACCCAGGCCGATGGAAAGGCCCAGAAAAATAAGGAAAATTAACAGGTTGTTGAGTAAGTTTTTCCTGAACAGCAGAAAAGCCTCTTCGAGAGCGTTACCGATGGTAGTATCCCGTACTACAATGGCTCTTTGCGTCAGGGAATAAATATTGGTCGTGGTCATGATAACCAGGAAGAGCAGGGGGATAAGAACCAGCAAAGATAATATACCCAGAGCAACATGGATTAGAAAAAATACCACTCCGACAAGAACCAGACTAACTATGGCAATGAAATTAGTGATGAAAAGAAGTAAAAACAAGCCGAAAAAGCGCCAGAAATTATGAAGACCTACATTTATGGAACCAGCCAAAGTATAAAATCCGCCACGCGTTATTTTATTGATTCCATCAATTAAACCCGGAACAGCTATCAGGTGCATGATAAAAAGGAGCAACATAAAGGTAAAGAAAGCCAGCATTATGGGTACGAACAGAACCTCGAACGAAGGTAATATGTCCATGATATCATTGCTGATACCGAAAGCTTCGAAATCGAAGATATTTTCCAGATTGAGGTCTTCTTTATGTATGTAATAAGCGGAATAACTGCCTTCGGAAAACAAACCCAGCAACCATAGAGATTTATGTTTCCAGGCTATATTAAAGGAATTATTGATTATTTTTCCAAAGTCCATCCTGCCCTCTCAATTAAAATGAATATTCATTCACAGCCAATATATTCGAATTATTATCCACCAGGCAAATAAAAAACAACAGTTTATTTTTTTCTTCTTTTAAAGCCGAGGGAATACTATTTTTATGCGAGTCAGAGCCATCTTTAAGGCTGTATAAGATCGGAAGAGCACACGTCTGAACTCCAGTCACGAGATTC
>CAZUAS010000001.1:0-80145 GCA_964618515.1 uncultured Ignavibacteriales bacterium | reverse complement strand
AGGCTGTATAGTGGTATAATAATTCATAATAATAATGAGGAGCTGATAATGTTCAGGACGAAAAACCTTTTTTGCCGGATAATTTTTATAATAATTACTTTAAGCCTGGTTTCTTTTTTTATTCATTGCAGCCGGGAAAAGGATAAATCGTATTCCGAAATAAGCCGCGGACTGGCTGGTTCACCGACCGCCAGAGACAGCCTGGTAATAGAACTGGATGGGGTTGATTCGATGTCGGTTTTTGATTTGCTCCTGGAGAAACATGATGTCAAATTTAAAGCTACTTTGCAGGGTGTTTTTGTAACGGCCATAGATTCCGTAAAAGGCGGTGACGGTTATTTCTGGATATATCTGGTCAATGATTCGGCCGCTCAGAAAGCCTGTAATAAGTATCTTACCAGAAACGGTGATAAAATTAAGTGGCTTTTAAGGAAGTCATAAAGTAACCGGGGAATTAATAAAAGCTGTTTTTTTAGGAACTATAATTTATATTCCGGTCATGAATGGTGACACTCTAAAACGAGTGGAGGAGGGCGATTTTTTTCTTATCGCCGGTCCCTGCGTGGTGGAAAATGCCGAAACCTGTTTTCAGGTGGCGGAACATCTGGCGGAACTGACCACCAAATACGATCTGCCTTATATTTTTAAAGCTTCCTATAAGAAAGCCAACCGTCTGTCAGCGAACTCCTATGTAGGGCCGGGTTTTGATGAAGGCCTGGAAGTACTTCGGCAGGTCAAAGAAAAGTACAGGTTACCGATTCTAACCGATGTTCACGAGACGGTTGAAATCGAGGCCGTAGCCAGGATAGCGGATATTCTTCAGATACCGGCGTTTCTCTGTCGGCAGACCGCTTTGGTGGTCGGGGCCGCCCTGACCGGGAAATGGATTAATATCAAAAAGGGTCAGTTTCTGGCACCGGAGGATATGGCCAAAGTCGCCGCCAAGGCGGCTACGAAAAAAGTCATGCTCACTGAGCGCGGAACTACCTTTGGTTATCACCAGCTGGTCGTGGATTTTCGCTCTCTTTTGATAATGAAACAAACCGGTTTGAAAGTTGTCTTCGACGCCACCCATTCCCTGCAGTTGCCGGGTGGAGGGGGTGCGTTTTCCACCGGTCAGCCGGAGTATGTGATTCCAATGTCGAAAGCGGCGATGGCTGTGGGTATTGATGGTCTTTTTGTCGAAACCCACCCCGAACCGTCGCGCGCCCTTTCCGATGCCGGGGCAATGCTGCCGCTTGACAAAATGGATGAATTACTGGAAACGGTTTTAAAGATAAGGGATGCCCTGTGATACGAAAAGCCCGACTCAGCCGGCGGCAATTGGTCGAGAGGTTGAAAAATATTAAGTTGCTGGCGCTGGATGTCGACGGTGTGCTCACGGATGACAGCATCTATTTCGGGCCGGACGGTTTTGAACTGAAGCGGTTTAATATTTCCGACGGTTTTCTGATGAAACTGGCGATGCGGGCCGGACTGGAAGTGGCGATTGTTTCCGGTCGTTACTCCACCTCGACCGAAAGCCGCATGAAAGACCTGGGGATCAAACATGTCATGCAGGGCATGAAGGAAAAAACCGCCATGCTCGAGCCGTTACTGGCAAAACTGAGGATTGATTTTTCCGAGGTTGCTTTTGTCGGCAACGACCTTCTGGATATCAAATTGGCCGGGAAAGTCGGTTTGCCGATAGCTGTCAGCGATGCTCACCGGAGTTTGAAAGCGGTTGCGAGTTATGTGACAGGACGCAAGGGTGGCCAGGGTGCCATTCGAGAGATACTGGAACTTTATTTTAAAGCGCGGGGTCTGGACCCGAAGGATTTTATAGTCGGATGAGTTTAATAAAATACGCTCAGGAAGTGATTCTCCATGAAGCCGAGGCGCTGACGGCAATGGCCGCCCGGCTGGGCGCCAGTTTCGATGAAGCGGTGGCGGCAATCCTTGATTGCAAAGGACGGGTAATTGTTTCCGGGATGGGAAAATCGGGGCTGGTCGGCAAAAAGATTGTGGCGACTTTCAACTCCACCGGCATCTCGTCGTTTTTTCTCCACCCGGCGGAGGCGTTGCACGGCGACCTGGGACTGATGCGTTCGGAGGATATTCTGATGTTCATCTCCAAATCGGGTCAACTGGAAGAGCTGGAGGCGATAG
Organism: uncultured Ignavibacteriales bacterium; assembly: GCA_964618515.1. Taxonomy (GTDB): domain Bacteria; phylum Zixibacteria; class MSB-5A5; order GN15; family FEB-12; genus JAFGNW01. The sequence goes on along the minus strand of CAZUAS010000001.1, from coordinate 77,997 downwards.
TTGCCGTATCACGGCGACTCGATATAAAGATTATTGGCCTGTGCGGTACGGTTGAATCGCCCCTGTGTCAGCGGGCTGATATTGTCCTGGACTGTTCGGTTATTTCGGAAGCCTGCCCGAATAACCTGGTGCCGACCTCGTCCTCGACCGCCGCTTTGGTTATGGGCGATGCCCTGGCGGTAGCTCTGTTGAAAGCCCGGAATTTTTCCTCGAGCGATTTTGCTGTGTTGCATCCGGGCGGCTTTATAGGAAGGCGATTGCTTAAAAAAGTATCGGAATATCATCATACTGGTGCCGATATCCCGCTGGTGACGACTACCGCCACTGTCTCGGAAATGATTCTGGAAATGACCGGTAAAAGGCTCGGCTGTGTTTTAATGAAGGATGAGGAAGGCCGGCCGGCGGGTATTTTTACCGATGGCGACCTGCGGCGGTTGATGGAAAAAAACAAGGACCCGTTCAGATTAACGGCCGGTGATGTCATGATAAAAAACTTCAAGGGCATTTCACAGGATGCCATTCTCGATGCCGCCCTGGCGCTGATGGAAAAACACGCTATAACTCAATTACCTACGCTCGACAGGGAAAAACGGCTGGTCGGGGTTATTCACCTGCACGATATTCTCAAATCGAAACTTGTCTGAAATGCCATCGCTGAAAACAATTAAACGGTCTTTGGTTTACCTGTTGACCCGGTTCCTGGTCTTCTTTTTCAATATTGTCCCGCGTCGGGTGGCACTGTTTCTGGCCAGCTGGCTGGCTCTGGCCGCCTGGAAACTTCTGCCCCGCGAACGCTATCGGGTCTTCCGCCACCTTTCTGCAGTATACAAAGATACTTTAACGCCGTCTGAGAAGAACCTTATCGGGCGGAACTTTTTCGTAAACAGTGGCAAAAACCTGGCTGATGTGTTTCGTTTCCGAAAACATTTTCATTCCGAAATAAAACATCTGGTTACGGTCGAAGGTCTGGAATATTTTGAACAGGCTTATCAAAACGGTAAGGGTATTTTGGGTATTACCGGACATATAGGGAATTTTGAGCTTTTAGCGGCCTATATCGCCGACCGGGGGTATGAAATCGCTGTTATCGGTCGGGAAATGTATGACCCGCGCCTTGATAAGTTGTTGGTGGAAAACAGGGAAGCGATGGGGCTGGTCAATTTCGCCACGACCGATTCACCCAAAAAAATTTTTTCATGGCTTAAAGAAGGTAAAGCCCTGGGAGTTCTGATTGACAACGATTCCTTCCGGGTGCGGGGGATGTTTATCCCGGCTTTCGGCCGTCTGTCCAATACTCCGGTGGGTCAGACCATCATCGGCCTTCGAGCCGGGGCAGCCTTTTTGCCCATGGCTTGTCTTCGAACCAGGGATAATCGCTATAAAGTAATTATTTACCCGCCGGTGGAATATGCCCACGGAGATACCTCGGATAACTGTATCTATCAGGTTACCCTCAAGTGTACCAAAGCCTTAGAAGAAATTATTGACAGTCATAAAGACCAGTGGAGCTGGATTCATAACCGCTGGCGAACAAAGCCCTGAATTTCCCTTGACATTTTCGGCTTTTGTATAATCTTATCATCCGTTCTTACCGACTTTTGTATAAGGATTAGTTATGAATATGATGATTAAAATGGTATGGTTATTTATATCTCTGGCGTTGATGGTGCTGGCCGGTTGCAGTGCGGATAATACTTCCAAAAGCAATCAGCTGGAAATGGTGGATAGCGCCTCTCGCCCTGACTCCGAAGTTCGTCATGCCCGGATATATTTGTACGATAAAGGCCGTATTACTACCGAAATATATTCTGAGGAGATTCATAAATTCGAACAGCTGGACTCCACCATGGGTTATCAGCTCGATATAGACTTTTTCGATTCTACCGGACAGGTTATTTCACAGGTGGTAGGTGATTCCGGAGTTATCCGCGAGAACAGCGGTCAACTTTCGATTTTCGGCAACGTGGTTGTTATTAACGAGGAAAAAACCAAACTCGAAACCGATTACCTGTTCTGGAACACCACTACGGATAAAATTTACACCGATGCCTTTGTCCGTATTACGACCGACGACGGGGTACTGACCGGCTGGGGGTTGGAAGCCGACCAGAAGCTTTCCAGTTACCAGATTCTATCGAAAGTGTCCGGTACCGCCAAAGATGTCAATAAATTCATCGAATGATGAAAATCCCGACCGGGCTTGACCAGCCCGGTTTTTTTATCTCAAATAATTCCTGAAAAATTATGTCAATGGTTGCTTTTTAGCCCAACTGATTTATATTTAAAGCGTCCGGCAGGTGGATTGATATGAATCACTTAAAGGATTTTTTTGATTTTACCTCCGGACAGCTGCGGATTATTTCCGCATTGAGCGCCCTGGCGCTGGTATTGAGCGGTTACCTGTTAATCCGTTCGTATGCTGTAAATCCGCAGGTTGAAAGGGAACTGGGGATATTTACTCAAGACGGGGAGTCGGATTTTACTGGTATTTTCGTCGTTGACCCGAACAGTTCCCCGGCCGATTCGCTGGAACTTCTCCCGGGTATCGGAAAAGTTCTGGCTGACAGAATAGTGGCGTACCGTCAGCATAACCGGTTTGAAACGGAAGAAGATATTACCAGGGTACAGGGCATCGGTCCCGGACTTTATATTAAACTGCGGCCTTATTTGAAAGTATATCAACCGTGATGCATGCGCGTATCGGTATTGATTGCCGTACAAAATATTTTTATACCGCCCGGGTTGGGCGGATTAACGACAGTTACCATGTCCAGACTCTGGCCCGGATTGAAAAGGAACATCTTCGGGGACAACCCTACCTGGTCGGTCATGAAATAACCATCGGTTTGCCGGATAAGGATGTAATCGTCAAGTCTCTTAATTTAAAAGACATCGATGTCGCGGACCCGGCGTCCGTTATCCGTTTTGAAATGGCCTGCTCTCTTTTGGATGATGAAGACGAGTTTGCTTTTGAGTATCTGCCTGCCGGTGATGACGGTCGCTATCTGGCCCTGGTGCATCATAAGAGCTGTCGGGAAACACTGTTGAATCTTTACGGTTTTGAGCCGGGCGACGAAAAGCAATCAACCCCCCGGTACAAAATGCGAGCCATGGCGCTGGGTGACGGGTATCTCGGATTCTGCCGCTGTGCCCCGACGGAGCTGGTGTGCCTGGCTGATTTCAACCTGCCGCTTGTTTCCATCTGTTTTATTTACCGGCAGAGGATTGTTGACCTGGCTTATATGAGGGTTGACAGAAACCTATCAACCGGCCCGGTTGCTCTGGATATGCTGGCCGCTGATTTTAAAACATTGGTTAATTTCCGTCTGGGTTTGTTAGCCGAACAGCGGCAGCCGTTACCCTTAACCTCACTGGTGATTACGGGCGATGATATCAGCGAGGATTTCAAAACTATTTTGAAGAAATATTTTTTAGCCGAGATCGGTTCGCCGCAGCTGATCCGGGAATATTTTAACGACTGTCCTGAAAATAATGAAATTCCTTTTGAAAAATATCTGGTAGCTCTGGGCCTGGCTGTCAATTAACTTGCCCTTATCATTTTTCCATTATATGTTTAGCCAGGATAATGCTAATATCCGCTTTAAAAATAGAGGAGAAAATGACAGTTTCCAAAAGAAGAATGAACAGGGCGATTTATCCGGGGACGTTTGACCCGGTAACGAATGGTCATTTATCTTTGGTCAACCGGGCCTCGACCATCTTCGACGAACTTATTGTCGCCGTGGCCAGACAAACCCCCAAAGACGCCCTTTTTAATTTTGAGGAGCGTTTTTCACTCATGAAGAAAGTGGTATCCCAGTGTGGCAATCATTCCCGAATCAAGGTCATTCCCTTGGTGGGCCTGACGGCGGCGATGGTCAGGGAACTTAAGGTTAATGCCATCGTCCGGGGTCTGCGCGCGGTTTCGGATTTTGAATACGAATTTCAAATGGCTCTAATGAACCGCAAACTGGCCCGCGAGGTCGAAACGGTTTACCTTATGCCGGCTCTTTCCTGGGTGTACCTGTCGTCATCGATTGTCAAGGAAGTGGCGTTGAACGGCGGTGAAGTCAGGGGGCTGGTACCGGCGGTGGTAAGGAAGGCGTTAATCGATAAATATAAAAAATTACGTAACGTATGATTTTTCAGAAGTTTTTACCCGTACCTGATTGAGATTTAAGGATTGATATTATGAACGACATGAACCAAGACCGCAACCGACCGTCGCCGGACCCGGCTACCGAAATCCAGATGCCCCTGGCGGAACTGATTAAAATCCGCCGCGAGAAAGTTCTCAAACTGAGACAGATGAATATAAATCCTTACCCCTATCGGTATGAGGTGAGTCACGGGATTGGCGAGGTCCTGGACCAATTTTCCTCTCTGGCGGAAAAGCAGACCGCCGTGAGGCTGGCGGGACGGATAATGCTCAAGCGGAAAATGGGCAAGTCGTTTTTTGCCCATTTCCGCGACGCCTCGCAGATGATGCAGATTTATTTGAAGCTCGATGTTGTCGGGCAGGAAGCGTTTGACCTTTTCAACCTGCTTGACCTGGGGGATATCATCGGTTGCGAGGGGACGCTGTTTATCACCAAAACCGGCGAACGAACCCTGCGGGTGCATAAGTTCGAACTTCTGGCCAAATCGTTGCACCCGCTCCCGGACAAGCATGCCGGCCTGACCGATGTCGAAACGCGCTACCGTCGCCGTTACGCCGACCTGATAATCAATCCCGAGGTGCGCGGGGTTTTCGTGCTGCGCAGCCGGATTATCCAGATTATTCGGGAATATCTCAACAGTCTAGGTTTTCTCGAAGTCGAGACGCCAATTTTACAACCCCTCTACGGCGGCGGGATGGCCCGTCCCTTCATCACCCATCATGAGAAACTCGATATGGACATGTACCTGCGAATCGCCGATGAGCTTTATCTGAAACGCCTGATTGTGGGCGGTTATGATAAAGTCTGGGAATATTGCAAGGATTTCCGCAACGAGGGCCTCGACCGTCTGCATAACCCGGAATTTTCGATGATTGAACTGTACTGGGCTTATGCCGACTACAAAGATATTGCCCGGCTTTTCGAGGACCTTCTGCGCCATACCGTTTTTACTCTTTACGGCAAGTACAAAATACCCTACGGCGACCATGAGATTGATTTTGAACCGCCGTTTCAGTGGGTGACGATGATTGGCTCTATCGCCCGACAGACCGGGATTGATTTTACTGATATGTCTTATGAAGAAGCTCTGGCTGCGGCGAAAAAGCTGGGTATTGAGGGCGCAGAGCTGATAAACCGGGGCAAAGTGATTGCCGCGGTCTGGGAGGCGAAAGTCGAGAAAACGCTGATTCAGCCGACTTTCGTGGCGGATTTCCCGGTGGAGATATCCCCCCTGGCGAAAAAGCACCGCGACGACGACCGCCTGACCGAGCGTTTCGAGTTGTTTATCGCCGCCCAGGAAACCGGCAACGCTTTCAGCGAACTGAACGACCCGGTGGATCAGCTGGAACGATTCTTGCAGCAGGGAAAAGCTATCGAAGCCGGCGACGAAGAGGCTCAGCCGTTGGATGATGACTATGTGACCGCGCTGTCTTACGGTATGCCACCCACCGGCGGGCTGGGTTTCGGCATTGACCGCCTGGTGATGCTCTTGACCAACCAGCATACGATTCGCGATGTGATACTCTATCCGCAGATGAAGGATTACAAGGAGGGGACAGTGCCGGTGTCAAAAATCCTGATGCAATTGCTCGAGGATGAGAAAAAGAAGTCCTGATTTGATTAGGGAGGTGTTTATGTTTAACAGAATATTTATTTTGCTTGTTTCAGGGATTCTTTTTTGTGCTTGTCAGAACAATGATAGCAAACAAAAAGAGGAACCCAAAGATACCGGAGGGAATCAAATGGCGTTCAAAATTACCAGCCCCGCTTTTAAAGAAGGTGAGCTGATACCCAAAAAGTTCACCTGCGACAGCAGCGATATATCGCCCGCCCTGAACTGGTCCGGGGCGCCGGAAACAACCCGAAGTTTCGCACTTATTTGCGATGACCCGGATGCCCCGATGGGTACCTGGGTGCACTGGGTGCTTTATAACCTGCCGCCGAATTTATCCGGTCTGGCTGAAGCTATTCCACATAGCGACACCCTGACAAACGGCGCCCGGCAGGGGATAACGGATTTCGGCAGACCCGGCTATGGCGGACCCTGCCCGCCCCGCGGCACGCATCGTTATTTTTTCAAGTTATATGCGCTGGATACCATGCTGACCCTTGAGGGCAAAGTTACCAAAGATGATATCGAAGCGGCGATGAAAGGGCATATTTTGGCCCAATGTCAGTTGATGGGTAGATATAAGCGGTCATGAGACTCTTTTTGTAGATTGCAAGCTTTGTTCTTTCGACAATTTTTCGTGGCGCACGAGGACGTACGCCACACACAGTGTTGAAACCATAAGGGTTTCAACCTACAGACTACTAGTACTAATATTATGTATTGATAAAATGTAAGGTAAATTACCATGGAACAGAAAATACAAGATTTTATCAACTCCAGAAATATCGCCGTGGTCGGGGTGTCGCGCTCGAATATGAAATTCGGCTCGGCGGCTTTTCGAACCTTGAAGAATAACGGCTACCAGGTGTACCCGGTGCATCCGACTCTGCCGACCTTTTCAGGCGCCAGATGTTACAACGAAATAAAGGAACTTCCCGGCGAAGTCGATGCCCTCTTTGTTTCCGTCAAGCCGGAACAGGCGGAGAAGGTCGTTACGGAGGCGGCCGCAAGAAATATCAAACGCATCTGGTTCCAGCGGGGGGCGGATTTTTCCAAAGCCGCAGAAATAGCCGAGAATATGGGTATTGAAACCGTGACCGGTAAGTGTATCCTCATGTATGCCCAGCCAGTCAGCGGAATTCATGCGGTTCATCGCTTTTTAGTTAAATTATTCGGAAGACTATAACAGGCTTTCATAATCCCGATAAGTTTAATATTCCCTCGTTCCAATGCTCGGTGCTGGAAGGGAATATTCGATGCTTCGCGTCGATTTATAAATTTCCTGTTTTAAAATGATTGCTTTGGACTTGACAGCCATGGTATAATTAATTGTATTTTAACGGGTTAATTATTTTGGATTAAGGCGGTTTTTTTAATGTCTTTTGAAAGTTTCATAGCCCGGCGCTATTTTAAATCGGGGCGGTATTTTACCTCGGTTTCCACCTGGATTACGCTGGTCGGAGTGACTCTCGGGGTGGCGGTGGTTTGTTTTGTCATGTCGATGCACAACGGTTTCGAGACAGAAATCCGCACCCGGCTTCTGGGCACCACCTCGCATATTACGATTTTCCCCATGCGCGGTTACCTGATTGAAAATTATAACCGGCTGATTGATTCCATAGAAAAAATCGAGGGAGTGGTAGCGGCTTCGCCGTTTATTTACTACAAGGCGGCGATTTCCTCGGTTTCCGAGGGCGACGGGATAATTCTGCGCGGAATTGACCTAAATAAGGAAAAAAAGACCGCTAATATCGCCAAGGATATCGTGGCGGGAGATTATGATTTTGACCCGGTCGTTGACGACGGCGATACTATCCCGGGGATTCTACTGGGTTCGGATTTAGCTGAACGGCTGGGTGTTTTCCTGGGTGATGCGGTTGTTTTGTATTCTCTGAAGGGCGAGGACTTACATAAAAGCGCCCGCCCCCGGGTAGCCAAGTTTTATGTTTCGGGAATTTTCGAAACCGGGATGTATGAATTCGACGCGCAACTGGCTTATATTTCGTTGACTGATGCCCAACAACTGTTTAAAACCGGCGACGCGGTCACCGCCATACACCTGAAGCTGACGGATATCTACCGGGCTTCTGAAATCGCCCCGGTTATCGATAAAGCTCTGGGCCGGGAATATGATGTCGTACCCTGGAATATTCTTCATAAAAATCTTTTTTCCTGGATAGCCATCGAGAAAAAAATACTTTTTCTGGGTTTTATCCTGATTGTCCTGGTGGCGGCTTTTTCGATTATTTCCACCCTGGTAATGCTGGTAATGGAGAAACGGGCGGAAATAGGTATTTTAAAAACCATGGGTTCGACGCCGGGTCAGATACTCAAGATTTTTATTTATAAAGGACTGCTGATGGGATCAGGCGGAATTGTCTGCGGCTGGTTGCTGGCTTTTTTGGCTGCTTATATTCAAAATCACTATCAGCTGATATCGTTGCCGGCGGATATATATTTCATAAGTTATCTGCCGATTGAAACGCATCTGTTGGATTTTATCCTGGCCGGGGTGGTGACAGTTTTTATCTGTTTTCTGGCGACCCTGTACCCGGCTTTGCAGGCTTCGCGCCTGTCAGTTATTGACGTATTGCGGCAATAGCGGTATTTAACCGTTTTGGGCTAAAACTTTATTAAAAAGTGGCGAAATTATTATATATATAGGACTTTTTAGTTAACATGGATGAACGGCAACAGATAATAACCGCGTTGGATATTCATCGCGAGTTCAGGACACCGGAGGCTGTCATAGCAGTATTAAAAGGGGTTAATCTTGGTATCCGGCAAGGGGATATGGCGGTTGTCACGGGAGCTTCCGGGGTCGGCAAATCCACCCTTTTACATATCCTGGGCGGTCTTGACCGGCCAACCCGAGGTGAGGTAAAAATTGGCGAAACATCTTTCGATGGTTTGTCCGAAAAAGAATTAGCACGATTACGGACAAAAAAAGTAGGCTTTGTGTTTCAAAATCATTATCTTTTAGATGATTTTAATGCCTTGGAGAATGTGATGATACCAATGCTCCTGGACGGTCAGACAACCGGTGAAGCGGCAAATCGCGGGGAACTCCTTCTGGAGCAGGTGGGTTTAACTAATAGAAGATATCATCGTCCCGGTCAGCTTTCGGGCGGCGAACAACAACGGGTCGCAGTGGCGCGGGCTCTGGCGAATAATCCCCGGGTGGTGCTGGCTGATGAACCTTCCGGAAATCTTGATATCGCAACCGGGCGGAAGCTTCATGATTTACTCTTCAGTCTCAACCGGGAAAAGTCGATAACGTTTTTAATTGCCACTCACAATGAAGAACTGGCGGGACAATGCAACCGTCGTTTTCGAATACTGGACGGGAAAGTATATGAAGGATAAATAAGGTGAAGATTTATGCTGCCTAAACTATGTCAGGATTGCAAAAAGCGGAATGCCGAAGTGCACCTTACGCAGATAATCAATAATCAGAAAGTGTCATTATCTTTATGTAAGGAGTGCGCCGCCAAACGTGGTTTTCATTCACCCCTGGACAATATGCCCTTTCCTCTGGCGGAGATCCTTTCCGGCCTGGCCAGCAATCTGCCCCAAGTGAAAAAAGAAGAGATGATGGAGGACTTGGTCTGTCCCGGATGTAACCTTTCTTTTAATGACTTTACCCGTCAGGGACGGTTCGGGTGCGGGCAATGTTATAAAACCTTCCGCCATCGCCTGGAGCAGATAATGCGCAAGATTCATGGAGCATCGTTGCACCGGGGTAGAAATCCGCAGATGGTCGGCTCCCCGGATGTTATTCCCGTCAAAGAGGAAGAACGTCTCGAAATAGAGCTGCGCAAAGCCATTGAAGCCGAGGAATTTGAACGGGCAGCGGAAATCAGGGATAAGTTAAAATCCATAAAGGAAAATTTAACTGCGGATAATTTAAGTTGAGGGATAAAGAATTGAGTACGATGTTTGACGAGATGGCTAAAACACCGGCGGCCTGGTTATCGGGTAAAGGCAACGAAGCCCAGGTGGTTTTATCCACCCGGGTGCGTCTCGCTCGTAATGTTGCCGGATGTAAATTTCCCACCACGGCCGACAGCGAAACCAAAAACCGTATTATCAGTTATTTCGACTCGTGCATTACTCGTTCCAAGCTGCTGGACCAGGGACAATATCATAAAGCCACGGATATCGACGACCTCGACCGGGATTTTCTTATCGAGCGCCATCTCATCTCGCCTGTTTTTCTTAACGGTGATTTAACCAAGGCGCTATTTATCAGTCCCGATGAACGGGTGTCAATCATGGTCAACGAGGAAGACCATTTGCGGGTGCAGGCTCTCGCGCCGGGTTTGGACCCCAAAGGTTCTTATGAAATGGCTATGCGTTTCGAAAACGAAGTCGGTCATTACCTTGAATTCGATTATGACCCGGATTTCGGTTACCTGACGTCCTGTCCGACCAATGCCGGAACCGGTATGCGGGCGTCGGTTTTAATTCATCTGCCGGGGCTGGTATTGACAAGGGAAATTGAAAGTGTCCTGTCCCGTATTACCCGGGTAGGACTGGTGGTTCGGGGGTTTTACGGCGAAGGGTCCGATGTTCTGGGTAACCTGTTCCAGGTTTCGAATCAGAACACGCTGGGAGTATCGGAAGAGGAAATTCTCAACCAGGTAGCCACTGCCGCCAGGGAGATAATAGAAAGCGAAGCGGCTGCACGCCAGCGCTTGTTCGACGAGGCGGCGGATATGATTGAAGATAAAATCTGGCGGGCTTACGGGATCCTGAAAAATGCCCGGGTTTTGACCGGCGATGAAGTCATGAACCTGCTTTCCGCCATACGACTCGGCCAGGCGATGAAAGTAATTACTTTTCTGGATATAGCGTTGATAAATGAAGTTCTCCTTTTGTCTCAGCCGGCGCATCTTCAGAAATATTACTCTCAGGTAATGGACACCAACCGTCTGGATTTTGTCCGGGCGCAGATGGTCCGGGAAAAACTGCGGAACTCCGATGACCATTAAAATGTTTCAATAATTGATGATTATATATATTTTTATAAAAGAAGGAAAGACACAGAATGAATGAGATGTTTACAGAAGCCGCCCGAAAAGCAATAGAGTATGCCCGTGACGAAGCCTCGCGCCTCAAGCACGATTATATCGGGACGGAACATCTTCTGTTAGGTATCATTCGCCTTGGCGAAGGCCTGGCAGTGGAAATCCTTACCAACCTGGGTCTTGAAATGGATGATTTACGGTCCGCCATCGAGGAAGTGGTGCAGCCTTCCGGCGGAACAATGACGATGGGTACGCTGCCGCTTACTGCCCGTGCCAAAAAGACCCTGGAGGTTTCCGGTCAAGAAGCCCGGGCTTTGAAGTCGAAAGATATCGACACCGAGCATATTCTGCTGGCTCTTTTAAAAGATGAAGAGGGAGTGGCGGCTCAGGTTCTGTCCACTTATGAGATTGATTATAAAGAAGCTTATGAAGAGCTGAAAAATATTCATAATGAGAAACCGTCATCATTTAAGAAAAAGCGCAAGAAAACCAAGACACCGGCTCTGGACCATTTTGGCCGCGATTTGACCGAGCTTTCCCGCAAAGGGAAACTGGACCCGACTATCGGTCGGGAATACGAGATTGAACGGGTTTGTCAGGTACTTTCCCGCCGCAAGAAAAACAACCCGGTACTGATTGGTGAACCGGGCGTGGGCAAAACGGCTATTGTCGAAGGTCTGGCACAGCGGATTGTGGACGGCAACGTGCCTCAAACCCTTGAAAATAAACGTGTCGTAACGCTGGATATGGCTTCCCTGGTGGCCGGGACCAAATATCGCGGGCAGTTTGAGGAAAGGCTCAAAGCCGTGATGAATGAAATCATCAATTCCACCGATGTGATTATTTTCATTGACGAACTGCATACGATAGTCGGCGCTGGCGGAGCGGAGGGTTCGCTGGATGCTTCTAATATTTTCAAACCGGCGCTTTCCCGCGGTGAGCTCAAGTGTATCGGCGCTACTACTCTTAATGAGTACCGCAAGTATATCGAAAAAGACGGCGCCCTTGAACGCCGTTTTCAGACGGTGATGGTCGACCCGCCGTCCGAGGAAGCGACAATCGCTATCCTGGAGGGTTTACGGCCGAAATACGAAGAGCATCATCAGATCAAAATTTCTGACGAAGCCATCCGGGCCGCCGTTCGCCTGTCCAACCGTTATATTTCCGGCAAATTTCAGCCCGATAAAGCCATCGACCTGATCGACGAAGCCGGTTCGCGAGCCCATCTTTCGACTTACACCCGTCCGGAAGAATTCACCGAGACAGAGAACAGAATCGTAGAATTACAAAGCAAGAAGGAAGCGGCTGTCAAGAACCAGGCGTTTGAGACCGCCGCACAGCTTCGCGATGAAATAAAAGCCGAAAAAGAAAAACTGGCCCGTCTTCAGAAACAATGGGAAGAAGCCCGTGAGCAGGAGAAGATTACGCTGACGGAAGACGATGTTGCTACGGTGCTGTCCAAAATCACCGGTATTCCTCTTTTCCGTCTGGAAGAAAAGGAGTCGCAGCGTCTGTTACGAATGGAGGAAGAACTCAAGAAAACCATTGTTGGTCAGGATGAAGCGATTGGGATTATATCTAAAGCGATTCGCCGGGCACGGGCCGGACTGGGCGACCCCCGCCGACCTATCGGCACCTTCATTTTCCTTGGTCCGACCGGGGTGGGTAAGACCGAACTGGCGCGTTCGCTGGCGACTTTTCTTTTTGACGATGTCGACTCGCTGATTCGCATTGACATGTCCGAGTATATGGAAAAATTCGCCGTCTCGCGTTTAATCGGGGCGCCCCCCGGTTATGTCGGTTATGAGGAAGGCGGCCAGCTTACCGAGAAAGTCCGTCGCAAACCTTATTCCGTGGTATTGCTGGATGAAATCGAAAAGGCTCATCCCGATGTTTTCAATATCCTTCTGCAGTTGTTCGATGAAGGCTGTCTGACGGATTCGTTCGGACGGAAAGTAGATTTCAAAAACACCGTGGTTATCATGACGTCCAATATCGGCACCAAACAGCTCCGCGATGAAAAGACGGTGGGGTTCGATGCCGGCGAAGTAAGTATGTCCTATGACCATATGAAAAAGAAAATCAAGGACGAGCTGAAGAAACTCTTCAACCCGGAACTTCTGAACCGTATCGATGAATCAATTATTTTCCATTCGCTTGAACGTCATCATATCACCCAGATTATTGACATCCTGGTGGTGGACATTGCCAAGCAACTGGCCGAGAAGGGTATCAGTTTCAACCTGACTCCCGAAGCCAAGGAATTTCTGGTTGATAAGGGTTATGACCCGGCTTATGGCGCCCGGCCGCTTAAGCGCGCTCTGCAGCGTTATCTCGAAGACCCCCTGGCAGAAGAAATTCTTCGCGGGCAATATGCCGGCGACCTTGACCTGGTTATCGGGGCTACAATGGATAAACTTTTATTCACTTTCAATCCGATTGAGAAACCGGTGCGAGCCAATAATAATAACAAAGAAGAAAAAGTCACCTGACGCAGTTTTTAAAATTGGTAGTATGATAAGGTCGGGTGTTACCGCCCCGACCTTATTTGTAGTATTAAGTTGTTGTTATATAAATAATTATCTTTTCTCTTGCTTAATTTGAAATATTTATTATATTTTTTGGCTTTTTTTATAAATGGGCTGTAATTACAGGCCCCCGTTAAATTGAAAAATAAGTTACTGTTGAGGTTAATATGGCACATAAAAAAGGTGTAGGTTCATCACGCAATGGTCGTGATTCGAAAGGACAGCGACGCGGCACCAAGGTTTACAGCGGTCAGGCTGTTACGGCCGGTTCGATTATTGTACGTCAGTGCGGTACGCCAATAAAACCTGGTTATAATGTCGGTATCGGCAAAGACCACACCCTGTTCGCTAAAATCACCGGGGTAGTGAAATATGAACGGGTCGGTAAAGACGGCAAGCGCGTCTCGGTCTACGAATAAACCGCTAATCTTCACAATATAGATAATTAAACACCGTTTTATGTCAGGCGGTGTTTTTTAATGTTTTTTTCTTATAACCCTTTCGGGAAAATTATTTTTTTCACAAAATATGTCACTTCGTACTTGAGCTTACCGCCCAAAAGCATATATTAAATTCCATAATCAAGATGATAAATCCTGCCAGGCTCTTTCCGCCCCGGTGGCCGGAACCCGGCAGAAATAATAATCCGAATCAGGAGGCTATCATGGAATATCGTATTGAAACCGATTCAATGGGCGAGATAAAAGTTCCGTCTAACATGTATTACGGCGCCCAGACAGCCCGTTCGCTGCATCATTTTAAAATCGGCGGCGAGCGGATGCCGCGGGAACTGATAAGGGCTATGGGGATTTTGAAAAAAGCCGCCGCGCTGGTCAATATGGAACTGGGTTTATTGCCGAAAGAGAAGGGCGATTTGATAGTGAAGGCCGCTGACGAGGTGATTGAGGGTAAGCTGGACGAACATTTCCCCCTGGTCATCTGGCAGACCGGCTCGGGGACGCAAACTAATATGAATACCAACGAGGTAATTTCCAACCGGGCGATTGAGCTGGCCGGCGGCGTGATGGGCTCCAAGAAGCCGATTCACCCCAATGACGATGTCAACAAGGCGCAGTCTTCGAACGATACCTTCCCGACGGCCATGCATATCGCGGCGGTGGAGGAAATTCACCGGCGTTTGATTCCGATGGTCGGGCAACTCCGCGATACCTTAAAGAAAAAAGCCGATGAGTTTAATCATATCATCAAAATCGGCCGGACGCATCTAATGGATGCCACGCCGTTGACGCTGGGGCAGGAATTTTCCGGTTATGCCGCCGCCCTGACTCTGGGTCTGGAAAGAATTAATGATTGTTTAAAGAGGCTTTATCCTCTGGCGCTGGGCGGGACGGCGGTTGGCACCGGGCTGAATACGCATCCTGATTTTGCCGTTAAGTCCGCTGCTACGATTGCCAAACTGACCGGTAAACCGTTTGTCACGGCGCCGAACAAATTCGAGGCACTGGCTACGCACGATGCTGTTGTCGAAGCCTCGGGGGTGATGAAAACCCTGGCTTGCTCGCTGATGAAAATTGCCAATGATATCCGCTGGCTGGCTTCGGGACCGCGTTGCGGTATCGGCGAGATCACTATCCCAGCCAACGAACCGGGTTCGTCGATCATGCCCGGTAAAGTCAACCCGACGCAGCCGGAGGCGATGACCATGGTTTGCGCACAGGTAATCGGTAATGATGTTTCTGTCAATATCGGCGGCGCCTCGGGCAATTTTGAGCTGAATGTTTTTAAGCCGGTGATGATTTACAACCTGTTACAGTCGATACGCCTGCTGGCCGATGCCTGTGAGATGTTCAACAAGCACTGCGCGGTGGGCATCGAACCCAATGAAGTAAATATCAGGAAGAACCTGAACAATTCGCTGATGCTGGTGACGGCGCTCAACCCGCATATCGGGTATGATAATGCCGCCAAGGTTGCCAAGAAAGCGCATGCCGACAACAGCACGCTCAAAGAGGCGGCGGTGGCGTTGGGGCTATTGACCCCCGAGGAGTTCGACGCCAAAGTTCGCCCGGAGAATATGATTAACCCGAATTTGAAGGCGAAGTAGAAAAAAACTGTCAGGAAGGGATTCTTGAAAGCGCTCAAAAAGTTGTCTGACCTCGACAGATTAATTACTTAAATAGGCGGAACCGCTAAAAGGTTCCGCCCTACGAGGACTGGTGCATAATAGAAAAGATATGAAGAAGTCGGAATTGTATTTAGGGTGGTCAGCTCGAGCGTAGGTCTGGACCTAAAAGTGTCCCACGGCTTGAATGGGCAACCACCCCAAAAGAATAATATCGTGGGCCATCCTAAAGGTTTGAGCTCAAATAGGTGATTGTTGCAATCCGATTGATAAAAATATTTATTGACTTGTGCCTTTCTATAGATGACCTACGGGGACTGTGGGGTACCCCGGTTTAACATATTAAGTCCGGTCCCTCGAGATACAGGTAGCTGATGAGTGACGTGATGTCGGAAATATCCGGCTCCCCCCCGGAACCGTTGACATCGGCTGCTTCCGGATTGCACAACGGGCTATGACTTAAAAAGAGGTAGTCAATAATCCGGGTGATATCGGCGATATCAGGTTCGAGTTCTTGAGAGCAATTGGCGTCGCCGCAATAAAAAGTACCCTCAACCGAAACGTGCACCATGTTCGAATAAGTGCTCATGTCGTTCTGGGCGTCGCGGGCTTTGAGCCGGAAATAGTATTCGTCGGTATAACGATTGTTGCATTCCAGGACGGTGTCGGCGACATGGGAGTAGATGCGCTTCCGGTCGAAAATGCCAGCGGGATGGATGTTGTCGAAGTAGGTGCCTTCATTATAAACATAAGAATCGGTATAGCAGGCAAGCCGAAACAGTATTTTCTGCCCGATAAAGGCCGACAAATCAAATTCAGCCGGCACCCAGGCGGACGAGGTCCCGGTGATGCCGTACCCCAGATTGTAACCGTGAGGATTTTCGTCTGTTGTTATGTTTCCCGGAATCGACGTGAACGTTATGCCGTCAAGGGATATTTAGACATATGCATAATCCCAATCTTCTTCAAGATCGTAATAAGTGTAAAAAGTAATCCTGTCACCCGGCTTAACGAGATAGGGTCCCTGGGTTTGCATAAAACTGCGAACGCCGTTGCCTGTCCCCGTAAAATAGGACCGGTAACCGGAAAACGCCCGCTCTTCGGTAATAGTGACATCCTTATATTTCCAGTTTTCCAGACTGACGGCGGTATCGACGACAAGATGGAAACCGCGAAATTCTTCGATGTCGAAGTCGACCGCCGGGTTAAGAGAATCATTATGGGTCCAGTAAATATTGAAATCCGAAACGAACTCTTCTCCCGTGACGTAAGCGAAAGGTTCGGCGGGCGGATTGGGCAAAAAGATATCGTTTACGATGCGGGCTAAGAACAGGTTGGGTCCAAGGTTGACCTGGCACAGGCTGTCGATGGCTGCGGAGGGGGGCCAGAAATCAGACCCAACCTCGAACGTCAGCGCCATACATTTATTTTTCGTTGTCTGTTCGCCATATAGCCAGTCTTCGCTGCCGCCGTTGACAAGGTATAAAACCGGTATCGTACCGGTTCTATAACTGTTCATAGCACTGATACTGTCACCCAGAGCAAGAAACGCCGGTTGGTCCGGAGTGTAGAGCCTTTCATATCCCCAGGGCCAGAGGACCTGATTACCATAGGAATGGTAAAAAACGGAGACCCTGAAATCATGAGCCTCGACAAAATCGCGAATGTTCCGGGTTTCCGGTTCCGAAAAAGGAGCAGTTCCCCGATATGTCTGGGAACCCGGGTACCAATCAGAACCGACATCGTTATAACCCCAGGCAAAACCAAAATTGCGGTTCAAATCAACTCCAATATATTCCTCGTTGATTACCTGACGATTCTTGCGCCACATGCCGCCGCCTCCGGGGTAGGTCACTTCGTTAAAATAATAACCGTCGGTATTGACCATCACGATAAACCACATCTGCCGGTTGTCCACGAGCCAGGTGACCTCCGGTTCAAAGCCATAGTTATCCGTCAGGAAATCCATAAAATAGAGCAGTACTTCGGGCGTAATGGGTTCCCGGGCGTGAATACAGGCGGTGTAAAGAATCTCCGGTTCTTCGCCTTCCGCGATATCGGAATAGTCGGAAATTTTAACCGCCCACATCGGGCGCCCTTCGACCGTCTCGCCGATATTCAACTTGGAAGATATTATATCGGGGTGGTCGGCAATCATGCTATCGAGATATGCATACATCTCAGCCAGGGTTTTATAACCACCCATATCCAGGGCGGAGTCAAAACCGGATTGGAAGTAAGCTACCAGATCTTTGTGGACGACTTCGGTTTTAAAGCCTTCTCCCCTCAGTGCGTCCAGTTCGACCGCGACGGTGACTATCTCCACGAAGTTTTCCCGGATATCGATCCGATCGAGTGGTTGCCGGGTCAAATTCATAAGTTCGGTTTTATTCTCGAAATATATACGGACCTGCATTTTGATGGTGGTTTCGGCCGAGTTAGTCAGAGTTGTCGTTAAAATTATTAATAATATTAAATACAGGGAAGTAAATATAGTTTTCATAACTGGTCCTTTTGACTGATGTATTTATCTGAATTTTACATAAATATTTATTGTCCATTATTATCCGATTAGTAACTTGTCTTGTGGCATTAAAAAATAGTCTAACATACAAAAAATTATAGTTTTCATGGGGTGGAACTTGCAACGGTTCTGCCTGTATACATATTTTTCTTTTTTTAAGCTAGTCGAAACCCAAGGGTTTCGACCTGTCTTTCTACCTGAACTTGTGCCTATTTTCTCGTTCCCATGGTTTCCGTGGGAACGCAATGCGGGGGCGTTTTGCGCTTCTGAATTGACGCACAGTGTCGAGGACGGAGTTCCCACGCGGAGCGTGGGAACGAGGAAAACAGGCTACCCGTGGGTTGAAGCAAAAATAGCGAAAGGATTCCTGAGTAAGCTGGGGAAAACCGGGGGCGACCCGGTCCGGTTACAGCTGTTCACCAGAGTTTCCCTTCCTCAGTTTTCCAAGATTCTGCCGAAAGTCATCGAGGTTAGCCAGATAAACAGCGTCTATCTCCCGGAGAACCTGAAAATACCCTTCAGCGGCGCGGCCGCCGACAAAAAGCGTTACTGAGGCAGGTAGCATTTTTTTCAATTTTCTGAGTTCGACAGAAAGTATCGGGTCGTCGGCAGGGTAAACCAGGCTCAACGCCACGGCTCGGGCTTTGGTCTGGATGGCGGCGCCGGCGATTTCATCGGCTGGAAGATTCGCCCCCAGATAGATAGACCGCCAGCCGTCAAGGGCAGCCGATACCGCGGCTATGAGAGCGCCGATTTCGTGCAATTGCCCTACCGGTGTGGCGGTTACGATTGATGGTGCCTCTGGTGAATGCTTACTGGTACTGAGTAGAGAACCGATATGATTACGGATTATTGAGGTTCCGAGATGTTCCTGGGATACGCGCAGGCTTCCCTCCTTCCACTTTGACCCGATTTTTTCCATAAGGGGTATTATAACTTCCTGAAGGGCATGCTCCCGACCAAGCTCTGCCTCGGCCCGGTAGAGAGCGGCATCCAATTCATCGGGGTTGAATTTCGATACAGCTGCCAGCGCCGTTTCGATGTATTCCCCGGCAAATGTCAATTTACCGGCACGACTTGATACCGGCTTCAGCGGAGTGCCGGCCGCCAGGGCTTCGAGCCGACTGGCAGGCAAGGCGGCAATATCGCCGATGCGGTGACCGGCTTTAACAGCCCTGTTCAAAAGCTGTAAGCGATGCATGTCGGCGTCGGTGTAAAGGCGGCGATTGGAATGGGTGCGCTTTGGCTTGACGGCGCCATATCGCCTTTCCCAGATTCTTATCAGGTGTTTACTGAGACCGGTAAACGCCGAAACAGCTTCGATTCCCATTCCTTTTATATAGTTTTTTTGAGCCATAGATTTTTCCACTCATTATATTATTTATACAATTATTAAACAAATTCTTTAGAAATTGCAACAAAAATATTTTCTGTTGGTTCATGTTTATTTTAAAAAAGAAACAATTTTAAGAATATAAACAATTGTTTATTATTGAGTTATAAGAAATTTAAAAAATTTTTCAAAAATTGGGAACTTATTGGCAACAATTCGGTTTTATTAGTCAATATGAAGACAATAGTTAGACAAGCATTAAATATTAAACAGATAGATTCGTTGGCCGAAAGGCATGAGCTTATGGCAAGCGAAATCGTCAAAACAAAAAAGGAGAATATGTCATGAAGTCACTCGATGTCATCGTAGCCGTTCTTTTAATAGTGGGCGGTCTTAACTGGGGCCTGGTCGGGTTGTTGCATTTTGACCTGGTCGCGAAACTTCTCGGCGATGCCACCATATTAAGCAGAATAGTATATGTGGTGGTAGGCTTAGCCGCTTTGTACCAGTTGATTCAATGGAAAGCCATTCAACAGCGCTGGGTCAATGATTAATTGATATTCAGGGGTGGCCTGAGGAGAATGTTATTTTTGGAAAAGAACATGGCCACCCGGGACAACCAAAAAGTAATAAAAAATGATGATAAAAAAAGGAGAATTAAAATGATGAAAAAGATGATGGTTTTTGGAATACTGATGGTTCTACCGTTGGTGTTAACGTCGTGCAGTGACGATAATAATCCGGTTGCCGCGAAAAACACGGCCAATGTCATGGTGGTGCATGCCTCCCCCGATGCTCCCGCGGTCGATTTGCTGGTGGATAATACTGTTGCCGGTTCGGGATTGTCTTTCCCCGACAACACTTCGTATTTGTCCGTTAACGCAGGAAACCGCAATGTGAAGGTAAATGTCAGCGGAACAAGTACTACGGTTATCAATGCCGATCTGGCTTTAACCACGGGAACAAACTACACTGTTTTTGCGGTTGATTCGGTCAGTAATATTTCTACTGTCGTGTTGACTGACAATTTGTCAGCCCCGGCGGCCGGTAAAGCGCATGTGCGTTTCGTGCATCTATCACCCAATGCCCCGGCTGTTAATATAACGCTTACCGATGGAACAATTGTTTTTGGAAATAAGGCTTTCAAGCAGGCTTCTGATTTCACCCCACTTGATGCCGGGATATATGACCTTCAGGTTCGCGATGCGGCCACCAATACCAGTGTTGTATTGGAGCTGAATGATATTTCGCTTACGGCCGGTAAGATCTACACTGTCTGGGCCAAGGGTTTCCTCGGCGGCACCGGTGCACAGGCTCTGGGAGCGCAGATAATAGTGAACAACTAAATGCTGATCTGACCCGGTTTACCAAAGCCGGGTCAGTTTTTTTATGCAATGCATAAATAATAGTCTTTATTAGGCGGAATCCTTGTGCGGTTCCGCCTGTTTTTTTTACAAATGAAAAAAACAGGTACAACTACTAAAGGATTACGCCCTGTTTGAACAGACGACGTTAATTAACGGGCTCTTAAAGCAACGAATTTTTTGTAATATTTCCTTTACTTTGGCTTTATTCTGTCATATAATAAATATATTATAATGATGTGTAATCGTTTTTAACCGGGGTGATTCGTTTTAAAGGGGAGCAATCGCTTCGAAACGGTCACTCAAAAAAAGGGTGGCAAAGGAAAGGATTTAATCCATGAAAAAGGCATTTCCGTTATTAATACTGGCGTGTTTCTTTTTATTCGGGACAATGTCGGCGTTTGCCGGTTCCAACGGGTATGGTATTCGAGCCGGTTATGGCAGTAATCCCGACCAGTTTGTGATTGGCGCCCAGGCGCTGATGGGGGAATTTCTTAAAGTCGCCCGGTTTGCCCCCAGTATCGATTACGGCACCGGTGATAATGTAAGCACGTTCACGTTCAATGCCGATATTCTCATGCTGTTAAAACCACCGAATTCTTCTTTCGCTTTTTATGCCGCCGCAGGACCGACTTTGACCTACTGGGATGCCGAGCATGGAGGGTCGGATACGGAAATAGGTGCCACTATTACCGCCGGGTTACGCTTGCCTATGAAAAATACTGGTTTTTACAATCTGGAGGCCAGGTTTGGTGTTGGCGATATTCCGGATTTCAGGATACTACTTGGAATAATGTTCGGCGGGAAGTAAGGCCGGTGGATATTATTTGAACGGGTGTACCATTTTACGGCGAATGGTTCAGTAGCCACATTTTTCATAGAATTTTATCGGATCGCTTTTAAAGTCCCAGGTATCGAGCCGGATTTCGATGGCGCCTTTTTTTTGTGCCCAATCTTCGGCTGTGGTAACCAGAAGTTTGCCGATATTACGTCCCCGGTATTCAGGTCTTACCATGAGACTTTGAAGGTGGCCGTAGCGTAAGCGACCCGTTAAGGGTTAGATTCGTCTTCGCGTAGATAGATTTCCGCCGGGCTGATAATATGGTCATCCATATCGGCAACGAAAATTTTGGCATCAGGATTTTCGAAGATTTTTTTCAATTCGGTGATAAGTTGCGAGCAATCGAATTTTTCGATGGAGCCTGAAGTGACAAGGCGGTCAGGGACACCGGCAACGTGGAATTCATGGAAAGTGTAGTTTAAGTGACTGAAGGCTTTGATATCGTTCGCAACAGCTTTGCGAATTGTTGGTACAGACATATGTTTTTTAAATCGGTAATTTTCAAATTATTCATGGGAAAATAAAACAATATAAATTGGAAGAAGTAAAAAAGCGGAGCCGTCCTGGCTCCGCTTTTTTTAATTCCCGAGTTGTCTAATCCGAGGTCTTTCCCTGATGATAGCCTGATGTAATTTACCACCCCAGCCCCCTCAGGGTGGTTAAGACTGTAACATTATTCAGAAATATAAGTTCCCCCCTTTTTATAAGATGACAGCAAAAAACAAAAATTTATTGTTAGGAAAACTTGTTTTGTAACATAAAGTTACCTATAATACAGCCATGCAGACTGCCCTTCACATAAAAAACCTGGTTGCGGAGTTAACAGCCGAGCGGGTTGACAGCGCCATTATTGTAAATACCGCCTTTTATAAAAAGGAGCGGACGGCTTATTTTTACTTAAAGATAAAAGGCAAGTCGCTGATGGCGCTGGTATTCAGTTATCATCCGGCCGGTTTTGGTTTTTATTATGTCCCGGCGTCTAAAGTAGATATAAAGACCCGTGAAAAACCTTGGCCAATTTTCGGTCTTGACGGGTCGGGAGTTACGGCTTTCGAGCAGTGGGGTTTCGACCGTCTGGTGAAAATGAGCACGCTCAAAGACGGCAGGAGGCAGACGGTTATTTTCGAGGCGCTGGGGGTAAACGGTAATATCTGGCTGACGGATGAAAGCAGTATATTACAGGCCACGCTTCGTAATCGGAAATACACCGCGGGTGACCGGTATCAACCGCCACCGCCCCTGGAGGGTTTGAATCCTTTCAAGGTAACATCAAGCGGGCTTGAAAAAATAATCAATAAAAGTGACAAGCCGATGACAACGGCGATTCTGTTGGAAAAGAATATCCTCGGCTTCAATCGGACATTAGCGGTGGAGACAGCCAGGCGAACCGGGCTGGACCAGGCCGACATCAGAAGTTTTGACAGCCGGGCGCTGGAGATACTGGCAGAGGAGGTAAGAGGGGTAGCCGGGCACTTTGACGGTGTATCGCCGGGTTATCTTTATGAGGTGCGGCATTCCCCGGAAGTATATCCGTTCAGGTTAAAAAGTGTTGATGGTGAGCCGGAGAAGTTCAAGACTTTGTCGCTGGCGGTGATGGCGATGGCGAGTCATCGCCAGGTCTCGGTGGAAGAAGCCGACGAAGAAAAGAAGATAATAAAAGTGGTCGAACAGGCGGCCCGGCGGTTGCAGAAACGCCTTCTCAAACTCGAGCAGGACTTGAAAGAAGCGGGCAGTTATGAAATTTATCGCAAGATGGGTGAACTGCTGAAAATAAATATGGATACTTTACGAAAGGGGATGACGGAAGTGACGGTTAAGGACGTCTTCAGCGAGCCTCATAAGCCGCTGAGGATAGAATTGGACAGAGCCCTGTCGCCCCAGGAAAATATCGAGAGTTATTTCAAGAAATTTCGCAAGGGTCGTGAGGGAGGGGAACTTTTAAAGCGGCGGCTGGAGATTACGCAGAATGAATACGAGGAAATTCTGAAAATCCTGACCGACCTGGAGTTTAATTTTAACCTGGCGCGGGAGCGATATCGAAGCGAAATAAATTCATTACTGCCGAAAGCCGGAGCTCGCGAAGTAACCGCCCCGCGCCTGCCTTATAAGGAATATCAGCTTTCCACCGGTTTGACGATATTTGTGGGGCGCGATGGTTCGGATAACGACCGCACTACGTTTGATTATGCGAAGCCTTACGAATTATGGTTTCATACCCAGCAGTGCCCCGGTTCGCATGTGGTAATGAAATATCCGAATAAATCATTCGAGCCCTCGAAGCGGGAAATCGAGGAAACAGCGGCCATAGCCGCTTTTCACAGCAAAGCCAGAAACGATTCCCTGGTGCCGGTTGTATACACCGAGCGGAAATATGTCCGTAAACCCAAAAAAGCCAAACCGGGACTGGTAATGGTGGAGCGGGAGAAATCGATTATGGTAGTTCCGAAAAAACCGGAATAAGATTATGGGAGAATATATAATAAAAAAAAATGCTGGCCTGATTATTTTCGGGCTGATTTTGATACTCGGCTCGGCGCTACCGGTTTTTGCCCAGGCGACCGGCTCTACAGCCACGGCTGTGGTCATTGCGAAAGACACAACCGGGGGAGAATCGGCTCTTGATGACGGCCCGCACGTGTTCTGGAGAAGTGATTCTTCAGCGATTGTATTTTATCATTGTAACGGTGAAACTGACAAGAGAAATTATACTTTAAGGGATACTTTGCGGTTCCGCGGCTTTTGCCGGGATACCATGGTGGAATATGTCATTCCCGTAAATATGATTATCAATGAAACGTGTATCTTCGACGACGTCTCAAAAATATTTGTCATCAGCGATATTCATGGTGAATACGATTACCTGGTTGATATTCTGGCCAACAGCGGTGTTATCGACAGTCGCGGGCACTGGACCTGGGGTGCGGGCCACCTGGTAATAGACGGTGATATTTTTGACCGGGGCGACAGGGTGACTGAGTGTCTCTGGTTCATTTATCGGCTGGAGCAGGAGGCTGACCGAGCCGGGGGGAAAGTTCATTATCTTCTGGGTAATCACGAGTTGATGATTTTACGCGGTGATATAAGATATGTACATGAAAAGTACCTGGAAGGTGTTGTCAAGAGATGGCGCATAAGATACGAGGATCTGTTCAGCCCGGAGATGGAGCTGGGTCGATGGTTGCGTTCAAAGCCGACGGTTATAAAAATAAACGAGATTATTTTTGTGCATGGCGGTCTTAATCCCGTTGCTCTGCAATTTTGCGGAACAATTGCCGGGATAAATGAAATTGTCCGTCGCGGGATTGACATGCGTTCTTCGGGTATGGCGTTTAATGACACGGTTAATTTCATATTCGGAAGTATGGGACCGCTGTGGTATCGCGGATATCATTATGCCATGGAAGATAAGTATCCCCGGATAATGCCGGATGAAATCGACCGGGTGCTGGCTTCCTTCGATGCCCGGACAATCGTAGTCGGGCACAGCGAGGTGGACAGTGTGATGGGTCTTTTTGATAACAGGATAGTAGCGGTTGATGTTCCCCTTGAAACAATCGGTTCCTTCCAGGCGCTTCTCTGGCATGATGGCCGGTTTTACCGGGTGTACGGCGACGGCCGTCGGCAGCTTCTTTTCCAATCGGGGTCTGATGGAAAATAAAAAACCCCGCTGTTTAAAAGCGGGGTTTTTAAAAAAATTTATTATATATCAAACTTGCCAATGTATTTGTCGGTATGGGCCGGGCTGACTCTTAAACGTAGGGGTTTAGCCCAGGCTTTCATCTCGGTTTCGGCATAGGTGGCGCAATCTTCGGCGTATATTAGATTCTGTTCGTTAACGGCTTCCAGGAAAAAGTAGGTCCAGGCGCCGTTTTCGAAAGCCGGGACATCGTATGAACTGGTGTTGGTGGAGGCGGTGGCCAGCATCGTTCCATTCACGGCGTCAGTATGGAAATCACCCACGACGCAGGCGTCCAGAGTCATCAGTTTCTTGGTGCAGTTGACGGCATTGAAATACTGCATGACGTAGCCATGGGTCAGTAGATACAGGTCGGTCGAGATGATGCAGGAACCATAGGTGGTGTACTTGGTACCGTGACCGGAATAGCAGAATGCGATTTCATCACCGGGTACAGCCTGGTCGATAAGCCATTGCAGTCCGGCGGTAATGGCGTCGGCGGTGGCGTTACGGTCGAGATCCATGCGCACGGTGAAACCTTCACCCTGGAGCATGGCTTTCATTTCCACGGCATCATCGTCGCAGTACTGCAGGTCATTGGCCGTGCCCTCGTAATCGGAAATACCCACCACGTAGGCATATTTATGCGCCGGGTTGGGATTGGGGTCAACATTGTTGGTATCCGGTGGGGGCGGTGTCGGCTTCTTGTAAACCGCCATCGTGGTTTTCAGGGTGTAATTTTCAACGACTGCCTGGGGACGGGTTTCAATATATTGCGGACGCTCGGTCATGACAATCGAGCTTTTTGAATCGGTGATGTTCGCATTATCGCTGCAGCCGAACATCGAAAGGATTATACCGCACAGAAACAGCGATATAAATAATTTTTTCATGCAAATTCCCTTCATCTGTGAGGTTAATAATAATAGTATTAGCTTTTTTGTTGTTGCCGATCCTCCTGTTGTTTGATGGTTATAAAGTGAACCTACATAAAAATCAAATCCCCTATTATGTAGATAAAGAGTTCAAGTTATTTTTAATATAATGTTTAGTTAATTTTATCCAAATAAAAAAATTATCAGTGCGACGGTTTTTTACGGATTGATACTTCGATAAAAAAAATGGCTTAAACAGGTTAATGAATGATAACTAAATTAACGGGTTTGTATTAGGGACTTATCAGGTCATTTATTACAATGGGAATAATTTAACAGCTGTTGTTTAATTATATCGGATTGAACGGGGATGGCGAGACCAGCACCATTTTGTTCTTGTCGCACCGGTGAATAATTATATTATTTTAATACCGGCAGCCAAGTATAGTTTTCAATAAATGAAGTGCAGAAACGAACAAATGAAAAAAAATATCCTCATTACCGGAGTGCCGGGCGTAGGTAAGACGACTTTAATTAAAAAAATCTGCGGACTATTGACGCCTTACAGCCCGGTTGGTTTTTATACCGAGGAAATGAGGAAAGGCGGCGTGCGAAAGGGTTTTACCCTGGAAGGGTTGCAAGGCGGACGGGGGGTACTGGCGGGAGTGGCTGTGGCAAGTTCGTTCCGGGTGGGCAGGTATGGCGTCGATGTAAGGGGTTTTGAAAAATTTCTCGAAAAGCTTGACCTGAATGACGCCCGGAACAGAATTCTGGTAATTGATGAAATCGGGAAAATGGAATGCTTCTCGGATAAATTTATCCGTCTTTTGGACAAGGCACTGGCTTCGGACCGGCTGGTTATCGCCACCATCGCTTTGAAGGGCGGGGGATTCATAGCTGAAGTAAAAAAAAGAGCGGATGTTGACCTTTACGAGATTACCCGCGAGAATCGTGATTTACTGGTACCGAAGATGGTTGATAGGGTTCGTGCCTGTCTTGACTCTTAGATGATTTCGTTTTATTTATAAAAAATTCCAGCTCCTTTCGGATTTTTTGTTCCAGGGAGCCGTGGCCGTTATAGC
Source organism: uncultured Ignavibacteriales bacterium (assembly GCA_964618515.1). Classification (GTDB taxonomy): domain Bacteria; phylum Zixibacteria; class MSB-5A5; order GN15; family FEB-12; genus JAFGNW01. The sequence goes on along the minus strand of CAZUAS010000001.1, from coordinate 50,889 downwards.
TTATGAAAACGACGCGCAGGTCGTTTTTTCGATACAACCGTTTTTTGAAAGCGATGCGTTCACGGTAATGGGGCATATGACCGTAGCCGCAGATTTCAAGAAAAAGATTGTAATCCGGCAGATAGAAATCCGGGCGGTACTGTTAATAAATGCCTTTAGTTATATATTCACGATCATGCTGATGAAGGTAACGATAAGTATGTTAATGTCTTTGACAACTGTCCTTCATCTTATAACTCTGACCAGGCTGACACCGACAGTGCCGGTATCTGACTCATGTTTCTCTGGCATCCTGCCCGTAAATAAGGTTAGAGAAGAGCCGTTCGTGACGATTTTGACATGAGCCGGATATCGAGAATCTAAAAAAAATTGTCACGGACGGTTCTTTTTAAGAAATCCGCAGATTTAAAAAAACTTGCCAATAAATTTGAACCCCTTTAGCTTTATTCGTTCCTGATTGAACCGAGTTTTTGTCAGAGGATAACAAATGGAAGATATCCAGTTGCCGCTTTATCTGCGGTTTTTTATAGCATTGGGGATTGCCTTCCTGGTCGGCCTAGAACGCGAAAGTTCCGGTCATCTGACCAAAGGGCGGGTTTTTGCCGGGGTAAGAACCTATTCTTTGATAGGCGTGTTCGGATTCGGATGCGCCTGGTTGTTTCATGTCGGGGTACCCTGGGTCCTGCCGGTGGGGATGATTTCTATCAGCTCGCTGGCGGTAATCGGTTACCTGGCCAAGCTCAAGGAGGGGCATGTCGGCTGGACCAGCGAGGTGGCGGCCATACTGACGTTTATAACCGGGGCGCTCTGCCTTTTAGCCGATATCTGGGTGCCTCTGGCGCTGGGTATTGTCGGCACGTTCCTTCTTTCGGAAAAAGCCAAGATAGAAAAATATGTGGAAAGTCTGGATAAAGCGGAGTTTTTGGCGGTTATCAAGTTCCTGTTGATCACCTTGATAATCATGCCTGTTCTGCCTGACCAGGAATACACCCAGTTCAGTCTTAATCCCCGGCAAATCTGGCAGATTGTGGTGCTGGTTTCGGCGGTCGGCTTTGGGGGATATTTCCTTTCTAAAAAATTCGGCAGCCGGGTGGGTTTGTGGCTGTCGGGTCTGCTGGGTGGCATCGTTTCCAGCACGGCGGTGAGTGTGACCGCCGGACGGATAGCCCAAAAATCGCCCCAGCAGAGTTTCAACGCTTTGCAGGCCTCGATCCTGGCCGGCAGTGTCATGTACCTGAGGATTCTGGTTTTGGTGTGGATAATCAATCCGGAAGTGGTGTCCTGGCTCTGGCTGCAACTGGTCCTGCTGTCGGTAGTGGGGCTCGTATTATCGGTACGTTTTAAGACAATAAAAAAGGATATCCCCCGGACATTCGTTCAGGCCCCGCCCAACCCGTTTGAATTGAAACCAGCTCTTATTTTTGCTGTTCTGTTCGTACTCCTGTCGGTGGCTACAGTTTTCATTCAACAGTTTTACGGCAATACCGGTTTGGTGGTGCTTTCCGCGCTTGTCGGAGTAACCGATATCGACCCTTTTATTCTGTCGCTGGTAAATAAACCGCTCCATCCTCAGAACCTGATGGTTATGGCAATTATCATTTCGATGATGAGTAATACAATCATGAAGGGAGTATATTTCGGTTTCCTCGCCCGGGAAGCGCGTACCGCAACCGGGTGGCGTTATGGTCTCTGGGCGCTGCTGCATGTACCCGTTATTTTTCTTTTTTGACGATTTTACGAACGAAAGAACCGGCTTTCCATCATGAATAGCCGGTTTATGTCAGTTAGTCTTTTCACGGTTTGTTGAAAATACCGGTGAAAAAAGTCCCCAAGAACAAGTTTTTCTCTGTTGTTCCCCTGGTTTCTATGAGTCCGCAATCGGACATCAGTTTTTTTATTTCAGCGGCTGACATCCCGTGTCCGGCTTTGTTCGGTTCCCGGATGAAAATTTTCCCGCCATTTTTTAACAGTGCGGTCAGAGACCGGATGACCTGCGGACGAAGTTGGGGGTCGATATCGTGCAGCACATAATGGATAAAAACGCCATCGTAGGATGTCCGGTCGAATGACAGTTTAAGAATATCGCCGGTCATAAAATCAGTATTCCGATATTTTTTCAATCTCTTTTTGACGGCTTTTATCCAGGATTCGGAAATATCCAGGCAGGTTAAATGCCCGCCGTCTTTATTTAAGATATCAGCTAAAAAATGCGAGGCTTCTCCGGAACCACAGCCGAACTCCAGTATTTTTTCATTACCCTGTAAACCCAGACTCCGGATATATTTTTTATATAACGGACCCATCAGACGAAAAAAGAGAGTATGGGTCATAACATCAAAAGAACTGGGATTCTCCAAACCCATAACCGCGCCTTTCTTTCTTTTATTTTCTCTATAGTTCTTTTATGAATGAACATTTTTTTACAATTTCAAAAAAATATTTCCCATAGTCCGGCAAAGCTCAAGTATATGCTCTTCACGAATTGTTAATGGCGGGAAAAACCTTAAAAGATTTAATTTGGGTTTGGAACCGATATAGAAACCATGCGCCAACATGTTTTTGACGATGGCAACAACACCTTTTTCACCGCCGGTCAGTTTGCTATTCAATTCCAAACCGTACATAAGACCGAAACCTCTTATATCCTTTATGAGATTATGTTTCGATTGCAGTTCACCAAGTTGTTTTTTAAAAAATTCGCCGAGCTTTTGAGAACGGTCAATCAGTTTTTCCTTCTCAAGAGTCTCAAGAACGGTTTTTGCTACCGCACAACCCAGAGGGTCGTTTTGGTGAGACTGGACGTAATAAAAATCTTTTGTAAGAAGCATGTCGGCGACCTGACGTGACATGGCCACCGCGCTGACAGGGTAGCCGTTGCCCAGAGTTTTTCCGAAAACGATCAGATCGGGAGTTACTTCGTGATGTTCAACACCCAGCCATCGGCCGGTTCGTCCCAGGCCGGTGGTAACTTCATTGGTAATGAATAAGCCGCCGGTGCTGTTAATTTCGCCGGCTAAGAATTTAACGCATTTGGTCGGAGGGAATAGTATGCCGCCCGAAGCAAGCACCGGTTCGATAATAAATGCGGCAGTCATGTCGGGCTTGATATGCTTGAGCGCCCCGCAGGACCAGGTACACTTTTCTTCGGAGCAACCCAGACAATTATCGATGTCAACCAGTTGCCAGCAATTAGTATTATCAAGCTGTCCGGAAAAGCCGTAAGCTCCCAGGTAACTTCGGGTGAAGGTTACCAGCCGGTTTCGACCGGTAAAAAGCCGGGCCAGTTTCAGGCTCAGTTCCACCGCCTCACTTCCGGAGCTGAGAAAAACAGCTTGTCCATGTTCAAACGGGGTGTGACGTAAAAGCGTGATTGCGGTTTCTTCCGTTAAAGGTGATGTGACTGTTGCCCCCAGATGAATTACTTTGTCCAGCTGTTTATGAATAGATTCTGCAATGGCGGGATGGTTATGACCCAGCGAGGCACACCAGATGCCGGATTCAAAATCCATATATTGGCGGCCAGAGGAATCATAAAGGTAAACATCGGAAGCCGATGTAAAATCGGTTTTATAGACGGGATGGCTATAAAAAACATGTGCCGACAGCGCGTCTTCGTGTTTTTTAACACCATTCATCTTTTTACCATTCTTGTTGATGATTAATAATTCTTTTACGTTTTATATGATATAACTGTTTATGATTAAGAAAAAAATTAATACTTTTTTTATTTTTCCCCTTAAAAAAGGTGGTTTCAGAAGATAAGTTGCGTCCGCATAAGTGTTTTATAATCAATTGGTTACAATAATAATGAAAGATTTTTTGACATCTTGTTTTTTTTGATATATATTGTCACCTTTTTTTGAACTTTTTTGGGTGGTTTTGATTACAGGTTTACGAAAACAGGCTGAACCCTATTTTCTAAGTAGTAATTTCTTAACAACCTGTAGTTACCCGGGAGTTTATAATTGGAGGCTGTGATTACTCAAAAGATACGCAATATCGGTATTGTCGCTCATATTGACGCCGGCAAAACGACCACCACGGAACGGATATTGTTCTTTACGGGAATGATTCACCGCATCGGCGAGGTGCACAACGGCCAGGCCGTGATGGATTTCATGAAGCAGGAACAGGAGCGGGGGATAACCATCTCATCGGCGGCTATCACGACCAGCTGGCTGGATCACCAGATAAACATTATCGACACTCCCGGACATATCGATTTCACGCTCGAGGTAGAGCGTTCTTTGCGAGTTCTCGATGGTATTGTGATGGTGTTCTGTGCGGTCGGCGGAGTGGAACCGCAAAGTGAAACCGTCTGGCACCAGGCCGACCGTTACATGGTCCCGCGGATTGCCTTTGTCAACAAGATGGACCGTCCGGGCGCGGATTTTTTCAACACGGTTGAAATGATGAACGAAATGTTGGGAGCCAATGCCGTACCCTTCCAGATTCCGGTTATGAATGGGCAGGAACTGGAAGGTATAATCGACCTGGTGACCATGAAGGTCATAACTTTTGACCGCCTGGTCCGGGTAGTTTCCGAAATTCCGGAGTCATTTCAGGTCCAGGCGGCGAAACTTCACGAAAACCTCGTGACCCGGCTGGCCGATTTTGATGAAAGTCTAATGGCGAAATATTTGAACGAGGAAGAGATAACCGTTGAGGATATCAAGCGTGCCGCCCGCCATGCAGTTATGGGTATCTGTATAACCCCGGTATTCTGCGGGAGCGCTTTTAAAAATAAGGGTATTCAACTGCTTCTGGATGCCGTGGTGGACTACCTGCCCTCGCCGGTGGACCGCGGGATTATAAGCGGCCAGGATTGCTCCAACCCGAACCAAACCATCTCCCGCAAGCCGTCCGATAAGCGGCCGTTCTCGGCTCTGGCATTTAAAATCATCAACGATACTTTTGTCGGGCAGCAGACATTTATCCGGATATATTCGGGTGTATTAAAAGCGGGCTGTTATGTTTATAATTCCACCAAAAAGCGGCGGGAACGCATCGGACGCATAATGCGTATTCACGCCGACCGTCGCGAAGAGGTAGCCGAGCTTAGAACCGGCGATATCGGTGCCCTGATAGGGATGAAATATACCACTACTGGGGATACCCTGTGCGACGAAGCCAACCCGATTCTTCTGGAAAATATTCATTACCCCGAGACGGTTCTGGATATGCGAATCGAAACGGTCGATAAAAATGACCGCGAAAAAATGGCTCATGCGCTGGGTAAATTGAAACTGGAGGATCCCTCGTTCAAAGCTCATTACGAGGAAGAAACCGGGGAAACGGTTATTTCCGGAATGGGTGAACTGCACCTTGAGATTGTCGTGGACCGCCTGAAGACCGAGCATAAGGTCGAGGTGGTGGTGGGTCAGCCGGCGGTCGCCTTTCGAGAAACGATAAACCGGGAAGTCAGCCACGACTACCGGTATAAAAAACAAACCGGTGGCAAAGGTCAGTTTGCCCATATTATTTACCGTCTGGAACCGAACCATGGTAAGGGCATCGAGTTTGTTGACCATGTCCGGGGCGGTAACATCCCGCGTGAATTTATACCCGCGGTCGAAAAAGGTTTCCGTCTGATAGTCGAGAAAGGTTTACTGGCGGGGTTCCCGATGGTGGACGTGAAATTCGTGCTGGTGGACGGCGGTTTTCATGAAGTCGATTCCAGCGAGATGGCTTTTCGTATCGGTACCGAACAGGCGCTCCGGGAAATAATCCACAAGGCGTCGCCTCGGCTTCTGGAACCACTGATGAAGCTCGAGGTCAACACACCCGATGAATATATAGGCGACATAATCGGCGATATCAACCGCCGCCGGGGTAAAATCAACAACATGCGCCGTCACCGCAAGGGTTCGCAGAAACTGAGCGGCACCGTGCCGTTGATGGAGATGTTCGGTTATGCCTCGGCTCTGCGCACATTGTCCAGCGGCCGGGCTAATTTTTCGATGGAATTTCTGGAATACTCGCCGTTGCCAAATGAACTCGCTGATAAAGTCATCGCCGAAAAAAATCCGGCTCAAAAAAAGGTATTGTAGTTTTAAGCTTTTGTTCTCTTGACACAGTCGCGTCAAGGTGATATGCGCCCCCGACATGAATATACAAAGCCGGTACCTGACCGGATTCTCATTTTCAAGTGAACCAACAAAAGATAGACTTGCTTAAATATGAGACTTGCATATAATAATTATCAGGAACAGGTTGGAACAATTATGTGCCCGCTTGGTTATGCATAAATAAAATAGAAAGTAAAGATGAGGTTTTAACGTGCTGAAAAAAGACGATACGGTTTTGGTTATCGTGGATATTCAGGGGCGGCTGGCGACATTGATGTATGACCGGGATAATTTTTTTGAAAACATCGTGAAGCTGATTAAAGGAGCGAAAGCACTCGGCCTGCCGCTTCTCTGGAACGAGCAGCTTCCCGACAAGCTCGGTGATACCATCCCGCTGATAAGGGAAAATCTGACGGGTTTACAACCGCTGGTAAAAAATACTTTCAGTTGCTGCGGTAATGAGGCATTCATGGCCGGGCTTAAGAACACCGGACGCCACCAGGTTTTGCTGTGCGGGATGGAAACCCATGTTTGCGTTTATCAGACGGCGCAGGATTTACTGGACCGGGGCTACGAGGTTTACCTGGTGGCGGATGCCGTTTCTTCGCGGACACCGGAAAACCGGGAGACCGGCATCCGGGCGATAATGCAGCGCGGCGGCAAAATCACCAGCGTGGAGATGGCGCTCTTTGAAATGCTGCATATTGCCGAGGGCGAAGCCTTCAAACAGTGTATCAAAATTGTCAAGTAGGCGCTGTTCGCTTATATGCGGTCTGTTTTTTATCCCGGCTCGACGATTTTTTTATATTCATGCGGGCGGCGGTCAAATATAACATGGTTACGAGTGGTGACGTTTTTGTTGCGAGCCTTATAGATGTCGATTTCGATGGACACGGCTTCCTCACGGTCGGCGCCGGCCTGGCAGAGGATTTCGCCTTTCGGGTCGGTAATGAGTGAAAGGCCGGTGAAAGTCAGGTTGCCCTCGGTACCGAAGCGGTTGGCGGTGATGCTGAAAACCCTGTTAATCAGAGAGTGTACCGGTACCGCTCGCTGACAGAGTTCGGGGATAACCAGGTTCGAGGGATGGCAGATGATATCCGCACCCTGCAGGGCCATGATGCGCCAGACCTCGGGGAACATCCAGTCGAAACATATCAGCATGCCGATTTTGCAGCCGCCGATATCAAAAACCGGCAGGCCGCAATCGCCGGGTGTGAAATAATCCAGTTCGTTAAAAAACAGGTGCAGTTTACGGTATTTACCGAGATAACCGCCGGGACTGACCAGCACGGCGCTATTGTACAGGCGGTCGCCTTCCCGTTCATTGAAACCCGAAACAATATGACAATTATATTTGCGGCACAGTGAGAGCAGGTGCTTGATATAGCGGCTGTCGGAAATTTCCTCCGCCGTTTGGAGAGCCTGCTTTTCGGATTGGAAGTTGTAGCCCGAGTTGCAAAGTTCCGGGAGAACCACCAGATCGGCGTCGGGAATCCGGTCGATAAGCCGGGCGATGGTGTTCATATTGGTGGTTGCCTCAGCGAGCACCGGAGCCATTTGAACAAAGCCTATTTTCATTCGGGATGCCTTTCTTAATATAACCGCTCCAACCTTGTTTTTACTAAAGACAGCGATATCAACTGTTGAGCCATTATAACACCTTACCAGGTGGATTTCAATGATATAAACCCGAACGCCAGCAGGTACAGGACCGCCGCGGCCATAAGGGCGGCGTTGAGTCCGAACGCCAGGGCCACCAGGATAACGGCGGTAGCCCCAAGAACCGAGGCGACGCCGTTAACGGCAAACCCCCAGTCAATAAGTTCTCTTACTTTGAGTGTTCCCTTGGGGAAGGGCATGCCCATGAAAAAGCCCAGCGGGAAAATCAGAAGGGCGGTTATCAGGATGCGCGGGAAAACAGTTAAAGCACTCAGGGCGCCGGTCAGGTGTCGGAATACAAATATTTCCAGAAGCAGCCAGAGACAGATCATGCCGAAAGCGACGCCATCGCCGACTTTTTCGGAAAAACGGCTGCCGAGGCCGGAGGCAACCAGGAGAGTTAAAAGAATGGTGGTGATGCTGTAAACCGAGGGGCCGACGAAGAGGGTGTATTTCTGAATAAGAATGACCTCGACAATCATGAAGGCGGCGCCGATGGTGAAGAAATACAGCCAGGGGACGGCTTTAAGCTTGTCTTTTTTCATGAAATAAGGAAGCAGGTTAAGAGGTAATACCAGGACAATTATTACTATTAAAATGATGACGATAATAATTTTGGACAGCGGGAACCCGTAAAATTCATAGGGCAGGATTTTATCCGGTTTATTCCAGTAGAAATTTTTCCACCGGCCCATATGGGCGATAAAGGGGCGGTCGTCGGTGCAGGGCGAGATATCGACCGCGACCGAAGCGGCTTCGGCCCGCCAGCCGTTTTGTACGATGCGGTTGATAAGATTGTCCGAGAGCGAATCGGGCGCCGGGTATAAAAGATGGATGTAAGGGTAGGCTTCGGGGGTGAGGTCGAAAAGGGCATGGTAGCGCAGGGAGTCGTTTAGGGATCGCTTTGAAAGAAGCAGAACCTGGCGGCGCAGCTGGGGCAGGTCATAAACGGCGAAATGGCCGGTGACGTTTTCCACCCCCTGTTTTTTAAGAGCGTCCATGACTTCGCCGACCAGCCGCGGCATGTAAAACTGGTGTTCCATCATCATGAAACCGCTGTCCGAGAGAGCCCGCCAGTAATCTTCGAAAGCCTCGGTGGTGAAGAGGTAATTTTCCGCCAGGGCGAAAGCGCCCGAAGCCAGCGCCGCCCAGGTGTTCGAACTGAGAGAATATATTACGTCGAACTTGTTTTTAAAACGTTTGACGTAAGTGCGAACGTCTTCCGTAATGACTCTGACCTGGGGGTCCCGGTAGATATGTCCCGTGTACTCGGCCAGGGTGATGATTCGGGGCGTAAGGGTGTCAGGCGGAGCTGGCGGCCGGTATCCCGAAGGGTCATCCACGAGCATCATTCGGTTGATATGCGGGTTGACCTCGACGGCATGTATTTCCGTACAGCCTTCCTGCAAAGCCTGGAGGACATCGACTCCGCCCCCGGCACCCAGAGAGAGAAATGTGCACGAATCGAACTGTTTAATCAGGTAATTCACGGCGATGCCGAACTGGAAGCGAAGGAAGTCAGGACGGTCCCAGTTGCCGTCGAAAGGATATACCGGGGAGTTGGCGACATTATCGATTTCAAGGCCGCGGTGGGTGCCGAAATCAAAGACTTTAATCTTGGCCATGGCATCCCAGTGTTTGTAGATGACCAGGGCGCGTTCCGGGTGTTTCATCTCAAGAAGGGTTTTTGCCGAGGGTACGAAAAACAGCAAGAGCGCGGATACGATAACGGGCAGGATTTTCAACCGGCGTTCGCTGGCGATAAACGCGGCCAGCAGGAGCGGGACAGTTATTAAAAAAGTCGCCGCCGGGGTTTCGAAGCGATTCATCATCACGATAGCCATGACGACGCCGATACCGGCACCGAGAAGGTCGGCCATATACAGCCGTGGCATCTGCTGATAATGGCGCTTGAAAAGCAGGGCCAAGGCAATGCCGGCGAAAAAGAAGGTACAGCTGAGCAGAACGACAGTGCTGGCGAATTTGCCGACCATCGTCCAGCTCTGCAGCAATTCCGAGAATTTCAGGCCGAGTTTAAAAACCAGGGGCGGGCCGACCAGGGCCGTCAGAGAGGCCAGGGATAATGAAATACCCAGCGTTTTGCCCCGGTTCAAAAAAGAGAACAGGTGTAAAGCCGGAGCTCCCAGGCCCAGCCCGAGCACGGCCAGCGACAGGATTAAAAAAGCGAAAGTATAAAAAAATTCAGCCGAGTGCTTTCCCCTATTGAAATGATAGTCGGGGTTACTGATATAGAGGACACCTCTCTTTGTGACCTCCATATAGTAGTTTACTCGGCCGATTGTTGTGTTGGCACGCGGGGAGACGCCGACTGCAGCGGTGGCGACGCCGACATCTCCGATATCACCCGTCTTATAGATTATCTGTATTTAAGTCATGAACCGCTGTGCTGCCCGGAGGAAGCCGATGCCGATGGCAGCGGTGGCCAGCCGGATATCTCGGATATCACCAAACTGATAGATTTCCTGTATATTACCCATACCCCCCTGTCAGTCTGTCCGTAACTCTCTAAAAAAGGATATGCTAAAGGTCGTCCCTGTTGTCAGGGGCGGCCTTTACCAGTATTCGGGTCAGTTTATTTTCTTGACTTTTTTTTAATTTATGATAAATTAAACAAGTTGAAATTTTATTTTTAAACGGATTAAAAAAAGGAGGACGTATTACATGAGAGCTGTTTCGATTGATATTACGAGTGTATTACGTCCCGGGAGGCGTTGTTTTTAATCTGTCGTAACAGGTACGGATAAAGACAACCTTCCTTAAGGGAAGGTTTTTTTATCTTCCAGCCGCGGGCGTAATGCACGCGGTTTTTTTGTTCAGTTATTAAAAATCGGCAATAATTGAGTTACAGAAAGAAAGCGATGAAAATATCAAAAGAAGATTTGATTTCAAGGCTCAAAACGGAAGATTTTCCTTTGAGTAATAAATATGACCTGCAGTGGGTCATTGACAATCATATGGGACCGAATGTCCTCTGGCTTACCGAGTGGCTCTGCCGGGCGATGGAGTTTCAGAAAAACCAGCGGATACTGGACCTTGGCTGTGGCAAGGCAGTTAGTTCCGTATTCCTGGCTAAAGAATTCGACATTAATGTCTGGGCCAGCGACCTGTGGATTAAACCGTCGGAGAACTGGCCGCGTATCTGCCAGGCAGGTATGCAAGAGCGGGTCTTTCCGGTCTATACGGAGGCTCATTCTTTACCTTATGCCGCCGGTTTTTTTGAGGCGATAGTAAGTCTTGACTCTTATCACTATTACGGTACCGATGAAAATTATCTCGGTTATATTCTTTCGTTTGTGCCGCCCGGGAGCCGGATAGGCATTGTGGTGCCTGGTTTGATGCGAGATTTTGAAAACGAGGTTCCGGAATACCTAACGCGCCGGATGCCGTCGGGTTCGGTATTCTGGAATCCGGCGGAGTGCTTCAGTTTTCACACGGTTGACTGGTGGCAAAAGCACTGGGAGAAAACCGGCCTGGTGAAAATAAAAGTGGCCGATACCATGCCTGACGGCTGGCAATACTGGTTAAAATGGGCCGAGCTTCTGGACGAGCTGGGTGTTTATTTCGACGATGAAGCTCCGGCGCTTCGCGAAGACCGGGGCCGGTACCTGGGTTTCATAAGGCTGGTGGCCGAAAAGAAGTAACGACAGGATGAATTGTTATAATTGAGGATATAATTAAAAATGAATATAACACAGTTAGGCTGGAATTCTTTTTTTAAGGAAAATTTTGAAAAACTGCATAATAACGGTTTTTTGCCTGCCCGCATAAGCATGGAGCATAAAAATCTTTATCATGTTTTGGGTGAGCAGGGCGAATTATTGGCTGAAGTAGCGGGACGTTTCCGCCATGAAGCGCGGTCGCGCTCTGATTTCCCGGTAGTCGGTGACTGGGTGGCAATAACAGTTCGCCCGAACGAAAGCCGGGCGACGATTCATAAACTGTTGCCGCGAAAAAGCGATTTCTCCCGTAAGGCGGTGCTCTCTGGAGGCATGCCTGATACGGGGGGAAAAACCGACCGGCAGGTGCTGGCGGCCAATGTCGATACGGTCTTTCTGGTCAGCGGGCTGGACGGTGATTATAATATTCGCCGGATGGAACGCTATCTCACGGTGGCCTGGGACAGCGGCGCCAGGCCGATAATTGTCCTGAATAAAGCCGACCTCTGCCCGGATATAGACACGGTCATCGAAGAGGTCCGGGAAATTGCACTCGGGGTGACAGTACTGGCTATAAGCGCTTCTTATAATCAGGGCCTTGATACCATAATACAACATATTAATAAGGGTGAGACCGCCGTTTTTCTGGGTTCATCGGGGGTGGGCAAGTCGACTATTATAAATCAGTTACTTGGCGAGGAACGTCTTAAAACGTGTGGAGTTCGTTCTGACGACAGCCGGGGCCGGCATACCACCACCAGCCGGGAGATGCTGTTATTGCCTTCCGGAGGAATTGTTATTGACACTCCCGGTTTGAGAGAACTGCAACTATGGGATAATGAAGCCGGTCTCAGCCGGACTTTTGCCGACATTGAAGAACTGGCCGGGCATTGTCGTTTCCGGGATTGTGAACATGACAACGAACCGGGTTGCGCCGTAAGAGCGGCTATCGATGATGGTACTCTGGAGGCAAAGCGGTTTGAAAATTATCTAAAAATGAAAAAGGAACTTCGTTATCTCGAGAAACGCAAGGATGTCAAAGCGCTTAGACAAACGGAACGTGAGTTCAGCCGGCGTATCCACAAAACCCTTAAAGAAAGAGAGGAACTGAAAAAGAAAGGTTTAATCTGATGAATATGAGTAGAAATGAAAATAATTTAAAAAGGATTCGTTTTCTGGAAAGCGAACGGCTGTTTCTTACGTCCCTCACAATGGAGGAAAGAATATTATAAATTGTTCAAGTGATGAAAATTTATTAATTATTTGGCGTATGTTTTTTAATCTTACGGGAGTGAAATCTGGATTCAAGAAGCGAACAGGTCTTTTCTGGCAACCGTGAATACATCCTGAAAGAGGCAGCCGGGTGCTACGGGATTTCGAGTGAAAACCTCAAGCGGCTGGGCTCATTTGAAAGTTTTGTCTATGAATATGAAAGAGAAGACAAAGCTTATATAATGAAAATAACCCATAGTATTCATCGGACGGAAGCTATGATTCAGGGGGAGCTGGAGTGGGTCAATTACCTGGCTGATGGCAATGTTGCGGTTGCCAGGGCGGTTCTTTCACAGGGCAAGCGGTTGGTCGAGCGGATTGAAATTGACGGGTCTTTTTTCCTGGTTTATTCTTTTGAAAAAGCTCCGGGACTATCCGCCAGAAACGAGAACTGGAGCAAGAGCTTGATTGAAACCTGGGGCGAAACACTGGGTCGCATGCATAGATGCACTAAAACTTTTGTGCCCTCAAAGCCGGCGTTCCGGCGTTTTCAGTGGTTCGAAGATTACACGATGGACATTGAAAAATATATTCCGTCCTCACAGCCGGGAGTTTTAGAGAAATGCCACCGGTTAAAGGAAAACTTGTATACCTTATCAACTGATAGTGATGCTTACGGTTTGATCCATTGTGATTTACATCACGGCAATTTTTTTATCGACGATGGTCGTATTACGGTTTTTGATTTCGATGATTGTCAGTATCATTGGTTTGCCTTCGATATTGCGATTCCTCTTTTTTATGTTCTTCGGGATAATAATATCGACCCCACCGATACGGTTTTCGCCGGGAATTTCATGAGCAGTTTTTTAAAAGGGTACCGCCGTGAAAACAAGATTGAAAAATTCTGGCTGGAACGGATTCCACTGTTTTTGAAAGTCCGGGAGATGGAATTATATATTGTCTTACTGGCAGAGAATGCGGGTGATTTGAACGACTGGTGTCGGCGATTTATGAACGGCCGCCGGGAAAGTATCGAAAATGAATCTCCTATTATTGATCTGGATTTTACAAACTTATAGAGTGTAAGATGTTTACTAATTTCTATCTGGAAACCGGGCGGTTGACAATCCGGCTTTTTACGGATGATGACGCGCTTGATTTCTACGGGATTATCAATAACGAAGCGGTTTTACGATATATCCCCGAAAAATCAATGACATTTGATGAATTCATGGTCACTTTCAAGCGGATATTGCAACGTTATGATGAAAACACTCCTCAGCGGATTACCCGTTTTTCCCTGGCGGTGAGAGAGAATCATTCGCACCGGCTGGTCGGCTGGGTGGGGCTGGGGCGGCTTGAAATCAACCCGGAGGAAATTGAAATCTATTACGGGATGAGCCGTGATGTCTGGGGGCGGGGTTACGCCACCGAAGCCGCCCGGGCGCTACTTCGATATGGTTTCGATACTCTTGGTCTGGAGAGAATTGTAGCGATTGTTAAACCCGACAACACGGCTTCAATTAAGGTGGTCGAAAAAATCGGTCTGAAATATAAAAAGGACATTACCGGTTTGCCGGAGAAATTTAAATTTTTCGAAGGCGTCAAGTATTTTGACCTGCCCCGGAACGAGTATCGACAGTAATTCTCTTAGCGTTTTTTTAGCATCCCTTCCTAAAAATAATTTACTGGACAAATTTGCCGAATTTGTTATCTATAGGCGGAAAAAAAGTCCGAAGGTACCCTTGGGATAGACATAGGCAAGCGGTTAAGGAGTTATTTAAATATGAAAAGAGTGTCGTCTGCTGACGAGGTGATCAACTCGACGATTATCAAACCTGGTTCGATTATATATGCGGCGGGTAATGCCGCCGCTCCGCAGGAACTTCTGCTGCAACTGGCTACCGACCTGTCGATTAAGGATGTCGATATATTCAGCATTCTATTACTCGGGGAGCGTCTGGCGCCGCTTTTTTCCAGAGAACGGTGTCAGGATTTAACTCACCGGGTCATATTCAACAGTTACCTGTCCAAGGAAGCGGTAAATAAAGGCTGGGCTAAATATCACCCCATGCACCTTTCGGAGGTTCCCCGTTATATTCGTCGGGTCAAACCCAATGTTGTTCTGCTGACGGTCAGCGGTCCCGATAAAGCCGGTAACTACAGCCTTGGTACGACGGTGGAGAGTGTACTGGCGGCGATTCAAACGGCCAAAAAGAACGGCGGGCTGGTCATCGTCGAACGCAATGCCAAAATGCCCTTCGTACTGGGGACGACCATCCACGAAAGCATCATCGATTATATGCTGGATACCGACTATGAACTTCCGGCCAGCCCCGTCCAGGAACCCGACGAACGCGCCAATAAAATCGGGGAAATTATCGCGGCTTTGTATATTCATGACGGTTCCGGTGATACCCCCGGCTCGACTTTGCAGTATGGTATTGGGGAAGTTCCCGAGGCAGTGACCAATGCTATCCTGAAAAAAGGCGTTCGCGACCTGGGTATTCATACTGAACTATTTGCCAGTGCCATGATCAAGCTGGTGAAAGAGGGGGTGGTGACCAACCGCTGGAAAAGTGACATAAATTTCTGCATCTCGGCGATATTCCTGGCGCAGAACCAGGCGGAATATGACTGGCTGGGCGATAATAGTTCGGTTCAGAGCCGTCCCTGTGATTTTACCAACAGTGTTTTTCATATTGCCGAGCAACCCAGGATGGTGACTATAAATGGGGCGATCGGGGTGGACCTTCACGGCAATATCTGGGCGGACTCGCTGGATGCCCGCAAAATATACAGCGGTGTCGGCGGTCAGGCCGATTTCATTCGCGGAGCTCAGTATTCACCCGGCGGTATTGCCATTATCGCTCTCAAATCAACCACCCAGGCCGGTATTTCTAAAATTGTTGACCGCAGTCCGGCGGGTATTACCACCACCGGTATCCCAGCCGACCAGATAATTATCGTTACCGAATACGGTGCTTTCGACCCGCGGGGTTTGAGCCTCGGGGAGCGGGCGGTGGGAATTGCTCATCTCGCCGAGCCTTCGGAAAGGGAAAAACTTCTTCGGGTCATCTATGAGAATCCGGCTTTTCATAAACCGGATTTAACCTTGCATAAGGGCATCCCTGGATTTACCCCCTATGAAAAAGCAATAAGAATGTTGTAAGCGGATTTGTTTTTATTAACGGGAAGCTTACCCGGCAAGCTTTTCCAGTTTTTCTTTAAGGGGGTAAAGAGGCAAAAGTCCCGAAAACAAGTCAACAATTTTTCCCTGCTTGAAAAAGATGACTGTGGGGACGCTCATAATCCGATATTGGGTGGCAGTGGTCGGATTTTCGTGGACATTCAACTTGTAAATATTGACCCGCCCGGCGAATTGTGGTCCGAGTTCGTTTAAAAGACCGGCCATGACATGACACGGGGCACAGGTGGGCGACCAGAAATCGACCACAACGGGTATTTTCGACTTTAATACGTCAGCTTCGAATGTATCATCCGTTACCGGCAACGGTTTTCCCGGCCGGGGCGGGCGGTTGAATAACTTCTGGAAAAGATTCATATTTATTATATAAGTCACTTTCTAACAGTCAGCGGTTAATGTAACCTCTCTAAGTTAATTTTTAGATTATTTTTTGTCTATAATGGATTCAACAAAACCGTCAATAAATGTCATGGAATAATAAAAAGGTGTTTGCTCATAAACTGGGTAAAAAAGTAGTAGTATAATGATAATTGAAAATACCCTGTTATTGGCATAAGCTCTTATTTCTGGGTAAGTAAACTAAAAACGGTAGATTATAGAAGGATTTATAAATCCGAAAGCACTTGACAAGTGGGGAAATCGACTCTATAGATAACAGGGTTTTTTGAAACCTTGTGTATTTTTTAAGTTTTTGCAGGAGTGAATATTATGCCGACCGAAAAACCAGAGGGGAAGCCGATGGAAAGGAATCGAATGCGTTTGCATGAAGAATTTCCGGTTCCTGAATATAAAGACTGGTTAGACGAGGTGGAGCGACTTCTAAAGGGAGCACCTTTTGAAAAGAAGATGCTTACCAGGACTTATGAGAACATCACCCTTCAGCCGTTGTACCGTAAAGAAGATGCCCAAAATATTAGTGATATTGACTCTTTTCCCGGATTTTCGCCTTTTATCAGAGGTAGCCGCATCTTCCGGCAAGGCGAACATGTCTGGGAGACAGCCCAAGAGATAAATTATCCCACCCCGGTAGAGTTTAACCGGGCAGTGCGATATGACCTTGAACGCGGTTTGACTGCGGTTACCCTACCTCTGGACAGGGCGTCGCGAAAAGGTATCGATGCTGATACGGCTTTGGAAAAGGAGGTGGGATGTGAGGGCGTTTCGCTTTCTTCGCTGGCTGATTTGACCACTGCTTTAGAGGGGATATCTCTTGACCGGGTGCCGGTTTTTATTCAAGCTTACAATAGCAGCCTTTTTTACCTGGCTTTATATATCGCTCTGGCGAAAGAAAAAGGTAATGATATTAAGTACTTAGAAGGTGCGGTGGCATTTGACCCCTTGGGGGAACTGGCTCAAACCGGGGTGTTGTCCTGTTCATTGGAGACAGTATATGACGAGATGGCTGCGGCGGTTTCATGGGCGGGCAACCATGCTCCGCTGACAGGCGTGATCTGGGTTCATGGCGAGATATACAGCGATGCCGGCGCCAGTACCGTCTGGGAGCTGGTCCTGACCATGAGCGCGGCTATAGAGTACTTACGTGCAATGGAAAAGCGCGGGCTTGAAATCGAGCAGGTTTTGCCCCATATCCGTTTCAGTCTCGGGCTGGGCACGAATTTTTTCATGGAATCCGCCAAACTTCGCGCCGCCCGTTGCCTCTGGAATCGCATTCTGGAAAATTGCGGGGTTAGTGAAGAAAAACGGTCGATGTGGCTGCATGCCCGGACTTCGCGCTGCTATCAGACTAAATTCGACCCTTATGTGAACCTTTTACGTTTGACCACCGGGGCTTTTTCAGGAGCGGTCGGCGGAGCCGACAGTATGCAAGTGGCGGCATTCGATGAAAGAATACGTCCGGCTGATGAGTTCTCCCGGCGGCTGTCCCGGAATATTCAAATTATTCTTAAAGATGAAGCCAAGCTGGCCCGGGTGCTTGACCCGGCCGGCGGGTCGTGGTATGTAGAACGGCTCACTTATGAGATAGTTCTTGAAACCTGGCGTATATTCCGTCAAATAGAGGAAAAGCGCGGACTCTACCGGGCGTTACAAGAAGGTTTTCCGCAAATAGCCATAAAAAAGACTACCGAAGAACGCCGTAAGGCGTATGCTTCGCGTAAGGATGTTTTGGTCGGAACCAATAAATATCCTCAACCCGATGAAGAACTTCTCGAACCGAGGTCGGTTGATTTTAGTGCAGTCAGGAAGGAACGGCTTCAACGTTTACAGGAAATCAGGCAAACCATTAAAAAAAACAAGCAGGTCGAAACGGCTCTCGGTCAACTTATAGATGCACTTGATAAGAACAAGAAAGAAATTTTACCGCAGGTCATTAAGGCCGTGGAAGGAGGCGCCACCGTCGGAGAGGTAATGAGGGTTCTGCGAAGCAGTAAAATTGATGTCGTCAAAGTGGTACCGCTTCCGGTTTACCATGCTGCAGAGCCATTCGAGAAATTGCGTCTGGCCGTGATGAAAATGCGTCATCAGAAGGGCAACCTGAAAGTTTTTCTTGCCACCCTGGGAGAAGCCGGGGCTTACATGCCACGTCTTGATTTCGCCGCCTCTTTTTTTGAGGTGGGGGGCTTTGAGGTGGTAAGAACCGATGGTTTTGAGACTCCCGGTAAAGCCGCCGAAGAGGCTCTGAAAAGCCGTGCCGAGGTGGTGGTCATCTGTGGTCGGGACGAGATTTATCCCGAAAGTGTCCCGGTGGTTGCTGAACAGGTGAAAAAAGCCCGACCACACGCGCTTGTGGTTTTGGCGGGTTTACCGAGTGATGAAAACCTTAAAAAACGCTTCAGTGATGCCGGGGTCGATATATTCATTCATGTAAAGACGGATATTCTCGAAGTCCTCAATGAGATAGCTGTGAAGCTGGGGGTGATTTTATGAGTCGCATACCGAATTTTACTAATCTTGAGCCGGGTGTGACCCGGGTAACGGCTGATTATAAAACCTGGAAAGCCCGGGTGGAAAAGGAAACCGGGCATAAGATAGAGGAACTGGTCTGGCGGACAATGGAGCAGATTGAAGTTAAACCGCTTTATACCCGTGAGGATATAAAAGGTATCGAGCATACTGATTATTTTCCCGGCTTGCCACCGTTTTTGAGAGGTCCCTACGCCACCATGTATGTCACCCAGCCCTGGACCGTACGTCAGTACGCTGGATTCTCGACCGCCGAGGAGTCGAACGCCTTTTACCGGCGTAACCTGGCGGCGGGACAAAAGGGTCTGTCGGTGGCTTTTGACCTGGCCACGCACCGCGGTTATGACTCGGACCACCCCCGGGTCATCGGCGATGTCGGCAAAGCGGGGGTGGCTATCGATTCCATACTCGATATGGAAATTCTTTTCGACGGTATTCCGCTGGACAAGATGTCGGTTTCGATGACGATGAACGGTGCCGTTCTGCCGGTGATGGCTTTTTATATCGTAGCCGCCTTGGAACAGGGAGTGACGATGGATAAGCTGACCGGCACTATCCAGAATGATATTCTCAAGGAATACATGGTGCGTAATACTTATATTTATCCCCCGGCGGCTTCGATGAAAATAATCGGAGATATTATCGCTTTCACTTCGAAGAACATGCCGAAATTCAACAGTGTTTCCATTTCGGGTTATCACATGCAGGAGGCGGGGGCTACCGCGGATCTGGAGATGGCCTATACCTTGGCCGACGGAGTGGAATATGTTCGAACGGGACTGGCGGCTGGGTTGACAATCGACGAGTTTGCTCCGCGGCTATCGTTTTTCTGGGCTATCGGCATGAACTTTTTCATGGAAATAGCCAAAATGAGAGCGGCCAGAGTGCTCTGGGCGAAGCTCATGAAACAGTTTAAGCCGCAAAATCCCAAATCGATGATGTTGCGGACACATTCACAGACCTCGGGCTGGAGCCTTACCGAGCAGGACCCTTACAATAATATTGCCCGGACTTGTATTGAGGCGATGGCGGCGGCGATGGGGCATACCCAGAGTCTGCATACCAACGCCCTGGATGAGGCAATCGCCCTGCCGACTGATTTCAGTGCCCGCATAGCCCGTAATACCCAGTTGTATATACAGGACGAGACTTCGATTTGCAGGGTAATCGACCCTTGGGGCGGCTCTTTTTATGTTGAGGCGCTGACCGAAGCCCTGCTGCAAAAAGGGTGGGCGCATATACAGGAGATTGAAAGTCTCGGCGGAATGGCCAGGGCTATCGAAAGCGGCTTGCCCAAGATGCGTATTGAGGAGGCTTCAGCCCGGCGCCAGGCGCATATCGATTCCGGTTTGGAAACGATTGTCGGTCTTAACCGATATCCCCTTGATAAAGAAGAACCAATTGATATATTGGAAGTTGACAATAACGTGGTGCGGATGCAACAACTGGCGAGATTGGAAAAATTGCGTAAAGAAAGAAACGAAGAAGAAGTTCGGCGGGTTCTGGAAGCCCTGACCAGGTGCGCCGAAACCGGCGAGGGAAACCTGTTGGATCTGTCCATCAAGGCGGCTCAGGCGCGGGCTTCGCTGGGTGAGATAAGCAGTGCTCTGGAGAAAGTCTGGGGACGGCATGTGGCTGACAATAAAACCATCACGGGCATTTACAGCAGTGAATACAGCGAGGCGGCGGAAATCGTCGAGGTGCGCACGATGACTGATAATTTCGCCCGACGCGAGGGCCGGCGGCCCCGGATTCTGGTGGCTAAGATGGGACAAGACGGCCATGACCGCGGCGCTAAAGTCATCGCCACCGCTTTTGCCGATTTGGGATTTGATGTCGATGTCGGGCCGTTATTCCAGACGCCCGAAGAAACCGCGCGTCAGGCGGTGGAAAACGATGTACATGTGGTCGGAATGAGTTCCCTCGCCGCCGGACATAAAACACTTCTGCCCAAACTCGTCGAGGAACTCAAAAAACTGGGACGGGGGGATATACTGGTAGTGGTTGGCGGTGTTATTCCGGCTCAGGATTATGATTTTCTCTACGAGCACGGCGCCTGCGCCATTTTCGGACCGGGTACGATTATACCGGTGGCGGCCAAAAAAATTATGGAAAAGTTACTTTAAGGGATTACGCTTTCTGGGATAACGGAGAACATGAGCGACGGCAGAAAAAAACAACCTCGTAAAAAAGCTCCTTCGGCTCTCAAAGTGATGAAAGGTGTCGAAGGTGGTCATGACGGTATGCCCGGTAAAAAGACGGCCTCACCCCGAACCGGTAAAAACGCCTCCAGTTTTACTACCGAGGCTTATGTCAAAGGGATTCTGAACGGTGACCGCGTGATGCTGGGCCGGGCGATAACTCTGGTGGAATCGAATGCCCCCCGGCATCAGGAGCAGGCGCAGGATGTTCTCAAGGCCATCATGCCATATACCGGGAATTCGATTCGAATCGGTATCACTGGAGTTCCCGGGGCGGGTAAAAGCACTTTGATTGAAGCTTTGGGTTTTTACCTTACCGGGAAGAAACACAAGGTGGCCGTGATGGCGGTGGACCCGTCAAGCTCGCTGACCAAAGGCAGTATCCTGGGTGATAAGACCCGCATGGAGCGCTTGTCGCAAACCCCGGCGGCTTTTATCCGGCCCAGTCCCAGTGGCGGGACTCTTGGCGGCGTTGCTCGAAAAACCCGCGAAACCATGCATATTTTTGAAGCGGCCGGGTACGATGTCTTGCTGGTGGAGACGGTCGGAGTTGGACAAAGTGAAATAACTGTGCGTTCCATGGTCGATTTTTTTCTGCTGGTGTTGATTGCCGGGGTCGGCGATGAACTACAGCGCATTAAAAGAGGTGTTTTTGAAATGGCTGATATGGTTCTGGTCAACAAGGACGATGGCGACAACACCGCTGTGGCTCAAGTCGCCCGCGAGGAATACGAGCGGGCTTTGCACTATATCCGGCCGGTTACCCCGGGCTGGATACCCTGTGCCCGAACGGCCTCGGCACTTGAGGGAAAGGGAATAGACGGGATATGGACAACGATAGAAAATTTCCGCACTACGACCATGGCCAGCGGCGAATTCGAGAAGCGCCGCCGGGAACAAGCCCGCGACTGGTTGCACAGTCTGCTCAATGAACGTCTTCAGGATACTTTTTATAATTCCCCGGCCGTTTTGGAATACCTTCCGGATATAGAAAAAAAGGTTATGCAGGGACAATTGCCCGCCGTCCAGGCCGCCCGGAATTTATTGAAATTATTTAAAGAATACTTGCTGAAGCAGTGGGCTGATGACCAGAAAGGTTAAAGGTTAAAGAAAATAAATAACTGAAAACAGCGATAAGTAAAAATTTATGAACATTTATAATTTTTTTATCAGGGCATGTTAAGTATGGCTGATTCCAAGATAGAACAATTGTTGAAAAAGAGAGAGCACCTGCTCAAAGGCGGCGGGGATAAAGCGATCGAAAAACAGCACCAGCTGGGCAAGCTGACCGCCCGCGAGCGACTGGGTTTGCTCTTTGAAGAAAACACCTTCCGGGAAACGCATCTTTTTATCAAGCATCATTGCACCCATTTCGGGATAAAGGATAAGGAATATCCCGGAGAGGGAGTGGTAACCGGTCATGGGGTCATCGACGGTCGGCCGGTGTATGCGGCCAGTCAGGATTTTACGGTGGCGGGCGGTTCGGTTGGCGAGGCGACAGCCCGGAAAATTGCCGAGCTCATGGATGCCGCTTTAAAAACCGGCGACCCCTTTGTTATGATTAACGACAGCGGTGGTGCACGTATTCAGGAAGGCGTGGATTCTCTTTCCGGGTACGGCCGGATTTTTTATCGGCACGTCCTGTTGTCCGGGGTGGTTCCGCAGATAAGCATAATCGCCGGACCGTGTGCCGGTGGCGCCGCCTATTCCCCGGCGCTTACTGATTTCATCATCCAGGTAAGGCATGAGGGTCAGCTCTATATCACTGGACCCCTGGTTATCAAACAGGTGACCGGGGAGGACATTACAGCCGAGCAACTGGGCGGGGTGGAGAGTCATGCATACTATTCCGGTGTGGTGCATTTTATCGCCGAGAATGATGAGGATGCCATAAATATTACCAAACGGCTGTTGTCTTTTTTACCCAGTAACAATACCGAGGACCCGCCTTTTATATCGGAACTTTATGATGAAGAGATTGTACCCGATGAAACACTTAACGATATTGTTCCTCAGGACTCCAGTGAACCTTATGATATGCGGGAAATTGTGATCCGGGTTGTTGACCGGGGTGATTTTATGGAAATTCAGGAGCACTTTGCCCCGAATATTATTATTGGGTTTGGCCGTCTGACAGGTCGTACTATCGGCATCATTGCCAACCAGCCGAAGCATAAGGCGGGAGTGCTCGATATCGATTCCTCGGACAAGGCTTCCCGTTTTATCCGTTTTTGCAATGCTTTCAATATTCCGATAGTAACGTTTGTCGATGTTCCGGGTTTTATGCCCGGTGTCCAGCAGGAGTACGGCGGGATTATCCGTCATGGAGCCAAGATGCTGTTTGCCTATGCCTCAGCGACCGTGCCAAAGCTGACGGTGGTGGTACGCAAGGCTTACGGCGGGGCGTTTTTGGCTATGTGTGCTAAGAGCATGGGCGCCGACACCCTGTGTGCCTGGCCTTCGGCCGAAATCGCCGTCATGGGTGCCGAGGGCGCCGTCAATGTCCTCTATCGCAAGGAAATCAATGAGGCGCCCGACCCCAAAGCGGAACGCCATCGAAGACTTGAGGAGTACAAGGATACTTTCGCCAATCCCTATTTTGCTGCTGCGCACGGAATGGTGGATGATATCCTGGAACCTGCGGAAACGCGTGCCTACCTGGCCGCGGCCCTTGAGGTCTTGAAAGCTAAACGGGAACTGAGACCGCAAAAAAAACACGGTTTAATACCGATGTAAACAAAGAGGTGCCGACATGCCGGAATGGCTTTCATACAGTTTGGAATTTACCCTTATCGGATTGATGATTGTATTCACCGCCCTGATTATCGTGTCTCTGTCAATTACATTTATAAATTTTCTTGACAGGAACTGGCAGGAACGGGAAAAGCGTCATCGGGAAGCGGCCGCGAAAAAAGCCCCCAGTATCGATACTACGACACTGGTCTTGATTTCCGCCGCCGTCGCCACCATACTAAGGGGTCGTTTTCATATTCGTAAAATCCAGCGTTTGTTGCCCCGCGACGCCAAAAGCAGTCCCTGGTCCCTTGAAGGCCGGGTAATACTGCATGGTTCACATGTAGTTCCCAAGAAAAGGTAATGAAAAAAAGAAATTATACGGATTTATAAATATTGATATCAGGAGCATATATGAAACTCAAAATAACCATACACGGGGTAGCGTATGAAGTTGATGTGGAAGTGCTGGATCCCGGCGAAGGTTTTCCGGCGCCGGTTTCTGTTCGAACCCGGCAGCGTCCCGTCACCGAAAGCGCCTCGTTGCCCAGTACCGCTCTACCGCCGGCTTCATCGGGTATGTCCCCGGCTCCGGCGGAAATATCACGGGGTTCCATTGCGTCGCCTATTGCCGGAACCGTTCTGGAAATTAAATGTAAATCCGGCGACAAAGTTTCTAAAGGTCAGATTCTTCTGGTCATTGAAGCCATGAAGATGAAAACATCAATTGCCGCTCCAGCCTCGGGACAGATCAAAGCCATACCGATTGCCGTCGGCGATTCGGTTAAGGAGAATCAGATACTGGTCGAATTCGTATAGGATCGGTCGTACTCGAAGGAGTGACATGGGATGGAAATTTTATTAAATTTTTTACAAAACGGGGCTATCGGCAATTTTACCTGGGGCAACCTGGGCATGCTTATGGCCGGTTGTGTTTTTATTTATCTCGGCGTCACCCGCGGTTATGAACCGTTACTTTTGATTCCCATCGGTTTCGGTATCCTCATCGGGAATATTCCTTACAAAGCCGGAATGGATCTGGGTATTTATGAAGAAGGCAGTGTGATGTCGATACTATACAAGGGTGTCAAAGAGGGTTATTATCCGCCTTTGATATTTTTAGGTATCGGTGCGATGACCGATTTTTCCTGTATGCTGTCTAAACCGCGCCTGATACTTCTGGGAGCCGCCGCCCAGCTGGGCATATTTTTGACTTTTATCCTGGCGTTGTCGCTGGGCTTTACGAAGATGGAAGCCGGGGCGATCGGCATCATCGGCGGAGCCGACGGGCCGACGGCGATTTTTCTTACCTCCAAGCTCGCCCCTCATTTTATCGGCGCTATAGCCATCTCGGCTTATTCCTACATGGCTCTGGTGCCGGTTATTCAGCCGCCCATTATCAGGTTTTTGACCACCCGGAAGGAACGTTTAATTCGCATGCAGCCCTCGAAACCGGTCAGCAAGCGCCTTCGGATTCTATTCCCGGTGGTTGCTTTCATGATAACCACCTTCATTGCCCCCGGCGCCATTGACCTTCTGGGGATGTTGTTTTTCGGTAATCTCCTTAAGGAATGCGGTGTAACCGAGCGTTTAGCCAAAACGGCCAGCAACGCTTTGATTGATATCGTCACCATCATTTTGGGGATCACAGTCGGCGCATCTACTGACGCCACTCGTTTTCTGACCCCGGATTCCGTGAAGATTTTTATGATGGGTGCCCTGTCATTCTGTTTTGCCACTGCCGGCGGGGTTATGTTCGCCAAAGCCATGAATTTGTTTTCCAAGACAAAAATTAATCCGATTATCGGCGCCGCCGGCGTATCCGCCGTTCCCAATTCCGCCCGCGTCTGCCAGATGGTGGGAGCGAAGGAAGACCCGAATAATTACCTCATTATGCATGCTATGGCTCCCAATGTAGCCGGTGTTATCGGTTCCGCGGTAGCCGCCGGCGTCTTGCTGGCTACTTTCGGTTGAGGCCGGTAAATCAATCATATAATCCCGGAGGTTTACCCCGGGGTTTTTTTATGGCTTTTTATCAAGTTCAAGAAATTGGTTGCCGGGAAACGGAATATGATTTAAAATGACCTTATATATTCAGGAATTCAGCGTAATAGTATTTATATGGAAATTACCATAAGGAGCGACTATGCAGCAGATGGAGCAATTGTATCGGCATTTAATAGAAATGGTAGGCGAGAACCCCGACCGCGAAGGCCTTTTGAAAACACCGGCTCGGGCCGCCAGAGCGTTTCAGTTTTTAACCAAAGGCTACCAGGAAGATATTGATAAATTAGTCAACAACGCCCTGTTCGAATCGGACATTAAGGAAATGGTGGTGGTTAAGAATATCGAACTCTATTCTATGTGTGAACATCATCTCTTGCCTTTTATCGGTAAATGTCACGTGGGGTATATTCCCAATGGGAAGGTACTGGGCTTGTCGAAGGTTGCCCGCCTGGTGGATGCCTTTGCCCGCCGGCTGCAGATTCAGGAAAACCTTACCAAGCAGATTGCCGTCACCATTCAGAATTACACCGGGGCGCTGGGAGTTGGGGTGGTTATCGAAGCCCAGCACCTGTGCATGATGATGCGGGGAGTGGAAAAACAAAATTCGGTCATGACCACTTCGTGCGTTCTGGGGGAGATGCACGATGACGCGGAGACCCGCTCCGAGTTTATGACTTTAATCTGCAAGCATTGAAGAAGCTGTTATGCACCTGGTCATAAGTAAAAGATTCGAGGTATCGCTTTCCTACCGTTATTATCGCGATGACTGGCCGCTGGAAAAAAACCGGGAGGTTTTTGGTTCCTGGATGGGCGGTCCCTATGGTTACGGCGGCAACTGGACGGTTTATTTCGTTTTAAGCGGTCCGGTCGATGAAAAAAACGGCATGGTAATTAATATAACGTCCGTAAAGGAACGTATTAACCGTCTGCTGGCCGGGCGTTATGACCATAAGTTTCTCAATCGTGATACTCCGCCTTATGATAAGGTTATCCCCACTCCGGAGAATGTAGCCCGCCGGCTTTTTTCCGAAGCCCGGGTTTTATTTGATGATGAAAGCGCCCACCTGGCCGCCTGTCATCTGGAGACCTCACCTTTTGACGCCGCCACCGCTTATGCCGACGGCCGTGTGGAACGTGATTTCTGGATGGAATTCTCCGCCGCCCGCCGTACCGGATCGCCGCATCTCTCCGACGAAGAAAATGAAAAATTGTTCGGCGTAGCGTCGGCGAAAAACGGCCATGGTCATTTTTACAGGTTGCGGGTGACTCTCGAAGGCGAACCGGACCCGGAAACAGGTATGATTAAAAACGAAAACGAGACAGTCCAGGTACTGGGCTTGTTGCATAACAGTCTCGACCACCGTCACCTTAATCTCGAAGTCCCGGAGCTGAATGGTTTACCCATGACCACGGAGTTCCTGGCGCGGTTTATCTATGGCCAGTTACGCATTTCCCTGCCGGTAGCCCGAGTACGTTTGTGGGAAAATCCCTATTTCTTCGCAGAGTATTTGAAAAACGGGAAGTCCTTAATGGGTATAAAAGCTGCTTTTCGGGCGGCCCATCGCCTGCACAGCCCCTTATTACCGGACGAGAAGAACCTCATGCTTTACGGTAAGTGTAATAATCCCCAGGGGCACGGCCATCGGTATGTCGTGGAGAGCACCATCGACGGCGAGATTGATGAACGGCGCGGGATATTCTACGGCCTTGATGATTTCCGCGACAATCTTGTACTCGCCCTTGAACCCTGGAATTTCAAACACCTTGACCTGGATACCCCGGATTTTAAGGACCGGCCAAGCACCGGGGAAAATATTATCCGGGTTCTCTGGAACCGGCTGGAGAAAACACTGGCTCGACCGCTTTACCGGCTGCGGTTATGGGAGACGCCTAATAATCGTTTTACCTTACGGCGAAGTATCGATTAACCGAAAAGGAAAGGGATTAGCGAGGTAATAAAATGGAAAGATGTTTGATAACCGGTGCCAGCCGGGGTGTGGGTCGGGCGATTGCCGTCAGGCTGTCCCGGGAAGGCAGAACACTGCTGTTGCACGGGCGGGACCAAAAGGCGCTGGCGGAAAGTTGCCGGATGGTTCTGGATAAGGGCGCCGTGGCAATGGCACTGCAGGCTGATA
The DNA here is from genome assembly GCA_964618515.1 of uncultured Ignavibacteriales bacterium. Taxonomy (GTDB): domain Bacteria; phylum Zixibacteria; class MSB-5A5; order GN15; family FEB-12; genus JAFGNW01. Next base: position 23,064 of record CAZUAS010000001.1, on the reverse strand, counting down.
TAAGCACTCTGAGCGGCGTTGAGGAGTTGGTTGCCATGGTCGGTCAGGATGACCTTCATCTTCTGGTCAACAACGCCGGAGTAGCCCATGTCGGGCCTTTCGAACAAACCACACCGAAGCAGTGGCAGGAAACCCTGGCGATTAATATATCCGCACCGTTCTGGCTGATACAGAAACTATATCCCCACATGAAACCCGGCAGTGCTGTCGTCAATATTCTCTCGGTCGCCGCACATACCGCTTTTCCCCGCTGGAGCAGTTATTGCATGAGCAAATTTGCCCTGGAAGGACTAACCCGGTCACTGCGGGAGGAATTGCGTCCGAAAGGCATAAGGGTGATAAATATCTATCCGCAGGCCGCCGCTACGGCGCTCTGGGATAAAGTCGAGGGTACCTGGTCGAAGGATAAGATGCTTCCCCCTGAGGAAATTGCCGAGGCTGTGGCTTATGCCGTCGAACGACCCGGCCAGGTACAGGTAGATAGCATCAGCCTGGGACATATTGAAGGGAATCAGTAGTCTCAGGTAAAAAGCGGTCTTTAAAAAGCCCCGCATTTTTTATTATATATTATTTAAAAGGTGATTCGTTCTATTTTCGCCGCCATGATGAAATCATTAACTGAAAGACCGCTGATAGCATGCGTCCAGAGTATGATTTTAACTTTATTCCAGCTGTGAATTAAAATATCCGGATGATGTCCCTCTTCCTCGGCAATCTCTCCGGCGACATTGACAAATTGAAGAGCCCGGTTAAAATCCTCAAATATAAATTCCCGCACCAGTTGTTTATCATCTATGACAGACCAGTCATGAAGCTGCTCCAGGTAGGGCTCATATTCGTTACGAGTCAGGGGAGCCAGCCCACCCTCGCAGGGGATACATTTTTTTTGTGTTAAATTATTCATAATAACTCCTTAATGAATCGTCTTTTAAAAAAATACCTGATTAGTCCTGCTTTTATAAATTTTATTTACATAACCGCCTTTTTAATGCACAGGTTCCGTTATTATTTCGTTTTTAGGGAAAAGGATAAAACGGCATTGCAACCGGCAAAACTTATGTATATTTTTTACGTAAGTTCATTTATGAACTTATATGTATCTTGACCTTTTTATTGAATACCGCTGTTGAGCTCATCGATATAAAACGGAGTTGCCGATATGAAAAAAATATGGCTGGTAATTTTTCTTGGTGTCTTTAGTTATAATATTGTTCAAGCTGACCCGGCCTTGACCCTCAAAGGACGCGTCCGGGATGCTGTCACCTGTCTCCCGATTGTCGCCGCTAGCGTGAAGATAAACGAAACCGCGCGTGGAACGACTTCCGATAATGACGGTTTTTTTGTAATCCGGAACATTGCTGACAGTATTCTGACGGTTAAAGTATCCATGGTCGGTTATGAAACCTTCACCCGGACCATTTCATTGGTATCTAAAGAGCAGAGAGAACTTACGGTGTTTTTACGCCCGGTCGATATCGCCCTTGATAAAATAACGGTTACCGCCAGCCGATTTGCCGAGCAAAAGTTTCTTACGCCCGCGAATATATCTATAACGCCCGAAGAAAAATTCGATGAGCGAACGTATAGTACAGTAGCCGAGGTACTGCGCGAGGAACCGGGGTTACTAGTGCAGAAGACGACTTATGGCCACGGTGCGCCGATAATAAGGGGACTTATCGGTAAAGATATACTTTTGCTGTATGACGGTATCCGTTTGAACCGGCCGACCTACCGTATCGGCGGCAACCAGTATTTGAATACGGTGGACCTCGGCTCGCTGGAACGGGTGGAAGTCGTCCGGGGACCTTCTTCGGTGATGTTCGGCAGTGACGCCATCGGCGGGGCGATAAATTTAATTCCCGCCCGTCAGGTAATGGGAGGGGCGAAACTGGAGGTAAGACCGGTTCTTGTCAGCCGTTATTCCAGTTTTGACGATGGACGGAGTGTTAATTTGAGTATCAAAAGTACTTATCGGCACCTGGCCGGGACAATGAATTTCGGGCTTAAAAGAATAGGCGACCTTGAAGCCGGCGGCGAGGTTGATAAGCAGTCGCCCACCGGCTGGGAGGAGTCGGATTTCACCGGCCGCCTGGCCTGGTTTTTAAACCAGTACAGTTACTTTGGTTTCGATTACATGGCGGTCAGACAGGATGGCGTGCCGCGTTACGATAAATATGTCTGCGGTGAATTCGAGGAATATGTTTATAACCCGCAGGATAGGGACCTGGCGATGGTCACTTTCTACGGTGACCGGCTGGGGTCCGTTATCCCATCGGTAAAAGCCGGTGTGTCGTATCACCGCGAACTCGAGGGCAGCACCATGCGAAAGACAGCTGCCGATAATTATACCTTCGCCCGCGATAAAGTCACCACCTGGGGCGGTTATGTACAGTTGTCATCGATTCCACACCCCGAACACCGGCTGAGTTTTGGCTGGGAATATTACTACGATAGAATCAACAGCGAGCAGTACCGGTACGAAGGTGCGACGGTTGAAACCATTCGCCCGACCTATCCCGACGATACCCGTTATTACCAGGCCGGGTGGTTTTTACAGGAGGAATGGTCGCTAAATAAAAAATGGCAGTTGACCGCCGGGATGCGCTTCAGCTATGTCGGGATTGAGGCGCCGCTGGAGATGCCGTTCAGGCAGTATGAGGACAGCTTTCATGACCTGACCGGGCTGGCCGCCGTGAGTTTCAAACCCGTACCTTCGGTTAATCTTATCGGGCGCTGGTCGCGAGGTTTCCGCACCCCCAATCTTAACGACGCCGTGGTGCTCAAGTATTCCAGCAGCGGGGTGGATGCGCCCAGCCCGAATCTGGGACCGGAGTTCACCAATAATTTTGAACTGGGTGTAAAGGTGGAAAATACGCGCATGAGCGGTGGTTTCTTTTTGTTTTATGACCGATTGAGCGATATTATCGAGCGCACTCCCGGGGTGTACGACGGCAAAACCTTCTTCGATGAAAACAACAACGATATCAAAGATGCGGATGAATATGATATTTATCAGCGTCACAATGTCAATCGGGCGCGTATTTTTGGTTTTGAATTCGATAATCTTGTCCGCCTTTCCGGCCGCTGGGAAATTCGCGCCAACTGTTTCTGGACCAGGGGCGAGAACCTGAGCGAGGACGAACCGCTCAGCCGCATCCCGCCTTTGATGGGTTTACTGGCGATACGTTATAAACCGGCGGAACGGATGTGGGTGGAAGTGCTTTCACGCGCCGCCGACGAACAGAAGCGCCTGTCCACCCGGGATATCGAGGATACCCGTATCGGTCCCGACGGCACGGAGGGATGGTTCACGCTGGGCTTGAAATATCACCTTAGCATCGATCCCTTTACCTTTAACGTGCTGCTTGAAAATCTCACCGATAAAGCCTACAAGGAACATGGTTCGGGGATATATTCGCCCGGAAGGGGGATAGGCTTGACTTTACGCTATGAGGGCTGAGACGGGATTTTCATACTTGACGGTATGTTGTTTTTAAAACCTGACCGGTGACAGCGTTTTTTTCATGTTGTAATAAGCCGTCTGAAAAATAGCTTCTGATTTCATACGATATTCGTCGACTGTTTCTTTTAATGAATCGGCTAAATCAATGGTGACATCCGGCAATTTGAAAAGTGTTTCTTTACCATGCAGACGGTTAATCAGGTAATATCCATCTTCGATATGCCCCAGCATATCTTTTTCGACCAAGTGCACAAAATCCGTTCCCCGATAAGAAGTATCAAATAAATCCTTGCCGAATGAATAATTATCATAATCAAGTTTGAGAATACCCATTAAAGTTGGCAGGATATCCAGCTGGCTGCCCGGACGATTTGAAGAGCCGGTCTGGTTGAAATGGGTTTTGTTGCCGATTATCAGCAGGGGAATCTGGAAGTGGGTTATTTCAAGGTCGCTTTTCTGTTTATAGGGCGAGCCGTTGTCGGCGGTAATGATTATCAGGGTGTTGTCGAAGAAAGGGTCATTTTTGATTTTATTTACGAACTGTCCTAATGCCCAATCGGAGTATTTAAAAGCATTAAGCTTGTGTGCGTCTTCGACTGTATCGGGTATACGTCCGAAAGATACATCGGGCAAAAGCCAGGGACCGTGATTGGAGGCGGTCAAGAGAGTGGCGAAGAAACGCCGGTTTTTGTTTTCCCGGATTTTATCATAAGCATAGTCAAACATGACATGGTCAGGTACACCCATCCAGCTTAGTGATTTGTCTTCACCGATGTCATACTTCGAGTAAAAGTTCATCATCCCGTTAGCCATCAGAAAACCCTGCATGTTATCAAAATGCGGGTCGGTGGTGACGAAGCATGACGTTTCGTAATCATAAGTTTTAAGAATCGACGGCAAGCCCCACAGGTAATTTTCTCCGGGCAATTGTCTCATGACCAGTTTGCCGTACTGCGGCGGGTATCCATACAACACTGCCACCAGGCTGGCGAAAGTGTGCTTGCCGCAGGAATAAAAGTCGGTGAAAAGAAAACCATCAGCCGCCAGGGAATCGAAACAGGGCGTCAGAGAATAAGGGAAGCGGTTGGCCAAAATATCGATTTTGGTCGAGCCGAAAGATTCCATTATAATCAGAATCACGCTGGGCGGATTTTCTTTCGGTTGCTCAAAATGCACCGGCCGGATAAGACGAGTACTTTCATCAACTGTCGTCATCCCCAGGAGTTGTCGCACTTCATTTTCGGCGTGGTCGGATTTGATAAGCGACATCAGGTCTTTGGTCTCATTTTTTTCCCAGCGGTCATAAACGGCGTCAAGGATAAAAGTGTACACCGGATTGAGGGCCGCCAGGTTGGCGAAATCGTATTTTGAAAAATAAGCCATGCCCCAGCGCATGGGTTCTTCGGCCAGCCGCCCCCGCGCGCCCAGGCCGAATACGATTATCAATAACGGCAGACAGGCAAGGTTGATCCACCGGGGTGAGCGGGGTTGGTCAATGAGGATTTTTTTCACATAGTATCTGACCAGCCGGATATACAGGTATAGTATTAAAAGGTATATAACCGTTAAGGCTGCGGTTTTGGCTGGGAACCAGATAAGGCTAGAGCCGTCGGCCGTTATTTTATCTTTCTGTAAGAGAAAGTCGTTCAGGCGGGTGTGAAAATGCCGGGTGAACTCGATATCCACCAGATGGGTAAAAAAGAGAAAAGCCGACAAAAATACCAGCAGGTAAAAAAAAGTGTTGGCCGTCGTTCGATGGTACCGGGGAAATAAAAAAAGGATTACGCTGAACACGTAAAGCGGCAGGATAACATAACTGGTAATGGAGAAATCAAATCTCAGTCCTACCACCAAGGTTTTTAAGAGGGTTGAAAGCGGTATGCCGGCCGCCAGATCGCCAAGGAATATCATAAATAATATCCGCCAGAGTTCAAAAAACAGCGTCAGGGTTGCTGCCGCCAGAATAAAGAATAACGCCGGGGTGGAGATGTATTTAGAGCGCAACATGATTATTTCTCCGGCAGGGGACGTTTCATATTGTAGTAGGCGGTTTGATAAAGAGCCAGGGCTTTTTTCTTGTAGCTTTCGACAATCTCCGGGTAGGACGCGGCAACGTCGTCGGTGCGGTTCGGCAGTCGGAAAAGCGACTCGGGGCCGTCAAGACGGACTATCAGGTAATAGTCCTTCTCGATATACCCGATTTTATACCATTCGGTGGTATGCACGAAATCAGTAATATCGGTAACAGTATCCAGTAGGTCGTGGCCGAAAGTGTAATTATGATAGTTAAGACGCAACTGTCCCATGATGGTGGCGACGATATCCAGGTGACTGCTCAGGCGGTGGTTGCGTTGAGCATGTTCTTTACCCCAGCCGACCCGGTGGATGAGTAGGGGAACTTCAAAAAAAGAAAGGTCTAAATCCGAGGTAGGATTGTAAAAGAAACCGTGGTCGCCGGTAATGACCAGGAGGGTATTGTAAAAATAGGGGTCGTTTTCGATTTTATTTATAAATTGTCCCAGCGCCCAGTCGGCATACTTGAAAGCGTTCTGACGTTCGGCTTCAAAAGCGGTGTCGGGAATTCGTTCAAAAGGGACATCGGGAATTCTCCATGGCCCGTGGTTGGAAGTCGTCAGCAAGGTGGCCAGAAACGGCCGGCCTTCCAGGCGACGGAGTTTGGTGTAGGCGCTGTCGTACATAATATGGTCGGGTACTCCCAGGTGACTGAGCTTGTGGGATTGGTCGTAATCATAAATCGAGTAATAGTACATGAAGCCGTTGGCTTTCATGAAACCCATCATGTTGTCGAAATGAGGGTCCTGGGTGGAGAAAAAATGGGTTTCGTAACCGTGCTGTTTGAGAATCGAGGGCAGTCCCCAGAAATGATTTTCACCGCTTACCTGTTTGATAATGACCTTGCCGAAAAGGTGCGGGCTGCCGTAAATGGCTGATATCAGGCCGCAGTAAGTATGCATGCCGGTGGCATAGAAATTGGTAAAGAGAATGCTTTTTTCAGCCAGGGAATCAAAACAGGGCGAGAGTTGCCAGGGATACTTGTTGGCTAAAACACCGATTTTATGCGACGACTGCGATTCCATTATGATAAAAATAACATTGGCCGGGTTGTTTTCGGGGGGGTCAAAATAAACCGGGCGCACAATCGGACTGCTGTAAACGGCACTGTCAGCCGGCAAGCCCAGAAGCCGGCGAACCTCGTTTTCCGCCTCCGGGAAAGTTATCTCCGCGACCAGGTTTTTAACCTGCTCTTTGCTACCGGCGTCATAGAAAAAATCGCGTACGAAAGTATAGACGGGATTGAGAGCCAGAAGGTTGGCATAATCGTATTCGGAAAAATAAGCGGCACCCCAGCGAAGGGGAGCGTCGGAACCCAGCCTTCCGACTGTGCCTATTATAAACACCGTCAACAGCGCCGGGGCGAATAAAAGATTGATAAGCCAGTGTGATTTTACACTGTCAGTGACCACTTTTCGCTGAAGCCGGCCCATCAATATAAAGAAAGCCGCCAGAATGACGGCGTACAGTATCAAGTATTTAATGACCGGGTACATGCCCCAGATCATGGTGATGACAAACTCAGGTGTGTCCTGCCAGATGAGGGCCATGCCGTTAAGGCGGGCGTTGAAAAATTTGAAAAATTCGATATCCGCCAAGTGGATAAAGAATATAACAGCCGTATAAACAAAGAGTAAACCGTACCCGAGGCGGCGCATGAATTTACTGCGCTGGATATCAATGAAGGGAATGATGCCGAGAACATATATTACCGTACCAATATACGAAACAATGATGAAATCAAAACGCAGGCCTACAATGAAAGCTTTTAAGAGAACGGCGCCGGGAACGGCGGATGACAAACCGCCGGTAAGAAGCATAAGGATAAATCGCCACAATGTCAGAAACAGCATCAGGACAGCCGTCGTGATTAAGGCGTAAACGGCCGGGACGGATATGAATCTGGTCTTAATCACCGGATACGGTCAACGGTTGCGGGCTTGACGTTTCCTGCCGAAGGGGGCGGTGCATGTTTTCATAAGCCACTTTAAAAAGGGCAAGAGCTTTTTTCTCGTATTCACGAGCCAGTTCCGGCAGGGAGTCGACCAGGTTATGACGACGGTCGGCCACGGTGTAAAACGAGGTCGGGCCGTTCAGACGGGCGATGACATAGTAATCATCCTCGATATAACCGACCTTATACCATTCCGAAAAATGCGCGTAGTCAACGGCGGTACCGGAGGTTTTGAACAGGTCGTGGCCGAAAGTGTAATCGTGATAGTTTAAGCGTACCTGACCCATGACGGTGGCTACTATATCTATCTGCGACCCGAGGCGTTCCACCCGCCGGTTTTTCTCCAGGCGACCGTCGGTGTCGAATATAAAAAGTGGTATCTGGAACTGGGTCAGGTCGTGGTCGGTGATGGGGTCGTACCAGCAGCCGTTATCGCTCGTTACCACCACCAGGGTGTTTTTGAATGCGGGGTCGTTTTTTATTTTATCGAAGAAATAACCCAGTGACCAGTCGGAATATTTAAAACAGTTGAGTTTCGTGCGCCATTCTTCGTCTTCGGCAGGGATACGTTCAAAAGGAACATCGGGAATCAACCATGGTCCGTGGTTGGAAGAAGTCAGAAGGGTGGCGAAGAAGCGATGGTCGTTTTTCTCTCGCAATATGTTATAAGCATAGTCGAACATGATATGGTCCGGCACTCCCAGAGTGCTTATTTTGTATGCGGGGTCGTAGTCATCAAGCGAATAAACTCTCATCACTCCATTGGAACATAAAAAGCCCTGCATATTGTCGAAATGCGGGTCGTGGGTGGTAAAAAACATAGTCTCGTAGCCGTGGTTACGTAAAATCGACGGCAGACCCCAGAAACTGTTCTGACCAGTCACCATTTTCATCACCGATTTCCCGAACAGGGTCGGGTAACCGTACAGGGTGGAGAAAATGCCGGTATAGGTGTGTTGCCCGGCGGAATAAAAATTCGTAAAGAGAATCCCTTCCCGGCTAAGAGAATCAAAACGAGGGGTGATGTCGTAAGGGTAGCGGTTATCCAGCACGCCGATGCGCGTCGAACCGAACGATTCCATAATAATAATTATTACATTCGGCGGATTGTCGTTTTCCGGGGTAAAGGTTATCTCACGAAATATCCGCTGGTTGTTCTCTTCTTCATTAGCGACGGGCAGTCCCAGCAGTTGCCGCACCACCAGGGTGGCATCGGGAATATCAATGCGGTCCATCTGTTCTTTAATCTGAGCTTTCTTATTGGCATCATAGATGGCGTCATAGAAAAAGGTGAAGATCGGGTTCAGGGCTAGTTGATTGGCATAGTCATATTCCGAGAAATAAGCCGTGCCCCAGCGCAGAGGTGATTTTTCCTCGACACGCCCCCGGGCACCCAGAAATAAAACAGCCAGTACCAGGGGTAAATATACCAGATTAATCCAGACCGGTGAAAGGGCTTTGCGTATAATAATTTTTTTTTTCAACCAGTAAATAATTATTATAAAACACGTGAACATCACCAGGAACAAAATAAGATACCTGACCACTGGATACATCTTCCAGAGCATGGGTATCACTATTCCCGGAGTATCCGACCACGCCAGAGCGACACTGTTGAGCCGGGCATTGAAAAATTTAAAAAATTCAATGTCGGCCATCTGCAGGAAAAACATCAGACCAACCACTACAGCCATCAGGTAAAAGTTCAAGTGTCGGAAAAGTTTATTGCGGGAAATATCCAGCCAGGGGAGGTTGCCCAATAGATACAACGGTATAGCAAGGTAACAACTGATGGCAAAATCAAACCTCAAACCCACCAGAAAAGATTGTAAAAGGATACGGCCAGGAACCCCTGTTGAAAGAGAACCGGACAGGATAAGCAGAATCAGCCGCCAGAGTTCGAAAAATAATGTCAACGTTATGGTAAGCAGAAGGAAGTAAACAGCTACGGTAGAAACATACTTCGACCAGCCGGCTTTTTTAACTATAAAAGTTTTCATAATGGCAGGCAAAATAAGAAATGGTCAAAAACATGTCAAGGTTAATCACGGGCTATAATTTGTTCTCTAATGTCTTGATTGTCTTAGACTTGTCAGCTTTAACTTAATTCCCCCTTGACATGGCAGGTAATACAAAGTAATATTTACTATAATGCTCAAGTCTTTGATTGGAGTCGGATATGAAGAAACAAAAAACAGAAATTATAACTTTCAAGGTCGATACCTCTTTGGCCGGGGTGATAAGACATTTGCCCAATCGTTCGGAATTTATTCGTACCGCAGTACTTCGGGCTTTTGAAAATGCCTGTCCTTTGTGTGATGGTACCGGTATTTTGACCCCGGAACAGAAGAAACACTGGGATTCGATAGCAGCGGACCATCATATCGAACAATGCTGTGAGTGTCATGAAAATTACCTGGTCTGTACCAAGAAAGGATAGGGATATGTTTCGGCGATGGATGATATCTTCATTGATAATTTTAACAATGATGGTTTATAATAGTATTTGTTCGGTTAAGGCACAGGAAGCGGTTGAGCCACTAAAGGTTTTTGTCAGTATTCTTCCTCAGGCTTATTTTGTTAAACAGGTTGGCGGCGAGTATGTAAATGTGCAGGTCCTGGTTGGTCCGGGACAATCACCGCATACTTATGAGCCGACCCCGCGTCAGATGACGGCGCTGGCTGAAGCCCGGTTGTATTTCAGTATCGGAGTTCCCTTTGAAAGGCAGTTACTCGGCAAAATAAGCGCTACTTTCAGGAATCTGGAGGTGGTTGACACACGCCGAGGGGTACCGCTTCGGGCTATTGAAGGTGAGAAACATGACGGCCATGACCATGCCGAAGCCGAGGACCCGCATATCTGGTTGTCACCGCGGCGGGTGAAAATACAGGCGGATAATATTTGCCGGGCATTGGTGGCTTATGACAGCACTCATGCCTCTTTTTATCAACGCAACCTTGATATCTTTAATCAGCAACTCGATGATATTGACCGGGAGATAATGTTGAAACTGGCATTGTATAAAGGAAGTAAATTTTATGCTTTTCATCCGTCGTACGGGTATTTCGCCGATGACTATGGCCTGGTGCAGGTAGCGGTGGAAATCGAAGGAAAAGAACCGGGAGCCCGGCAGCTGGCGGTATTGACCGACCAAGCCCGGGCTGATGGGGTGAAGGTGATTTTTGTCCAGCCGCAATTCGCCGTTAAAACAGCTGAAACGATTGCCCAAGCGGTCGGAGCAAAAGTGGTGGCGCTTGACCCTCTGGCAGAAGATTATATCAATAATCTTAAGTTCATGGCTGAAGAACTGGCCCGGGCTTTTTCGGAAAAGGAAGAAGAATAAATGGAAAAATGTGCTGTTGTCGAAATCGAAAAAGTATTTTTCGCTTATGATGGTGATCCTGTGCTCGAGGATGTCAACCTTACTATATGCGAAAAGGATTTTATCTGGATTGTCGGTCCCAACGGCGGGGGCAAGACCACCCTGGTTAAACTGATGCTGGGTTTATTGACACCGACCCGGGGAATAGTACGGATGTTCGGGAAGTCGCCTCAGCAGGTTCGTTCGAAAATCGGCTATATGCCACAGTATGCACATCTCGACCAGCGGTTTCCGGTGAGTGTAATTGACGTTGTTTTGATGGGGCGGCTGGGCGAAGGGCGGCGCTACGGACCTTTTTCGAAGAGGGATCGCCGGATCGCTTATGAAGTGCTTGAAGAAGTCGGCCTGAACGAATTCGCCGACCGGCATTTTGCTTCCCTTTCAGGAGGTCAACAACGTCGCCTCCTGATTGCCCGGGCGCTGTCTTCACAACCGCAACTATTGATTCTGGATGAACCCACCGCCAATCTTGACCTGCTGGTAGTCCGGGAACTGTATGAGCTTTTGCATAAACTTAACAGCCAGTTTACCATTGTGATGGTTTCTCATGACCCGGCTTTTGTTTCCCAGGCGGTAAAAAGTGTTGTCTGCGTCAACCGTAAAGTAGCCGTTCACCCGACCACGGCGGTTGGAGACGAAGTTCTGAGTGAATTGTATCATGGCCATGTACGGATGGTGCGTCACGGTCACAGTGCCGCTGAAAAGGAATAACTGTTTTGGAATTCATTGACGCTGTTTTCAATCATACTTTCATGTTGTATGCCCTGTTAACCGGTGTTCTGGCAAGTATTGCCTGTGGGGTGGTGGGGACTTATGTCGTTGCCCGCCGGATTACCTATATTGCTGGCGGTATCGCTCACAGTGTCCTGGGAGGTATGGGGCTGGCTTATTATCTCAAGGTGGTGCAGGGTTTGACGTGGCTGCAGCCCCTTCACGGAGCGGTGGTGGCCGCTCTGGCCAGCGCCGTGACGATTGCCCTGGCCAGCCTTTATTTAAAAGAACGTGAGGATACCGTTATCGGCGCTATCTGGGCGATCGGGATGGCGGTAGGCATTATCTTTATTGCTAAAACACCTGGTTACAGCGAAAACCTGATGAGTTACCTGTTCGGGAATATTCTCATGGTGACACGAGGAGATTTATGGCTCATTGCCGCCCTGGACGCTTTTGTCGTTATAGTCGGGTATCTTTTTCACAAGCAGATTGCGGCGGTATGTTTTGATGAAGAGTTCGCCCGCGTACGCGGCGTCAGGGTGCAGTTATTTTATCTTTTACTTTTATGCCTGACGGCGTTGACGGTGGTAATCTTGACAACGGTCGTTGGGATTGTTATGGTGATTGCTTTTTTGACATTACCGGTAGCGGTGGCCGGTTATTTTACCCGGAAACTCTGGCAGACCATGGTGCTGGCCACCCTGTTAAGTATCTTTTTCATGACTTTTGGTCTGGCTTTAAGTTACAGTCCCGACCTTCCCGCCGGCGCTACTATTATTATCCTGGCCGGATTAACTTATCTGGTTGTCAGTGTCATTAAAACTCTTCGAAATATTTAATGACTCGTTTTCCCTTGAACCGCAACAAGTTAATACTATTTAAGATTACTGAACATTTTCTAAATTATTGTCATGATATGGTCGAATTATAATATAGATTATATAATTAATTATTGACTGAGGAGGAATATATTGAAAACAGCAGTTTATTTCATAATGGCACTGGTGATTTTTCTTGGTGGATGCAGTGATGATAAAAACGCAACCGGCAATAACAAAACCTCGTCTTCGGACCTTACGGCTACACATGAAGCCGTGGCGGATTTTGAGCAGATTCCCTCGGCCTATATCGATTCCGTTAAAACGAACTACCGTATTTTTTACGGGCATACTTCGCATGGCAGCCAAGTTGTCGCCGGCATGGCCATGGTTCGTTCGGAGTACCTTGCCTGTGATTATAACAATGGTGACAACACCCTGTACCTGTCGGAATACAGCGACGACCTGGGGCATAACGGCGATACTTCATGGGTGCCGATCACCCGTAACCGTTTAAATCAACACCCTGATATTAATGTGGTTATGTGGTCATGGTGCGGCGGAGCCTCGGATAATACTGTCGCGGGTATCAATATATACCTGAATGCCATGAACGGGCTGGAGGAAGATTATCCTGATGTGACTTTTATTTACATGACCGGGCATCTGGATGGCACCGGTATCGACGGTAACCTTTATGCCTGTAACAATCAGATCCGGCAGTATTGCGTCGAAAACAATAAAGTCCTGTTTGATTTTGCGGATATTGAAAGTTACGACCCCGGCGGGACTTTTTACCCGGATGATACCGACGCCTGCAACTGGTGTTCCGAATGGTGCGCCACGCATGATTGTCCCGATTGCGGGTCATGCGCGCACTCGCATTGTTTTAACTGTTACCGTAAAGGAAAAGCTTTCTGGTGGCTGATGGCCCGGCTGGCCGGCTGGAATGGTGCCTGATACATATTAAAGTAAATAATCATATTTGGAACCGCCCGCTTAAGGCGGTTTTTTCATTGACTCTCAACGACACCAGGCCGGTGAAGTATGTGACAGGAAAAGGTAGTCGATAAGCCGGGTAATATCGGAAATGTCGGGCGGTCCGCCGCTGCCGTCGCTGTCGGCCTCCTCAGGGCAGCACAGGGAAAAGTGGCTCAGGTAAAGGTACTCTATCAGAGTGAAAATGTCGGAGACATCAGGTTCGTCGTTTTCGGAACAGTCGCTGTTGCCGGCCAACCCGAAACAACAGCGCTGACAGCCGGTATCGATATCCAGAGCCCCGATAAGAACACCACAGCTGTTACGGGACGGGGTGCAGGGGGAAGCGTTGATGATACGAAAATTATTGTTCAGGGTATCGCAGAAAAGCGGGTCACCCGAGAAATTCCCGTTTACATCGAGCAGTTCCTCAAGACAGCCGACCCAGTCGCCGTCGGCATTGCCGTATATATCAGTGCAACTTAATTGCGGTGGATTGAGGGTATTCCGACAGTAAACGGCAGCGCCCGGTGAATTAAAAGCCAAAATGCAATTTTTGATTTCAGGAGCGGCATCACCGGTACAATATACCGCCCCACCCGGGTTCAAACCGGGAGTGCCGTTATGAATGAAGGTACAGTTTATTATTACCGGCGAAGAACTGTTGCAGTAAATGGCGCTTCCCAGACCGGTATTGTTACTGAAAATACAGTTTTTAATGAGGGGTGAGGAAGACGACTCGCATCTTATCCCGCCCACGACAACCGACGAGCCATTGGTTATCGTGAAACCTTCGATAACGGTGGTGGTGTCATCGCCGTTATTTATGAGAAAAGCCCAGTTCTCACCCTGGCAATCGATAATGGTCTTTTCCGGACCATTCCGGGATTTAATAACCAGCCTTTTATATTTAAAGTTAATGGTTTTGTTGTTGTCACCCTGATAAAGACCGTCATGCACCATAACGGTATCACCGTTGCGGGCTTCGTCCACCGCCTTCTGGATGGTAGCATAAGGATTAAAGATGTGGCCATCGCCGGTACTATCGTTACCCGAGGTCATGACATGAACGACCGGGTCGATATAAGCTCCCCGAGCCTGAATGACCGGAATAAGAGCTTCCAGGACAGGAGTCCGCAGGGTAATGACAGGCATGTCTCCGGAGGTAAATGATGCGGTATCGATCAATATATATTGCGTATCAACCGAGGGGGTTAGGGTGAAATAAAGTGAAGCCAGTAAGCCTTCGCCCGGTTGGGGAACCGTTTCCCCGGTGTTGATAAGACCGATTGTACCCTTGCGTTTATTTGAATCAAGACAACCGTATTTATGGACATAACCGTCGTAACGGGAGCCGGTAAAACTGACCGAATCACAATAAACCGAAGATGTGGAGCAGCTGTAGGAGAAGGGGAATGCCAGCCCCATAATGGCGTTCACCGTGGTTAGTTTCAAATCTACGCGGGCGGTGTTCTTACCGGGTAAGACGAGATTATTTGATATTGTTATTGTATCGTCGGAGAGTGGCAGGACGGTGTCGGCATAGGGCAGGCACCCGGGCTCGCAGGCACCGGTGCTGAAGAAGTAATCAGCCAGGAACTGGGCGTCGTGATTGGTCAGGCCGGGTAAATAGTCAACGTCGGCAGCTTCTCTAAAAGGCGGGCGAGGACCGTTCTGATAAAGGTAAGCGATGAGGTACTCGAAATCCTGAACGGTCAGGGTTCCGTCGTCATTGACATCGCCACAGACGTCCTCAAAAGTGAGAGCGGCGTGGAGGTCGATAATACCATAGCCATAAGTATTATCAGGACTGGCTGCCCGGTCAGCGGCTTTCATGAGGGCTTTACGAATTTGCCACGGGGTCATTTCCGGGCGGGCGGAAAGAAGGACTCCGGCGGTGCCGGCAATCAGCGGACAAGCCAGCGAAGTGCCGCTTTTATAGGTGAAGTCATTATCATTGATGCTGTTGGCGCAATATGTATTTACGCCCATGGCGCAAACTTCGGGTTTTAACCGACTGTCAGCCGTAGGTCCTCGTGAAGAAAAACCGGCGATAGACTCGTAAGAATTAACTGCCCCTACAGCCAGAATATTAAAGGCATCAGCCGGGGCGGTGATGGTGCCGTCGTTCGGACCCTTGTTACCGGCGGAAATGCAAGCGATAATACCCAGTGATGCGGCCGTGTTAGCGGCCATGGTTATCACCGCCGTCTGACCATCGAAATCGCCCCAACTGTACCAGTCCGAATAACCGAGTGAGGTAGAGATAACATCAGCCCCCAGTGAATCAGCCCATTCCAGAGCCGCCACCCAGTTGTCTTCTTCCACCGGGGTTTCACTTCGGATATCCTCGGTTTTGGCCAGAAGGAAAGAGGCTCCGAAAGCCGGACCGATTAAACTGCCCGACACAAATCCTCCCAGAGCGGACCAGCAATAGGTACCGTGATTATGTGCCGACGGGTCATCTTCAGGCTCGTTGCCGACCTCGGCATCGTTAAAAATAAAATCATATTCATCGAGTACCCGGCCGTCACTGTAAGCCTGCTTGAAGGCGTTGTGGGTTTTCCTGAAGCCGCTATCCATCAGGCAGATTATAATCCCCCGGCCGTTATAGCCCATATCATGAACAGCCGGCACGTTTAACATATTCACCTGAGTTAGAGAAAGGCCATAGTCGAAAGTGAACCTCCCGGTCAAATTTTTATCTGGCGGCAAAATATCATTGTTGCTATTACTTTCCGGTTGCCCCGCAAAATCGGCCACCGGCTGGATATTATTGACAAACGGTAAAGCCGTTATTTCATCCAATCGACTCAAGGGTGTATCGAAACTGGCGGCGTTCAGCCAGCGGGAGGTACGGCGATGGGATGCGCCAAGGCGGGTTATTGTTTCGATATATGCTTGGTTGACGGGAAGGTCGGCAAAAACCACCCGGCCCACACCGGCTCGGGCACGGCGTTGAAGGGCATGTTCGTTTATTTTTATCTGTGATGCGAGGCGTTTAAAAGCCGTTTTATCGAATATCCCTTTATCATTGAAAAACACCCAGACTTTGACAAGCGACGTTTTTTTCAGATTCAAATATGCCCTGGCTCTCTCTGCCATAATATTTCCGGGTTTATCCAGTATTACCGGTTCGGTTTGAAGGTTTGAAACGCTATTACCAAGGGCGATAAGCGGTTGAAAAAACAGAAGTAATGGAAAGAGAAAAAATGAAATGATGTCTTTCTTCATTGTATCCCTACCGGATGGTAATATCGACAGGTATTGTTATTAAATAATTTATTCCAATCAGCGCCTTAAGGCAAGTTCTGATTACGGGAAGGATTAAAAACGGATATTTGTAAAAAACCTTTAAAAGCCGGGGGTATTTTGAATTAAAGTAAAATTTACTCCAGGAATACTCGGGCTGCATTTCGGTAACCATGTGGGTTCGTATGAGTGCCGGGTACAAATCAGTGTTATCAAGGTTAGTTTGAGGGTATAATGGTGCCACCTGAATTACAGACAAAGGAAAACCCTGCCTGAGGATTGAGCACACAGGGAGGGATGACAGGCAGGGTTTAGGGGGACAATCAACAGTATATTAATATATTTATTTTTTTTGTCAACATTTTTTTTTATTTTTTTGATATTCCCCGGGTTTTCTTGCTGTTAGCTTAACTGTTTATTTTTTATTGACTTACGCACATTCTCCGCTATTTTTTTAACAGGGATTTGATATAAAATATAGGAGTATTAGGGTGAATTCTGAGATTTTATTGTATTTGTCCTTTGTCGTATATTCTGCGGCGATAATTTTAATTGGTCTTTATTCAGCCCGCTGGCGCAAAAAAACCACTGATGATTTTGTTCTGGCTAACCGTGAGCTCGGTCCCTGGGTATCAGCCCTTTCCGCTTCCGCCAGTTCCGAATCCGGCTGGGTCATGCTGGGTTTGGTGGGCGAGGCTTATTTATTCGGAGTGGCGGCTTTCTGGATTGTTCCCGGTATTGCCGCCGGTTACCTTTTCAACTGGCTGGTAATTGCCGAAAAATTGCGCCAAAAGACTAAAGAGTACGGAGCGGTTACCTTGCCGCAGTACCTGGGTCATCGTTTCGGTAAAAAATCAAAAGCCCTCTTGTATATTCCGGTAATAATAATAACGTTATCCATGCTGGGTTATGTAGCCGCCCAGATGAACGCCGCCGGGAAAGCTTTCGAAGCCGTCTTTTCTCTGCCATACTGGCTGGGTGTTCTGGCGGGGGCGTTTATTATTCTCACCTATACTATTACGGGTGGTTTCCGCGCTATCTGCTGGACTGATGTGGTACAAGCTTCATTCATGGTCATCGCTTTGATCTTCATGCCGCTAATCATGCTGGGAAAAATCGGCGGATACTCTGTTTTTCTAGCGTCATTGAAAGATGTTTCCCCCGACCTGTTGAATTTTTCGGCGGGAAAAACCGGGTATGTCATGCTTGGTTTTATCGTTGGGCTTCTGGGTATCGGTCTGGGTTATCCCGGTCAGCCGCATGTTTTGTCGCGGTTTATGGCCGCCAGGGACAAAGGTACGATTAAACAGGGAGGTTTTATTGCTCTGGTGTGGATGGTGCTGGTTTATGCGGGAGCGGTTTTTTTCGGACTTTTTTCCCGCGTTCATTACGGCAGTCTGGCCGACCCCGAGCAGGCGTTACCTCTGGCCTGCAGTGAACTTCTGCCGCCGATTATAGGTGGCTTCGTAATCGCCGCGATTGTCGCCGCCATCTGCTCCACGGCCGATTCGCAGTTGATAGTCGTTTCTTCAACTATTTCCCGTGATATTTTTGCCCGCGGGAAACTGGATAAACCCGAGATGGTAACGGTAAAGGATATCCGTTATTACCAGCGACTTGACCGCTGGGTGCTGGTCGGGCTGGCGGTTTTGGCCATCTTTTTTGCCCTGACTGAAAACCGGGTCATTTTTCACCTGGTGCTATACGCCTGGGGAGTAATGGGTGCGGCTTTCGGACCGGTGGTTATCCTGGGTCTTTTATGGAAGCGAGCCAATAAAGCCGGTGCCATCGCCGGTTTGGTTACCGGCTCGGTGGTGGCGGTTATCTGGCGCGAAGTGGCTTTTTTGAAAAACGCCGTTTACGAACTGGTGCCCGCTTTTATCCTGGCGTTCCTGGCCGTTATTTTCTTAAGTCTGCTGACATCACAGGAAGAAGATAAAAAAGAGGGATAATTAAACCGCTGCCGGTGAGTGGGAGTTTTCTATCTGACCGTCTTTTAATTGTATAATGCGTTCCACCCGCCCGGCGATATTGCTGTCGTGGGTGATGATGAGGACGGTTTTGCCCATTTTCCACAATTCATGAAAAATATTGACAATCTGCTGACCGGATTTGCTGTCAAGGTTGCCGGTTGGTTCATCGGCAAGAATGATATCCGGTTCGTTGGCCAGGGCGCGGGCGATGGCGACTCTTTGCATTTCCCCTCCCGACATTTCGGTCGGTTTATTGGCGGCTTTGTCCGCCAGTCCCACCTGTCCCAGTAGCTGGGTAATACGCTCTTTACGCTTACGGCGGTTGACTCCGGCAAATAACAGCGGTACCTCGACATTCTCATAGGCCGTGGCATAAGGCAGAAGGTTAAATGCCTGGAAGACGAAGCCGACTTTTTTATTGCGGATTTCCGCCAGCTGGTTGGAGTTGAATTCGCTTACCTGTTTTCCGTCCAGAAGGTAACTTCCACTGGTCGGAACATCCAGACAACCGGCGATATTCATAAGCGTCGATTTACCGGAACCCGATGGACCGACGATAGCGACGAACTCGCCTTTTTTAATGTGCAGGTTGATGCCACGAAGAGCTTGAAATGTCACTTGGCCGATAATGTAAGTTTTAATGATATCTTGCATTATTATCATTGTGTCTAACTCCGAAAAAGAACGTTATTCATACCTCAGTGATTCTACCGGATTGGTCGAAGCCGCTCTTATAGCCGGGAATATACCGGAAACAAGGCCTAAAATTCCCAGGATGGTAATTACCACCAGGCCGATTTCCAGAGAAACTGTCGGTCGTCCCATGAAATCCAGAACCTGGTTCTCCAACGGCAGACGTTTAAAGCCCTCCGTTAAAATATAACTGAGCGACATGCCCAAAAAACCGCCGCTGAAGGTAATAATCAGGGCTTCGACCAGAAATTGATAGAGAATCAGCGATTTTCTGGCGCCGACCGCCATCTTGATGCCGATTTCCCGGGTGCGCTCCTTGATGGATACATACATGATATTGGCTACCCCGACCCCGGCTACCAGTAAAGTCAGAAAACCGATGATGCCCAGGAATATCTTCATTCCCAGCATCATGTTGTTGAACTCTCTGGAACCGGAAGCGATATCCCAGATGGAAATAGCCCGGTCATCGGTGGGGTCAAAGTTATATTTAGCGCCAAGGACGCGATAAATTTTTTTCTCAATCTCGGCCATCTGGTCCGGGTGGTATGCCCGGTAAACGATATAATCGAGGTATGGGTCGCCGAAGATGGCTTTATAGGTGGTGGCCGGAATAGCTGCTATATCCTCATCCATACCCTCGTAATTGCCCATTTGTATTTTTTCAATCATTACCCCGATGACGGTAAAGGGGATTTCGTTGAGTAAAATCTGTTTGCCGATGGGGTCCTCATCTTCGAACATGCGTTTTCTTAAATCGGAACCCAGAAAGACTACCCGGCGTTTTTCATCCATATCAATCTGGTTTATCATGCGGCCGCCTTCCTGGGGGATATGGTTGCGGATTTCCCGGTAACAGGGGGGGATACCGGTAACGTGTTCGTTTAAAACCTTGTCCTTGAATCGTATCCGGACTCCCCAGCGGGAGTATTCGCCGCCGATAGTTTCAATTTCAGGGATTTGCGCGGCCAGGTACTCGGGGTCTTCTTTATGTAACCAGATGCGTCGTCCCTTACCCATACCCCGGTAGGCTTTGGTCGTCTGACCCGACCAGAGGATACCGATATTTTCACCGGTGCCATTCTTATTGATACTCAACTGTCGGTGCAGTCCTTCGCCGAACGCCAGCAACAGCATGATGGAGATGGTCCCCCAGGCCAGGGCAATAAGGGTCAGGGTGATTCGTTTTTTTTGTTTTCGAAAATCCCGGATGAAAGTATTGTATAAAATTATCAGTTGCATAATTTCTCAAAACAGTTTTAGAGCCTGTACGGGTTGCAGGTTGGCGGCGCGCCGGGCGGGGAAAATGCCGGCCAGGAAACCAACCATGCCCAATAAAACGGTCACTAAAAAGCCGACCTGGAGATTGATTTGAGGGGCACCGATGTATTCCTCAAGGTTCATATAGGGTACCAGGGTGATAATCAACCAGGCGAATAAAAAGCCCAGGATGCCCCCGATGCCGGTGATTAAAAAAGTTTCCAGGATGAACTGTGACAATATCATGCTCTTTTTGGCGCCGAGCGCCATCTTGATACCGATTTCCTTGGTTCTTTCTTCAAGGACGACATTCATGATATTGGATACCCCGATTGCCCCGGTTATGAGAGTGGTTATGCCTATCCCGACCAGGAAATAATTGAATGCCAGGAAAAAGTTTTTAAGAAAGGTAAACATCTCGGTAGTATCCCAAGTCCCCAGAGCTTGCGAATCGGTGGGGTCGAATTGATATTTTTTGCCCATGATATTGTAAATTTCCTGTTTGGTGTCTTCCATGGTGAAATCCGCGGCCGCCTGAGTCACGAAATTACTGAGATAGCGGGTCGAGTACATATTGCGAAATGTGGAGGAGGGGATAAAGGCGATACGGCTGTCACGGCCACCGTAGGAGGAATCCTGTTTTTTTTCTTTCATGACTCCGATGACCGTAAAGGGGACGTCGTTTATAAGAATTTGCTTGCCGACGGCGCTCTCTGAGCCGAACAGGTCGTTTTTGAGGATATTGCCGATAAAGACGACCCGCCGCCGCTCGGCCTGGTCGATGTTGTTTATGAAGCGGGATCCGATATCGGGGATAAGGTTACGCATCAGGCCGAACTCCGGCCAGACGCCGATTACGGGACTGCGCGTAAGGTTTTTGTTATATTTGATAAACTGACTCCAGCGGCGAAATTCCGGGGATATCCGGCCGATTGACATTGCCGTGTTTTTCAGTAATTCGATATCATCCTCGGTAGGCCAGATCCGCCGTCCTTTGGGCAGACCCTTGTACTCCTTGCTGGTCAAACCCGGCCAGAAAATGCAGATATTGTCACCCATACCCTTGGAGGATTTGAGCTGGGCATCGCCGATACCTTTGCTGAAGGCGAACAGCAGCACGATCGCGCAGCTTCCCCAGAAAATACCGAACATGGTCAACAGGCTTCGAAGTTTCTGGCGCCGAAGGTCGTTGAGGAATTGTTTTATTGTTATAAGGGGCAACATGATGAAACCTTAATATAATCAATCAATCCCAGGGTTTGATTTCCCGGGGAGGACGTTCCACCACCAGTTCCCCTTCGGTCAAACCGCTCACAATTTCAATATTGATGCCGTCCGAAAGACCGGTCGTTACCGGTCGGGTGGTAATGATACCGGAGGTATCCTGGGTTTCAACGGTAACGGTCGAATCGCTGATTGTTACCAGCCGCTCCGGGACCATGAGTACATCTACCCGCTTGTTGATGATGATATTGGCATTGGCACTGTACCCGGCGCGTAAATATTTTCCTCCTTTTTCGTCCAAACTGATTTCCACCTCGAACATGGTGGAACCTTCACGCTTTTCCGCTTTCGGAGATATTTTACTTATAATCCCGGTTACGACCGCGTTGGGCAGGGCGCCTATTTCCAGCTCTGCCGGCATGCCCGCGGCTATTTTGCCGACATCGATTTCATCCACCCAGCCTTTGAAAACCAGTTCTTCCATACGTGCCAGCGTCATCAGGTCGGTGCCGGCCTGATAGGAGGTCAGGGGTACCACCGGGTCGCCCTCCTCTACCAAAAGAGACAATACCGTCCCGTCAATGGTGGACTTGATAATGTTATCGATATTACGACCGGCGACTTCCGTCTGACCGGACTCGATAAGAGCCAGTTTTTCACGGGCCAGGTTCAGACGAAGTTTGGCTTCGTCATACTGGGCCATTTTTGATTCGTATTCCTGATTGGAAATGAGATTTTTTTCGTTCAGACTTTTGACCCGCTCATACTCCCGGGTGACATTATTGAAAGTAACCTCGGCCAGTTCAACCTGCCGCTTGGCTTCGGCGTATTCGACCGGGGTCGGGTCAGGTGCAATATCAAAAAGCGGGTCACCGATTTTTACCTGGTCGCCGATATCAGCGAATGTTTTTTTAACAATACCGGCGATGGGGGATTTTATCGAAATTTCCTTTTCCGGGTCAATGGTGCCTATAGCCAGGGCTTTTTCAATTATTGAACCCCTGGCGACAGCAACAGTCTTTAAAACATCGTTCTTTTTGGCATTGGAATCAAAGACAAAGAATAAAACCAGAATAATTAGGATAAGGGATATAATGACCAGGGTAATTTTTTTTACCATGTTACTTTCTCCTTTATAAAGTTAAGAGAATATCGATAGTCAGAATTACGAAAAGGTTGAAAAAAGGTTTCAAACCGTTAGGCGGGGGGTTAATTTTTATTTTCTTACATATAGATCGGAAGAGCACACGTCTGAACTCCAGTCACCGCTCATTATCTC